>CALWEL010000006.1 GCA_944377305.1 uncultured Clostridia bacterium
AGCCCTCAACTCTGTGACACAATAGTAGTCATTGCCATCCAAACCTTCCAATATATCTTCATATATGAATGTCCATACCCCTATTCCATTGCTGATCTCCAGACTGGTGCTAGTTATATCCACAGTAAAGGTAGGATCTTTCACTAGCATATTGTCTTTAATACCTATTATCCAAGCACCAAAATCCTTACCCTCGGATTCTAAGTATGCTTTCTCACTTTCCGAAAGGATATCTGAAATGTCGGTGTATAGGACTCTATCGGTTGATTCAATAGTGAACTCTATACTCTCATCCGTCCTATACGCCCCCGCACTATTGGCAATAAAGGACAATGGCAGATTGTATAGAATAGGCGTAAACACCGCCCGAATAGATAGGTCTCCAGTCAATGTTATGCCATTATTATCAAGCGTATACCAATTGCGATAATTGTAGCTATACTCAAATCTTGAAAAATAGTATCCTGGATTAACTTCGGCATACAATTCTAAATCGTACATTCCTGAAAATCCTTCCGTTTGATCTAGAGTAAGACTATTTCCATAAGAATACAAAGATGAACCATAAACATAAGTATAAGATTGAGACAAATCGTACTCATATCCAGACTCTGTCAAAAGTGCACCACCCAAATCATTGATTGTATTTATATTACTAGTGATATAAAAATGTGCTTCGAATTTTCGAATCTCAAAAACTGGATAAATATGCAAATCTTCATCATTCAATTCTAAATTCGTTGGTAGAGTTTTTGGATTTTCATTTCCATAATAATATTCCCATTCGACTATTTCATACGCTTGCGAATTGGAACCTGATAAACTAGAAGAAATCGTAGCCGTCTTTCCGTCCACATATGAAACAGTAATTGTTTTGGCTCCAGAATTGTATCTAAAATATGTTCCATATTCCAAATCTACATAAGTATAACCTGAAGCAATTTTGCTCCAAGTCCTACCCGTTTGACTAGTTATATATAAATTAGATTCGGTATCTCCTTCCAAAGTTATATTGTCTATGAATACATCTGTAGTTAATCGTGAAAAGATTGCTGTGATCGTCTTTTCACTTTCACTTACACTCCAATACTCAAACTCGCAATATTCATTATCTTCTTCGGCAGTAAAAGTTTGACCGATATATGTATAACTTTTTGATGTAGAATTGAATGACAGTCTGTGTGAATAATAAAATTCATTGTCATTATTGGAACTCGGAGACACGCTAGCCGTACCACCATCTGTGTATAACAATTTGAATTCTTCAAAAAGCATAAAAACCATTTGTATTGGATTTCCGCTATTTATTGAAGAATTAATATACCACGCTGAAGAATTAGTATAAGGTATATTTGAACTACTATTTTGATAAATATTCCAACCAATATTGTTGAATGTAGAATAACTCACACTTGATATTGAACTCTGTATACAATTAGTGTATGACCAAGTTGGTTCACTCATTGTGAAACGCAATGGATGTTGTCCTCCAGGACCTGGTCCTCCAACAGCCTCATAAACAACAGATCCTCCACATATTGCATTATTTTGTTGATATCCTTCATAAGTATTAGTTGCCATACCCTCTACAATGAATCCTAAATCACCTAAATCAGATCCAATATTATATGAAGAGATAGATGCTGCACATCTGGTAAAACTCCTACTACCATCAACCAATGCAAGAATTCCACCTATTACAGATGCTTTGGCTACGGTGTCATTATCTTCCGCTCCTGTAGCTATAGAGCCTCTGAAAAAGCAATTTGTTGCCGATACGGATCCTCTTCCTACCATCCCTCCTGCCGTCACCTGATCTCCCCACTCGTCAGCGACCGCTTTCACATTGCATCTCACTTCAACGTTATTTAATCTCAAACTACCAGTTGCCCAGCCTACCAAACCGCCTGCATTCTGTCCTCCAAATAATCCTAAATCTACCGCCGTAACATTACCATTGGTGGCAAGAACATTGCTAATGGTACAACTTCCAGCACACTCTCCTACCAAGCCACCCACATAATCACTAGTGCTGTAGCTATTGTTGTCTTTCCAGTTGGACCACTGATGAGTGCCAGAATTATAAGTACCCTCTTGACCTAACCAGATATCATAATTATCCAACCATAGATTTCTTATTGTCGCACCAGAAATATAGCCAAATAGCCCTATAGTCCATTGATCGGTTTCGGTATCTCCGTGATAGACAAAACGCAAATTTGAAATCTTATGACCTTGCCCATCAAATGTCCCACTAAATGGCGCATATCCAACTCCGATGGTGTCCCAATTAGAAGATGAGAGAGTAATGTCATTTTCAAGATATATTGTAGTGCCAGAATAACTATTACCATTATTCACATTATCTCTGAAATCTTCTAAATCACTTCTATTATAGATATATAGAGCACTAGCCGCATTAGACTCTTTATTCATTGCATTATAAGCATTCGCAAAAATTGTTAACGAAAAAACTGTTAGCAACAATAATACAATAGAAATTATTATAAAAATCTTTTGCCTCTTATATATCACAAATATACCCCAATATATATTAATATATATATTTTACCACAAACGACATATTTTTACAAATTAATTTTTAGACAATTTTATTTAATTTTTCAATTAATATTATAAGTATAAAAAAATGAATTGCTTTGTTCAGGTCTTTGTTGCAAATAAAAAAATGACGGATATATATTGATTGAATTCCAAATTCAAAATAATTTATTAATAAATATAATGAAACACTTATAAAAAATTAGGATCTTCGCCTATAAATGCTCTAGACAAAAAAATATAGGCAGACAATTTGCTCCTATTCCTCCACAATTATTTTACAATAAAATAAGTTTGTCATTTTCAATTTTGATTCGTTTATCCACTAATTTTTCAAAGAATCTAATATTCCTATCTGCTGGCATAATAGCAAACAGAGATATCGTTCCTGCATTTCTTCCACATTTTGTAAGCGACAATAAATTCTTGGTCAAGACCAAATCAGTTGAATCAATTCCTGACAAGGAGAGCACATCATCCACCGCTATCAACACATTTTCGCCTTGCTCAAACAAATGTTTTGCACGTTCAATTGCAATGACAATCAGCCTCTTCGCACTATCCATTTCTGCAGTTATACTAGAAATAAATAATTCTGCATTCTTCAACTTTTTCAAAAAATATTTATTCTTTTCCGCTATTGAAACATTGATATATATCTTTTTTTGAATTTGAGAAGAATTAATTAAATCAATGATGATCTCAGTATTTTCTTTATTGTCCGATCCATACAAATACACACTCTCGCCTAATTTTATGTCGAATATATTATATTTTTCTTGATCAAATATTAATGAATGTTTCGGTTCCACGTGCTCAACTTCATAATAATTTTTCCTAACTCGATTATATTTCATTATAGGAATATCATTGATATTAAACACTGATTTCACTATCATCTGATTCTCAGCAGAAGAAACTTCTACTAATAATTTGTCTCCCGTCTTTATCCCATATTTTTCCACTAAATTTTCAGATATGAAATATTTTGAATAATTTTCATCTCTTCTATTCCATAAAAAAGCAGTGTTATTATTCAATAATTCCACATATCCTGAAATTGTCTTGATATCGTCAGATAGATCATCAGAATTTTTTTGATTGAATGTATATGTCTTCGTCTCTTGCGCAAAATTCATATAAGATTTTGGCATCAAAATATCAGCGAACGAATATCCTATATCTTTAGGTGGCCTCCCTTGCTTTGTTTTGGCAATGTGAGGCTGTTTCTTCCCTTCGCTAATATCAATAATTTCTCTAATTAATTCGCCCTTCTTCTTGCTCGTTGGAGCATACACACCAGTACGTCTAGCAAGCTCTCTAAGTGCAAATATACTAAGTTCATTTAATTGTTGTTCTGTCATCTAAACCTTTTATTAACCTATTAGATTATATTGTATATATTATCACAAAAATGATATAAAGTAAAGGAAAATGAAAACAAATTCGACATTATCAAAAATTAATTGTTCGGATTATTCGAATTTAATGAAAAAATTTTTAGATTTTTTTGATTTTTGTATATAAAATTATATATAATATCTGGTTAAAATATTTAAAATTCTCTGTTTGAAGCTAGGCAGTTATCCCTAAGCTGATCATAATCGCAATATCAACTTTTTGCATAGTGATATTATCTATCGTGCATACTTTTTCTTTCAATCTTCTCTTGTCTAATGTCCTTATTTGTTCTAATAAAACCACGCTATCTTTCTCCAACCCGTATTCTTTTCCCAATTCTATATGCGTAGGAAGTTTTGCCTTGCTTAGCTGACTAGTAATAGCTGCAATGATGACTGTAGGGCTATATCTATTGCCGACATCATTTTGCACGACCAAAACTGGACGTACTCCGCCCTGCTCGCTTCCGACAACCGGACTTAGATCAGCATAATAAACATCTCCCCGATTAACTTCCATTACTCTCCTTTCAAATGTCGCAATGTAAGATCATAATCATCTATATTTTCAAAGTCGTGTATGATCTCATAAATTGCTGTGAGGTATTCATTGTCAGTATATGCTGAAACATCTATTCTTGGCATTAATGGTCTTTTGATCTCTTCCAACTTTGACAAATATTCAATATATGCGATGACCTCTTCGTTCATATAATCTCCTTTTATTTGAAAGTTAAACCTTGCTAAGTAGTTTTTTTAGTTTTTCGTAAAAATCTTCTTGCATTTTTAAAAATTCTACAACCAATTGATTAATGTTTTCATCCTTTGCGATGATATCATTTTTTGCTTTTATACAATCTATAATCCCCATCACCGTGCCTGTTATCATCATCTCTACAATATGTCTATTTGATTTATCTGTCCACAACGAAAAATATATCATTGCAGTTTGTTTAAACTTTTTGAATGTGCTATTGTCCTTTATTTCTTCATCTGCATTCATTGCAATCGTGTCACATCTATCCGCAAATTTTGAATATTCCTCAAATTGTTTTCTAAGTAATTTATTTAAATTTTCATTGGTTGACTTTTTCAATACTTTATCAATAGACTGCATTCCTATTCTTGCATCTTGATAAATTCTATTGAGCAAATCTAAATCTTGTTTTTCCATATCTCCTCCAGAGTTAGTATCCTCTGTAATTTTGGATTTATACAAAAATTGATACTCAAAAAAAATATAAAAACTTTTTCAGACGAAAAGATAAAGATTCATTAATCTGTTTTATTTTTCATCAATTCAAAAAATTTTTGAAAAAAATCGAGTTTCCTCGATCCTTTATGTTGAATTTCTAAATAAAATTTAATGAATATCCTAATATCAAGCTAGGTATGATTAACATAGCAATAATAAAAATGTTTTCTTTCCAATTTTTGTTTTGTTTAAACAATATAATTAATCCTAACCCTGCATTCACACATAACCCAGCCACCAGCGCTCCAAATGATAGTCCTCCCATCAAGAATAGTTGTGTCAACACCACACTTGATGCACAATTTGGTATTAGCCCAATCAATACCGCAAGCAAAGGTTGCAAGAATATGCTTTGTGTCAAAAAGTCGGTGAGAGCTTCTTCTCCTATCCATATATGAGTGATGCAACCGAAAATTATATTAATTATTAAAATAAATGCACTTATTTTCAAGCAATGCAATAGCGGATGCAACCAATCAAACGATTTGCTCCTAACGTGATGATGACAACATCCACCGTGAGGTTCTTGCACTATTGTTTTTTCTAGCGAATCATCTGAATGAACATCCTCATTATGAATATGACCATCTTGATCTAAATGATTGTCATTTGATATAGAATTAGGATTTGTTTTTTCTTCGTGTTCTTTTGGCAAATCAGAGTCCTGTGCTTGATCGGCATCTCCATTTACTATTCCCTTGGATCTTTTGAATATCAAGTTGTACAACCATATTGATAAGTAGCCCACGATTATAGCAAATGCTATTTTCACTCCAATCAGCGCCAATAACCAAGGAATGCTATTCGGCTCAGATATCATTAATGGAATAGCCTCATCACTAGTTGCGATGTATACTGCCAACAAAGCTCCAATGGACACTGTACGTTTTGTATATAAATCTGTGGTCACTACTGAAAATCCACACTGAGGAACACATCCTATCACAGCACCTATTACTGGACTTGCCTTGCCTTTCAACAATTTGTTGTTTTGAAATTTTATAGCATATTTAAATTCAATAAGTTCGATCAAATAGTATACCACAAAAAGAATCGGCAATAATTTTGCCGTATCTATTAATGCTTCTAATATCACGTGCCAATATTCTTCCATAATTCTCCTAAATATGAAAATTATTGTGAATAAAAATTCTTGCTCTAGCAAGAATTTTAACCTATAAATCCACACTGATAGCAAACGCTAAACACGACTACCAGAACGATAAATAGCAAAACGATTTTCAAAATTTTCATAGATTTATTATACACTAAAAGGCAAATAAATGCAAGCCTTTTCTATCAAATAAAACGACAACAGAAGCACGCTATTATCGCACAAGCAACATTACAAATCAATGCTATAGGAATTGTAAGTAAAGTTTTCTTTACGCTAGTGGACGCAAAATAAATACTACTGACATAAAATATCGTATCACTGCTACCCATAATCACGCTAGCACATTTACCTATATAGCTATCCACTCCATAAGTCGAAAATATATCTCGCAAAAGCACGTACGCCGCGTTTGAACTAAAAGGTCGAATCAAAGTCAATTCGCACACTTCTGGTGGAATACCGATCGCCCGAAATAATGGAGAAAGAAAATTGCATAAATATGCACTTAGGCCGCTATTTCTAAAGAGTTCTACAGCAACGAACATTGCAATAATATACGGCATTAAAGATGCCATAAGCGGAAGTGCTCCCTTTGCTCCATTTACAAATGCCGAATAAGCGTCCACCCCTTTTATAAGAGCAAAAATCATAATAAACGCTATTAAAATAGGAATAAAAAGATCAGCCATTTTTCTTCCGCCTTCTATAGATCACTGCTACTAACAATATCCCTAAAATCGTGGGTAAGAAAGTAGAGACAATAGTTGGCCAAAGAATGCAACTTGGGCTAATACTTCCAGCCATTGCACGCATACCAATTACCGTAGTGGGTAATAATTGAATACCTGTAGAATTGATCACGACAAGCATTATCATAGCGCGAGTAGCACGCTTGTCCCCTTTGTCTAACCCTTGCATTGCTTTTATACCATACGGAGTGGCAGCACTGCCGATGCCTATGATATTTGAAGCAATATTGAGGCATATATTCTTTTCAGTCTCAGCATCCGTTTTGCCAAAAATGTATTGAACTGGTCGTGATAAAATTTTGGATAGTTTGTGACTGAGTTTGCAATCATCCATCACCTGCATTATACCCATCCATACCGCATAGATACCTATGAATTCTATGCACATTGTGACTCCCATCTTTGCTGCTTCCATCATAGTTCCCACGACTTCGGTCGGAGAAAAAACAGCTAATGCACATAGACTGGATATTATCATCACTATCCATATTTTACTCATAAAATAATCTATGCTAAAATTAAAAAATAATAACTCAACTTGTACATAAAAAAATAGTTTATCTATTAGAAAATTTTTAACTACCAATCAATTATTTGTTTTTATTTTTATCACAAATTAAAATTATTTATATTGATCAAAATGAATCTTATTGTGAAACTAATAAACTATATAATTTTTCAATTTTTTATGAAAAAATCCACAAAATTGTGGATTAAATATTGATTTTCCCTTCATACGCCTTATATATTGCACTCATAATCTCTTGACATCTATCGTCTAGACTGTCTTCGCTTGAAAAATTGAAAGTACCAGCACCAATTGCAAAAGCTTGAAACAAAAAACTTATTTGCATATTTTGAAATTCATTACCCCAACTACTAGGTATTGATAAGGCATTCTCCTCAATGACTGTAATATACTCATTTGTTTCAGTGGCAAGTCGTGCTGTCTTGGTAATTAAACACCTATATCTCACCTCTTCACAATCCCCATTGGATGTTACAAACAAATAATCATACCAAATGCTATCCTCATCCAAGCCAATGTTGATCAATGGCTTCGTATCGTCATAATTTTCTAGAGGCTCCCCTGTATCAATATCAGAGGCATTAACCTTGTATATTATAGAGAGATAGATAGGCGTGTTAGATTCATTGACCACTATCAACGGAGTGTTCTCTAGAGGTTGACCAGGTACAAATACACCATTAGACACCAAAATTTCACTCGAAGCGCTCGCTCCTTCTCCTGCTTGCAAACTGATATTAAGATTCGCCATCACGATTCTTCCTGATACTTTACTAGTAGTAGTACTATAATAGGCATATACTCCACCAAAACAAGCAGTCAATAACAATAATATAGATAATATAATAATAGCGATTGTTTGTCCGCTTAATCGTTTTTTTACCATATATACCCCTGTTCAGTAATAATTGTATATAATTATGCCTTAATTGTCAAATAAAACTAAAAAAATTTAATAAATATTACTTCAATATTAAATTTGGTAATTATTCAATTTTTTCATCAATTTATGCTTCATTTAATTTATGATATAATTAATGTATAGATTATTCTAAATATAATTTGTAGTAAAATTTCATCATAATTTTGTACAAAATATTTGATTTTTGTAAAATAATGTTTTATAATTTTTTTATGCTAAGTGATTTTACCAAAATGCCTATTGATTTGCTTACCAATAAAGTAAAAGTTTGCATTTCAACTTTAGGAATGAATGAAAGATACAACTCATTTGAATATTTGACTATGATCCTTGTATATATGTTGAAAAATGATACAGATAGTATCGAAGCTTTTCGCACCGCACTATCGCTTGTAGAAAAAAGATTTAATATAGGTGAGCGCACAATATGTTATGGAATCAATAAATTATTCAAAATGTGCAACACAGACCTAATAAAATCACGTGTACAATACCAACTTTCAAACAACAGTACATTAAACAAAATCAGAGTGATCAAAGCATATATTTTGACCACTAAGCAATATCATTAACTAAATAATTTTTAATTATATATATAAATTCGCAACAGCTAGGTTTTTCATCCCTTAGCCAAAATTTTGCGAGTTTATTTTTTAATCTATAATCCCACAAAACATTGATAATATTGCGTATGTCTCGTTCAATAGTACAATCATTTTTATTATATTTTTTTGCAAGCATTGGATACACTTCACGCGAAAAAGATCGTACCACTTTTGATTCATTTATCAATTGATCCAAAATATCTACCAGAAAATAATACCCCGTATACTGTTCGGTAATTCCTAATTCTCTCATTTTGCCCATAACATAATAATTGTGTACCACAATATCCTCATATTTTATTGTTTTTTTCATTTTACTCCCCTTGCTTTTGCCCGTACTTACTTAAAATATCACTATTTCTTCTTCAAGTCAAATATTTTTGTACAAAAATAAAGGATTTTGTACAAAAATATTTAATAATGTTAATTTAATAAAAAATCTCTCATTATGATATGAATTGGTACATACAAATGAGAGAACATATTGATTTTTATTAAACTTATAATTAATCTATTCCTTTCATTGTAAGAGATATACGTTTTTTCTGCAAGTCGACTGAAAGGACTTTTACTTTTACTTTTTGACCAACGGTCAACACCTCGCTAGGATGAGAAATGTATGAATTGCTGATTTGAGAGATGTGAACCAAGCCATCTTGATGGACTCCGATATCTACGAATGCTCCGAAATCAATGACATTTCTAACCACTCCATCTAGAACCATATCTGGCTTCAGGTCTTCCATAGATAAAATATCACTTCTAAGTTCTGGAAGAGGCATATTCTCACGAATATCACGACCTGGTTTCAATAATTCTGCTACAATATCTTTTAGCGTAGGTACACCGACTCCGATTTCCTCCGCCACCCGACTTTCTCCTTTGTTTTCAATCAGGGATGGCAAAAGTGTCAATCCACCCTCTTTGATTTGAGAATCGGTGAGATTAAATATTTTCAACAATTTTTCCACAGCCTCATAGCTCTCTGGATGCACAGCGGTGTTGTCCAAAATATTATCTCCATCCGTAATTCGCAAGAATCCTGCACATTGTTCGTATGCCTTTGGCCCCATTTTCTTCACTTTCATCAATTCATTCCTATTGTTGATATGCTTTACTTGCGAGCGATAATCAACAATATTTTCAGCTAAACTGCCTGATATTCCAGACACATACGAAAGCAAGCTGACGGACGCTGTGTTCAAGTCTACACCAACACTATTGACGCAGTCTTCTACCGTATTGTTGAGCACTTCTGTCAATCTATTTTGTGGCATATCGTGCTGATATTGCCCCACACCTATTGACTTCACATCAATTTTGATGAGTTCGGCAAGCGGATCTTGCAATCTTCGCGCAATAGACACCGCGCTACGCAAGTTTACATCATAATCTGGAAATTCCTTTGCCGCCAACTTTGACGCACTATAAACGGACGCTCCCGCTTCGTTCACCATTGCATAGCTTACTTTCCTTGGACAAGTTTTGATCAAATCTGCCACCAATATTTCACTTTCCTTGCTGGCAGTTCCATTGCCTATCGCTATGATATCTACATTGTTTTTCACTATCATATCTGTGAGTTTTTTCTTCGCTTCTTCCACCTTGTTTTGTGGCGGAGTAGGATAAACTACTGCCGTATCTAGCACATCACCTTTTTGGTCTATCACCGCAATCTTGCATCCATTGTAATATCCTGGATCGTAACCCATAATCACATTATTTTTCAACGGAGCTTGCAACAAAAGTGGTTTCAAATTCAATTCAAACATCTTAATTGCTTGCTCATTTGCCCTATCTGTCAGCGCCGTCCTACACTCTCGCTCAAGTGATGGGAACAACAATCTATCATAACTATCCAATATGGTTTCATCCATAATTTCATTTGTATATTCGCAAGCCTTTTTGTATACTTTCTCTATTTCAGTTATGGTGAGTTTTGGATTGATTTCAACACTGACTTTCAAACATTTTTCTTTTTCTCCACGATTGAGTGCTAATATCCTATGACTTGGAATTTTCGCCACTTCGCCTGAAAAATCTTTGTAATTTTCATAGGTCTTGTTTTCGTCCGCCGTCTCATCCCAAACAGCTTTGATTTGCGCTTTCTTTGCAATTATTTCACGCAAAGTTTTCCTTAAATTTGCATCATCACTTATTCGCTCTGCAATAATATCCTTCGCGCCTGCAAGCGCTTCTTCTGCCGACTTCACGCCCTTTTCTTCGTCAACATATTCACTAGCGTATTCAAGCGCGGGTTTATTGAGATCTTGCGCCATAATGATATCTGCCAATGGCTCCAATCCCTTTGCTATAGCAACTGTGGCACGCGTCTTTCTCTTTGGCTTGTATGGTCTATATATATCTTCCACTTCTGTCAGCGTGAGTGCATCGGCTAATGCCTTTTCAATCTCTGGCGTCCATTTTTCTTGCTCACGGATGACTTTTTCCACTTTTTCTTTTTCTTTGTTCAAATTGCGTAAATAGTTTAACCTATCCGCAAAATCGCGCAATACCTGATCATCACACGCTCCGTGCATCTCTTTCCTATAGCGCGCGATGAAAGGTATAGTGTTGCCTTCGTCTATCAAATTGATAATGTTCTCTGCATAGACTTCTTTTAGATTAAATTCGTATGCTAATTGTTTTTGTAATTCCATAATTTTTCCTTTTAAGTATAAACAAATTAATTATATCAAATTTTTTTTATTTTTACAAATATTTTTCAAAATTATAAAAATGATTTTACAATTTTTGATAAATAATAGATGAAATTCATATTTTTAATTCGTCTTCATAAAGCATAATAATTAAATTTTATACATCTATAAACTGTCAAAAATTATATGTTAAAATTAATTTATAAAATCAATTTATTTTTGATATTGCAATAAAAATAATAGAGAAAATTAAATATTTATCAGCAAAAAATCAGCAAAAAAGATGATTTATATTATAGGTATGAATTTGAAAATGATTTATCACGAAAAGTCAATTGCATTGTTTAAATAGCACTTTTTATATTAGAATTTAATGTAAAAAATAACACCACTATGAAAGTGGTGTTTTGATAAGGGCTATCCATTAAAACTCCTGTCTTCCCTTATCTGGAACCTACTGCATTGCGGTTCTGTCATTTAAGACCTCAAGGGAGTTATTTATATAATATCAAAAGGAGAATTATATGTCAAGAATATTTCAAAATAAGAATAAAGATTTAGCAAAATTAAAAAATGAAGAAAATTTATTTTTTTGTCATTTTCTTCATTAAAAATCGCATATTTTTATATATTTTTTTAATATTTTTAAAATTTTTTTGATTTTAATTGTAAATTTACATTCATCTTTTTAATAATAATATATCTAATTAATAAGAATATTATTTATAATGATACAAATATAAGAAAATAATATTATTTTAAATATAATATAGACTATATAAATATTTTTCAATATTTATTCATATATGTATTTACTAATAAATTTATTTCTATTAAAAATATTATAAAATTATAATGAAAATTTTTTAATTATTTCAAAATTTTTAATTATTTTTTATTGTCAAATTTTTCTTGATTTTTATAAGATTTTCTCCTATTGATTGCATCTTGTTCACTTTGTTTCAACAATTTATTTTTGTTCGCTTTGTTCACTTTTTCTAGGATTGAAAATCTGTTTTCCGTCTCAACATAATCACGATAATTCATTGTAGGATCAAAACTATCTATATGCATCGGTTCATCATTGTTTGGATTGTATCTAAATAATGTATTGTATCCACTCTTTACCGAATTGAATGAATGATTTTCGCTATAACGCATATCATAGCCGTGATTTATACAAGGCGCGTATGCTATGATCACACTCGGTCCGTCATACTTCTCCGCTTCGACGAATGCACTCACGCACTGATCAGGATTTGCGCCCATTGCCACTGTGGCAACATACACATCTTTGTATGTCATCAATATGCTTGCCAAATCTTTTTTCTTTGTCGATTTGCCCATCATATTGAACTTCGCACTCGCACCCCTAGGAGTTGATTTGCTGGTCTGTCCGCCCGTGTTTGAATACACTTCAGTGTCCAACACCAAAATATTTACATTCTCACCGCTAGCCACCACATGATCTAACCCGCCAAATCCAATGTCGTACGCCCAACCATCCCCACCAATTATCCAAATGCTAGGGCTGGTGATCAATGATAAATTGTCATAAATATAACTATCATCTCCGCGCAGAATATGCCCCTTTTTGTACTTCTTCAAATCAAGAACCAATTGTTTGTTATATTCGTGATTTTCAGTATTTTTGATGAAAGGTGCCAACATATCTTCTAGCTTTTTGCTAAATTTTTTCGTCTTTAAATGTGCTATGAAATTTTTTCGCTCGTTCTTTTTCGCCACCGCTATCCCATAACCAAATTCTGCATTGTCTTCAAATAAAGAATTTGCCCAAGTAGGACCGAAGCCATCCTTGTCCTTGCTGTACGGACAGGTCGGGAATGTCCCTCCGTAAATGCTTGAGCACCCTGTCGCATTGGCAATCAACATTCTATCGCCAAAAAGTTGTGTAGCTAGTTTGATATACGGAGTCTCTCCGCAACCTGCACACGCACCACTGAATTCAAAATATGGACGTTTGAATTGCACTCCTTTCACCGTATTTGGAGTAAATGGTGTAATTATAGGAAGAGTGA
Organism: uncultured Clostridia bacterium; assembly: GCA_944377305.1. Classification (GTDB taxonomy): domain Bacteria; phylum Bacillota; class Clostridia; order Christensenellales; family UBA1242; genus Onthoplasma. Next base: position 13,839 of record CALWEL010000006.1, read on the forward strand.
GCATAAATTCTTCATTTGCGATCTCTTTGTCTCTGATCTTCTCACTTTCCGTCATAATCAGCGCCTTCACAGGACAGACTTCGCTACACACTCCGCAACCTGTGCAATCGAGCGTATTCACTTGCATACGATAATTTCCCTCGCAAACAAAGGCCTTTCTACTCGTGAATGTTTTTGGCACTTTGTGCTTAGGGTCAAAAATTACAGGACGGATAGCTGCGTGCGGGCACATAAGCGTACACCTACCACATTGAATACATTTTTCGCTGATCCAATTTGGCATTTCAGTCGCTAGGGCGCGTTTTTCGAATTTCGCCGTATCTGTAGGCATCCTGCCATCTTCACTAAATTTGCTGACTGGAATTTCATCTCCTTCCTGATTGCTAGTTGGCACTATGACATCTTCATAATAATCAGATTGTCGCACTTTGCACGCCAATGCATCGTTTAAGGTGAAGCGGGTGCAATCAATCTTTTGTACTTTATCCTGTATGTTTTCAATGGCGGATAGATTGGCCTTGACAATCTTGTCCCCTTTCTTTGAATAGGTCTTGATAATTGATGATTGAATATTTTTCATCGCCACATCTTCTGGTAGTATTTTTGAAATATAAAACATCGCTGTCTGCATAATTGTATTTATCTTCCCGCCCAGTCCGCTTGCGTGGGCGATCTCGTTTGCATCAATGGAATATAATTTAATATGCTTTTCAATTAGATCCATCTTAATTTTGTTTGGCATTTTTTTATCAAGCATTTCAAACGAATAATTTGAATTGATCAGCATTGTGCCATTATCTTTCAAGCAGTCTGTCAAATCATATTTTTCAATGTAACCTACATTGTTGTTCATAACAAAATCAACCTTTCTTGGATTGAAAGGTGCAATTATAGGCAAAAATGAACTCCTCAAATGTGATATGGTGAGACTTCCTGATTTTTTGGAATCATAATCAAAATATCCCTGCATATAACTAGTGGTTTCTTCACCCAAAATTTTGATTATGTTTTTCACTGAACTAACACTTCCGTCACTACCCAGTCCGTACACTCGCATACTGAAATCTGAAATGTCATCTACGAATCTGTCTTTCACTTCTAGGTTAGTTTGGGTGACATTGTCATACACTCCGAGCGTGAAAAATTCTTTTTTCTTATGTAACATATTGTCAAATACGCTCATTGCCATATCTGGAGTAAATTCTTTTCCGCCCAAACCATAAGATCCCGTATATGTCTTTGCATTAATCTTATTTTTTTGAAGAGCAGATAGCACAAAACTCGTCAAGGAGTCCACACCGTTTACATCTAAATTTCGCTCCAGTATCGTTATATTGCGTACTTGTTTTGGTAATTTTTCTATAAATGTCTTTTCATCAAATGGTTTCAGTAGTCTTACCTTTATTATCCCAGCTTTGCCTTTGTATTGTTTTTTTGCCAAAGTCAGCACATCTGCTGCGGTGCCTATAGCCACCACTACATCGCGAGCGTTCGCATCTCCATAATACTCTATCGTATCATATATCCTATTAGTAATCTCGCTTTGTTTCTTTAGCGAAGATTTGACAATGTCTATAACGTCTCTATATCTATCCAGTGCGCGCACTCTACTCTGCATATACACATCTGGGTTTTGATTTGTTCCTGCCGAAAATGGCTCGAAATTATTCATCGCACGCTTTTTAAATTCTGCAATATCGTTGTAGTCTACTACCTTTTTCACATCATCCAATTCGGATACATAAACTGTATTCAATTCGTGACTGGTCCTAAATCCGTCAAAGAAACAAATGAATGGCGTACGTGACTTCATACTCGCAAGTTCTGTCGCTATAGCAATATCATTCACTTCCTGCACGCTTGAGCAATTTATGATATTAAATCCCGTCTTCAGACAAGCATATATATCACTATAGTCGCAAAAGATGCTGAGGGCCTGAGTCGCCACAGTCCTAGCAGCTACGTAAAAGACCGTGGGTAGCCCTTCGCCTGCAATTTTGTACATATTTGGAAGCATCAGCATCAGACCTTGACTGGATGTAAATGTGGTCGTCTTAGCCCCCGCCATCAGACTTCCGTGCACTGCACCCGCAACGCCTGCCTCGCTCTGCATTTGCGTTATATACAACTTGTTGCCAAAAATATTTTGCTTGTTTTCATAAGCAAACTGATCGCAATTTTCCGCCATAGGGCTACTAGGCGTAATTGGATATATACACGCCACATCGTTGAACATATATGCAATGTTAGATGCAACGAAATTTCCATCTACTGTCAACTTTTTCATAATTTCCCCTCAAGTTTAGTATAAAACAAGTTTTTTAATTTGGCAAATGTTTGCGATAATTTTCAAATATGTTATAATAAATATATGAGATATCTAATGATAATTACTTATAATGGAAGAGAATTTTCGGGCTGGCAACGTCAAAAGAATTCAAACAGCATTCAAGAAGTGCTTGAAGATAAATTGACCTTTTTACTAAAGGAAAATATAAAATGTACAGCAAGCGGAAGGACGGATGCTAAGGTCTCTGCATATTTTCAACCTGTACATTTTGACTGTGAGAGAGATTTCAATATGGGAAAAATCAAAAATTCATTAAACGCTCTTCTACCGAATAGTATAAAAGTGTTGTCCATTGAGCATAGCAATTTGCACGCACGATTTTCGGCAAAAAAGAAAACTTATCTATATAAAATGTATCTATCCAACATAGAAATGCCACTCTTCACCGATGCTTTAAGAGTTGATCCAAATATTGATATTAGAAAAATGAAAAAATTTATCCGACTTCTTCGCGGTACGCACGATTTTTTAGGCTTTCGTGCAAGCAATGCGCAAAACGAATCAAATGTTCGTACGATTTATAATGCGAAATTGAAAAGAGTCGGTCCGTATCTCTATTTCTATATCACAGGCAACGGATTCCTATATAAAATGGTACGAAACATTGTGGGCACAATGCTTGAAGTTGGGGCAAATCGGCTCAATTTGAAAGATCTGAAAAAAACAATTTTCAAAACTTTCAAATCTACTCACACCGCAAAGCCTGAATATTTGTATTTGTTCCAAGTCGATTATCTATAAATTTTTTGCCACCTACTTTCTATTTCAAATGATGCAACTAAAGTATTTAAGAGTCATCATAAAATTTTTGAATCAGTGAATTTCGAAGATCTGAACTATGTAAACGAATTGTTTTTTTGTCGGCTTAAATATATCTTCTGAATAATATTGATATCATATTGACAAATATAATCAGTGTGATTATAATCACTTTAATGGAGAAATTATGATAGACAAAATTATATGTAATGAAATCGCAAAGGATATCAAGAATTTATCAAAAGGAACAGTTTTTACTCTAAAAGATTTCTATGATAAATACAAGATTATAAACGACATGACGACAAAGTTTGAATATACAAAAGTAATTATGAAGAAAATCAAGAATTTTGTTGATGTTTATGCTGAAGACAAAAATTTAACAATTAGTCTGCCTTTTGTCGTTAGACTAATTAGAGTATAAATTTTAGATTGTTATAAACAATTGACTTTTGATTGTTTTTTGTATTAGAATTGATTATTGAAAGTTATATTTTAAATATATTTTCAAATTCAAATTTTTTAGGAGTATATATGAATAAACAAGCTAAAAAATCTATGCTTATTGCTCTCTTCATAAGCCTTGCAGTCTGCATTGCAGGTGCTATTATTTGGGGATTAATGTATCAATTGGGAGTATTTTCCACTCTGGTGTCTGCAATTAGTGCAGTGCTTGCTCTCCTCGCTTATAGAAAATTCTACAAGCTTAATTGGATCGCATATCTTTGGGTAATTCTTTGGTCAATATTATTAAACGAACTTGCTATGCTAATAGTTGAAGCAATCATCGCCACTAATGAATTGAATGTTAATTTTTCTGAAGGATTTAGCATAATATGTAATTTAATAGCTACCAATAGTGATGCCAAATCAATATTTGTCAGCAATTCTATATGGAGTGTAGCATTCACTGTACTTGGTGCAATCTTAACAATCATTTCTCTCCGCAATCAGGAAAAGAAAAATCAATTGAATCAACAAATACTTCAAGATGCTGAAAATCAAAGGGTATATAGTCTAGATGAAAAATTTACTATAGCCTTATCTTCATTCAAAACAATAATTGATGCTTACAATATGGACAAAGACAAAGAAAAATTTAAAACTAGTTCTGAAAAATTAGTAAATGGAATATTATCTAATTTAGATTTACTTGAAAAGGAACAAATTAGATTGAAAATAAAAGAGATGCTGATTGATCCAAGCACTTCTAGTCAAGACAAAAAAGCTTTGACTATAATGGAAAAAATGATTTAATTGTTTTCAATTGATTGCCAGCAAAAGAACATAATATTAAATAAAAATATAAAAAGATGAGACACTAGTCTCATTTTTTATCAATTCTAGCATAATTAAGCAAAATTAATTGCTAGAATATATATTCGTTGATGATTTCAAATTATAATTTTATTATAATAAATCAACTTCAAATAGATTGAACTTTCTATAGTTGATGAGTCGACATCTTTGAATTAGCAATTATTTAGAGAATTAATTACTTCATATATTTTAAAAAAATAATCGTACTATTATATCAGAGAAGTATATTCTATGTTTTTGCCGATATTTTTCGATTTTTTTATCTTTTTTTCAATATATTTAGATAATTTTTCACTAAAATTTCGATTTGCCAATTCCTCAAAAATTTTGTTTGCCAAAATCCTATTTAAACAACTTGAATTCACTTCCAAAGCATATTTTGCAAAAGCATATTTTATATCAATATCATCAGGATTTTTTTCGTATGCTGATTTGATCTTTCTACCAAAATCTACGAGCAATTTTTCATTCCACTTACCATCTAAAATTACTCCATATTTTGAATATATTGTTTTCAATTGTAGCAAAATTGTCAAACGATCTGAAAAATTGATATATGGCGAATTCAACTTCATTTCTGCCGTTTTACAGATATCTTTGAGTATTTTTACAAATTCAGATCCCCTTAATTCTGCAGTGATCAATTCACATTCCATTTGTTTGATCAAAAACTTTTTCTCCAAACTTTTTATCTCATTAGGACATTTCTGATAATTATTTTCTAATTCATCTCTTAATTCTGCCAACTCTCTGCTTTTGTTGTTATATAAACTAATTAATTCAAATGTTTTTTTATCTTTTAATAGCCTTATTTCCGCAGATAATTTGTTGAAATATGCATATTTCTCAAAATAGGTAGCAATCGTCTTTTTATCAATATACGTTTCAATTTTTCTATTCATCCTGAGTTTTAATTTTGATCTCCCACGCATTTGATAGTAATAAATTATCGCATTTATCTGCCCCAACTCTGCAAGATAAACAAAATCTTTTAAAATTTTTTCTTGTGGATAATTCAAATAAATTCTTGAAGTTAATGTAATGTAATCATTATCTAAATCATTCAATTTCCTCACGTCTTGCCCCCAAATTAGTCGTAGTATATCACCCTATCATTACCCTGTCAATATAGCTAATTTAATAATTTTGATAATTATTTAAAATTTTATTATTGAATATTGTGATATAGTACATAAACAAACCCCACTTTAGATTATTATTGCGTTATATTACAATTATTTTATCAAATTCTATTGACAATCAATTTATTTTTTTATATACTAAAAAAGTATTGCTCAAAGATTTGATTCTTTTGCCACACGGAAGAATTGAAATCTTATCGTAGCCTGAACGCGAAATAAGGGCTAATTTATTTAAGGAGAGAATTATGAAAACAATTATGGCAAAGCCTGCCACAGTTGAAAAAAAATGGTACATCATTGATGCTGAAGGAAAAGCTTTGGGTCGTGTCGCTAGCGAAGCTGCCAAATTGCTTCGTGGCAAACACAAACCTACTTTTACTCCAAATGTAGACTGTGGAGACAACGTTATTATTTTAAACAGCGATAAGCTTGTTTTGACAGACAAAAAGGAAGAACAAAAATATTTTAAAAGATATTCAGGTTATCAATCTGGATTGCACTTAACTCAATATAAGACTATGATGAAAGATCATAGTGATGTCGCTCTACTTCGTGCAATCAAAGGTATGCTTCCAAAAAATTCACTAGGTAGAAAGATGGCAAAACACGTTCATATCTATAAAGGTGCTGAGCACGAAAATCAAGCACAAAAACCAGAAGTTTGGAACGGAGGTAATAATTAATGAGTGAAGAAATCAAAGAAGTAAAGAAAACGACTAAAAAACCTATAGAAAAAGTTGAAAAAACTGAGGTTAAGAAAGCTAAAGAGACCAAATCTCCAACAACTAGTGAAACCAAAACTAAAAAATCTTCAAAAACAAAAACTAGCAAAGCAAAAGCCCAAGAATTTTTAGGCACCGGTAGAAGAAAATGTTCTGTAGCACGTGTCAGAATAACTACTGGTAGGGGGGAGATCACTGTCAACGGAATGAAATTGGATGAATATTTCGACCTTGACACATTGAAAGCAATTGTTCGTCAACCTCTAGCATTGACTGATACTATTAATAGTGTTGATATTGTAGCAAATATTTATGGTGGTGGAAAATCAGGTCAAGCAGGTGCATTGCGTCACGGTATCACTCGTGCATTGATCGAGTTCAGACCTGAACTTCGTCCTGAATTGAAAAAAGCGGGCTTAGTTACTCGAGATGCAAGAAAGAAAGAACGAAAAAAATATGGTCTCAAGAAAGCACGTAAGGCTCCTCAATTTAGCAAACGTTAATATCAAAAAACAACACGGAAGTGTTGTTTTTTTACAGCTGTTTTACCAACAAGGATTTCTATCTACTGAGGATTCTATATATTTTTTTTTATAAAAAAAAAATTATCATTTAAATCATATTTTAGCTCAAATTCTGATTAAAATTGAATTAAAAAAGAGAGACGTTTTTTACACTCGAAATCGCAAATCATCTAAGTAATAATATTGATAATCAATATTAGAACAAATATTACGATTTTTTTAGAGCATAGAACTATCTCTCTAGATGTAAGGATATACCTTACAATAGTATATTGTGAGAAAATTAAATAATTATTCATCATTTTTAAAATTTTTTATTACTTCATTTATGTTTGATATTATCTAATATTTTTAATATTTTTTTCGCAATTGTATTGGAAGTAAAACCATATTTTTTCTTTAAATTAGCTTCATCTCCAGTCGATCCAAATTCCTTGATTGCAAATATTCTATCTTCATTTGTATATTTCAAATATTTCACTGCCGTACTACTCTCTATTACAAATATAGGTTTAGAGAGTATAGAATTTTTATATCTAGTCGTTTGCTCTTCAAATATTTCAATACTCAACATACTGACAACGTTAAGATTGTATTTACCCTCCAATTTATCCATCACTTCAATCGCGAGGGGTATTTCACTTCCTGACGAAAGAATGTATCCATCGGTTGAGTTATCAATAAATAATCTATACCCACCTTTGATGACTTCATAATTTGACGGACAATATTCTATATCTCCACGAGATAGACACAGGCACACTGGTTGATTACGAGTAAAAAGCCAATTATATGACTGATAAATCTCCGCGCTATTAAAAGGTCTGCATACTAATAAATTTGGGGTCAACCTAAGCTGATCAAGTTGCTCCACTGGTAGATGAGTGATCCCATCTGGAGTATCATAGATTGACGAATGAGAAAAAGTGAACATAATTGGTAAATGCATTATTGATGCCATACGAATTGCCGGCAAAAGATAATTCGAAAACGTCAAAAACGTAGAACAAATGACATTGAATCCTTTATGCAAAGCGATTCCATTCGCTATCGCTCCCATTGCGTGTTCTCTAATACCTACAGCAATATTTTTACCTAGGCGATTAGTAGCAGAATATTCTGAATCTTGTTCAATCTTAACTTTTGTACTGCTTGATAGATCAGCAGATAATACGAGAATGTTTTCCACCTCTTTGGCTATCTCATTTAACACTTTGTTGTTCATCTGCCTAGTCGAACTATTTTCAATAAATTCTTTTTCTTTATAACTAAAATCATTATTTATAAAATTGATATATTTTTTATGCAATTCTTTATTTTTATCTAAAAAATTTGAATATCTATCCGATTTTTTTTGATATTTTTTAGAAATCTCTTGTTTGATTTTATTTAATCGTTGCTTGGTATCTTCTGACAAATCTAAAATTGGACTAGTTACATTTAGTTTATTTCTAAGCTCGGCAATCTCTTCTATACTAAATACTTTTCCGTGACTTAGATTGCTACCAGCCAGTCTTGTGTCTTTGCCAATAATTGTATGAAATATTATTACAGTAGGTCTGTCCTTTTCCTGCTTTGCTTGCGTGATTAAATTATTGATTTCATCAATATTGTGTCCATCGCACTCCAAGACATTAAAATTCATAGATTTAAACTTCATTACCATATCATCAGTGTTTGACTTCTCTAATTTGCCATCAAGTGTAACATCGTTTTTGTCATACAATAATATAAATTTATTCAATTTATATAATCCTGCAACTGAAAGAACTTCTAGCCCTACGCCCTCTTCTAGACAACCATCGCCCACCATACAATAAGTATAGTGTGTTAGATTAAATCTAGCATCTAATATACTTTCAGCAATTGCCATTCCAACTGCGTTTCCCACACCTTGACCCAATGGACCAGTCGAGGCATCTATGCCTGGTATTTCTATCTCTGGATGACCAGTGAGTAGTCCATTGAATTGTCTAAATTTTTTTAATTCTGTAATATTAAAATAATTTAAACCAGCCAAAATAGCATACAAACCCGCACACGCGTGCCCATTGCTAAGCACAAATCTATCTCGATCAATTGCGTTTCCTTTTTCATCTGATAGCAAATGTTTCGTATATAAGGTATACAAAATGTCGCCGGCAGATAAAACAGAACCAGAATGACCACTGCCAGCATTGTTAATTTCCTCTAAAGCCAAAATTTTCAATTCATTTGATATTTTTTGATCAATATTCATATTTATCTCCTAACTATCATTAATATATCATTTGCCTTGATTTCATTTTTATTAAACGCAAATTTTGTATATTTTTTGATCAAATTTTGTATTTTCATACGTGTTTTATCTAAATTTTCATCCATAATTATTATTGAAGTGGAGAATTCAAATTTTTTATAATGCTCGTTTGATAAAAACATATCATCTGAAATACTGATTATAGTTTTATCTTTGGTTAGCAATTCGTCTATCAAATGACTTTCTTTTTGTACCAATATTTCATCTAATAAAAACATTGGATAATTGTTGTTAGCAAGCAATATTTTGTCAAATTCTTCATTTGCATCTATATAATTGTATCCTAGTTTATCTGCAATATTTTTTGCAAAAGATTTGACAAAATCGTTATCAATGCCTACTATGGTTAAATTTTTCATATCATCCTCCATAGTTATATCAATTTTAACAAAAAAGTATGCAATAAACAAGTAATTTTTTACATTTTAATCTATCTCTGTTTTTCCTTTTTTAACAATAGTATGCATACGCAAACTAACATTATTAAATCAAATACTAAAATAAAAAATCTATAGTCAATAATAAATCCTGTAATGTTATACTCTCCTGTCAATAAATCAAAATTATTTTCCTCCCTTACAGAGAAAAGGATATTTCCTGCAATGTCTGTTCTCATTGTAGTCGCATCCACCTCTGTAATATTGTTGAGCACAATGTCTGTAGGATGCCCATAACTATTGGTTCCACACGAAATCACAGCATATTTGGGAGAAACTGCCTGCAAAAATTCTAAACTTGATGAGTATTTGCTACCGTGATGTGCAATTTTAATAATATCTGAATCTATTTCATTATAATACTCTAATAACAAAAGATCTTCAATCTCCGTTGATATATCTCCTGCAAATAAAAAACTTACATTTAAATATTCTAATCTGATTATTGGGCAAGTATCATTTGCGTCAGACGCCTCAAATGGACCAAATATTTGTACTCCATATTCATTGGATACCAAATCATCAGATAAATCAGTTATTAGATTGTAATCGCCATTTTTTATGAAATTTATAAGTTCTAAATAGGTTGAAGATGTGGATTCTAGAAATGGAACATAAATATTTTTTACTTGAAATTCGTTCAGCAAGCGCAGAGCTCCTCCTATATGATCTGCATCTGCGTGAGTCAATATTAAATAGTCTATTATTCTATCTCTACGATTGTTCAATACTTTATCTTTTATATAATTTGTAAATGTAACTGCCGTACTTTTTGGTCCAGTATCTATCACTAAAATTTCATCATTTGGCAAATTCACCGCTATAGCATCTCCTTGTCCAACCGATATGAAATGAACCATCATTCTATTATTACATTCAATGATAGAAAAATAATCAATCAAAAAATTTTTTAGGTTATTACTAATTTTGTCAGCAAAAAGATAAGTTAATGATGCAACGAGCATTAAAATTAAAAATATTATTATCTTATTTTTCTTTTGTATCTCTTTCATTAATTATTTTTTCTTATATTGCCCCAAAAACAATCTTTTTATCTCAGGTATCATTTCAACAGTTGCTCGATATCCAGCTTCTATCATCTCATCCTTACCTTGAACTTTTAGTGATGCGAATTTTTTCATATCTGGACATACAACTATATCACTACATTCTATTCCTCGCTTGGAATTATTCACAGACATTATTCCTATACTTGTAGTGAATTGTGTAAAGAAACTTTCGCTTGTAGTTCCTCCACCACGCGTACAATTGCAATCGATCGTTATCACAAAATCACATCCATTCATTTTCAACACATCCGCAGGTATATTATTGCGTACTCCACCATCAATCAAGGTCATATTTCGATATTTGACTGGATAAAAAACGCCTGGAATAGCGCAACTTCCAGAAACTATGCTAGCTATATCTCCCTTATTAAAATGAATTTCATTTCCAGTTTTTAAATCTACTGCCACCGCATAAAATGGAATTGGCAACTCCTCAATATTTTTTACGGGCAATATGCTCTTGATTAAAGTTTGTAAATTATCCATTTTAGATGGCAAAAATCCTAGTTTTGACTTTCTAAAATCGCTATTCTTTACATTCTTTGATAATTTGTACATTTGTTCATATTTCATTTTTGTAGCATATAAAGCTCCAAACAAACTTCCAGCACTAGTCCCTGCTACAGCATTGAATTCTATTCCATTTTCTTCAAATGCTTTAAATGCTCCGAGATGAGCAAAACCTCTAGTCCCCCCTCCGCTAAGACATAATCCAACTTTATATTTTTTCTTAAACCTATTTAATTTCCGTTTTTCAAGATAATCTCTCAATTTCATAAGAATATTATAAACTAATAATGGAAATTTAGGTACTAATTTGACATATTTTTTTACTGAATATTACATTTTATTAATTAAGTAGATTGACACTAATTAAAAAAATCTTTCTTATAATATTAATTTCTGATATAATAAATTTAATTTTGTGATATACTAATTTTTGAAATGAATCGAAAAAAATCCTGAAATTCAGGATTTTTTATTATTTATTCTGCTCTCCGTCCGATCCAGAACCTTTCTTCTCACGAATTTTTGCAAGAATCTGTTTTGTACTTTCAATATCAGCCTCTAAGTTTGCAATTTGATTTTCAAGAATATTATTCGTATGCTCAAGTATCGGATATCTATCTTTATTGGCATTAATTACTTCTTCGCAATGACTAACGCTTAATCTAAGTCCTTCAACCAATTCGGATTCATTTAATACATTTTCAGCTTTCTCTTTGTCCAAATCAACATAATTGTTTACTCCATAAAGAGAGATTTTTTTGTTTGCAAGTTGAGCATCTTTCTTTCTTAATTTTCTGATATATTTTTCGTATTGTTTCATCACTCTTTGAAGAGGACGGAATTCCTTCATATTTATTTTATAGTCTTTCTTTGCGGCTTTTAATCTTTCTTCAAGTGTCGCAAGACGCTCCAGACATTCATCTTCTGTCATATTGATAGATACTTCTTCTTTAACTGTTCTGGCATCTTCAAGTTTTTGATTCATTTCTGCAAGTTGTGCTTTCAAAGTTTCAATTTCTTGATTGGCTTTTTCCAACTCTTCACTATTATCTTCGAGATCTTCAGGTTCTTCCAACTCTTCAGGTTCTTCCTCTACCACTTCTTCTGGTTCCTCTTCCTCTTGGATATTATTTAAAATATCATCAATATTATATCTAGAAAGTATTGAGGTTTGGTTATTATTCTCTTCGTTAATCCTGTCTTTCTCCTCATCAACAACATCTCCAGATATCTCATCAAGCAAACTATTCAAATCTTCATCGGCATCTTCTTCTACTGGAGCAGTAACAACTGGAGCTGGAGCTGGAGCTGGCTTAGGCTGTTCTTGATTTTTCAATCTCTCTTCAATCTCTTTGATGTCATCGTCAGAATCATTATTTTCCAACAATTTAAATAATTCGTCATCTTTATTATTGTTCTGAAGTTCTTCTTTTTCTTTTTGCGCCTTAGCCATATTGATTGTAGAAAAATCGTATTCATTCGTCCTTGAATCTGAATTTTCTAATTGTTTATATTGACTATAATCCAAAGCTTCAGTTTTAGTATTAGTAGCTTGCCTATCCTTATCGAATACACCGATTATCATATGACCTAAAAATGCAATGATACCTCCAGCAATTACAACAATAGCTACAATAGCTATAATGCTAACAAAAGCCATCCATGCGTCCATAATATTTCTCCTTTAACTATTTGAGTTTTTACTATTATACAGCAATAACGATAAATTTTCAATACCTTTTTTAAAAATTTTTCAAAAAAAATGAAAAATAAGCAAAAATTTGCAACTTTTTAAGCATTTTTTGCTTTAATTGAAAATTCTAAGACCTTTAGGATATAAATTTTTAAATTTACCATCACTAATTTTATAGCCACCTAACGCACATCCCGAAATTAATACAGCACCATAACCATTTTGCTCCTGAATTTCCAAGGTTTCACCACGTAAATATTTTTTGACTTTTTGATCGGTATAATCTAGATTTATTTGATTTTTAAATTTTAATCCAAGCGATGAAAAAAGATTATGATTTAATTCATAATATTTTTTTCTATCCTGCCCAGCTCTAACGCCTATTGTCAGATAATTTATTCCTTTTTTAATTAAGTTCTCATTTTTAACAATATATGAAAAATCTTTATAATCATATACTTTTGGTTGAAAATTTATATAATTGCTTAAAAATTTTTCAAATTTCTCATTTTCTTTTAAATATAGATGACCATTTGATAAAAATTCATTTTTTTCTAATTTTTTCATTACTGCTACAAATTGACCTTCACCTCTCACTTCGTGAGGATATAATCGCACAGCCTCCGGCATATCTACACCTCTTGAAAACGGATATTCTATATTTACCAATTCATAGTTGTGCTTAGCTAAAAATGATCGTATAACATTTTCGTTTTCTTCAAGCGAATAAGTACAAGTTGAATAAATTAAACATCCATTTTCTTTTAGACATAAATTCGCCTGTTCTAAAATTTCAAGTTGGCGAACGCTACACATTTTGGGTAAATTTTCATTCCATTCTTTAATCACCTCTTCACCACGTCTGAACATACCCTCGCCACTACATGGAGCATCAACCAAGCACACATCTATTTCGTTTGCATAAGCGCGTGCAATATTCTTTGGATCATCATTTGTGATTATCACATTATCTAGCCCCATACGCTCTATATTTGAATATAAAATCTTGGCACGTGCGTTTATAATTTCATTACTGATAATTATCCCTTCGGGTATTCTATTCGCTATTTGAATTGATTTCCCTCCTGGACTAGCGCATAGATCCAGAACAATTTCATTTCCTTTAAATTCAAATGCATTGACAGTAAACATTGCACTAGGATCTTGTATATAAAAGGCTCCAGCACAATGCAGAGGATGTTTCCCTAATTTTAAATTATCAATATAAAATCCAGATTTTTCATACGCAATAGGACTTACTTGGAAATCTACAATATCAACAAAATCTTCAGTAGAAATCTTGTGATTATTGACAAAAATACCTTTTTGTTCACTTTCATTAAGGCAAGATAAAAACGAATCATATCCTCTACCTAATAAAATTTTCATACGCTCTAAAAAATATTTATTGAAATCTAACATATTGAAATTATAGCAAATGTATAAAAATATTTCTACATTTTCTTGATTTTTTTTTTAATTTTAACTAAACTATAATATATAAGGGGTACAAATATATGCGCGCATTAGATATCATTAGACAAAAACGTAGATTCGAGATGTTCAGCGAGAAGACAAAAGATAAGGTGTTGGAGCTTAATTCTTTTTTCGGCAAATATAATATGCATTTCGAAGAAAAAATCAAAAAGACTTTTACATATTATGATACTCCCGACCACGATTTGGAAAAATCTAATATAGTTTTATATAAAACGCAGATAGGGAAATTCACCGAACTAAATATGGCCACCGAAAAAATCAACACAAATTTCAAATACACGGTGCGCACAAATTACAAACATTTCACAAAAATCATCAAACCTTATGATAAGATATTGAGACATAAAGACTTTTTGGTAAATAATTTCAAAGCAATGTTTATGTCTTCAATCAATTTTGATCCAGAGTTTTTAATGCAAAAATTACAAGTTGCATACGTGATTGAAACAACTAGTCTAGAATATCGCAGTGCAAATGTAACAGGATTGAAAATCACATATTCTTTTGATAAAGACTTATATACAAATTTTTACAACAAACAAAAGTCAAATGCAAATATACTTACAATATATCAACACAGTGCATCGAATACAGATGAAGATTTTGGCGATTTGATTAGCAAATTGATTAGATATCTAAAAGAATTAACCCCCACAAAAGAGACAAAAATAATGATAGCAAGGCGAATGACTGCAACAAAAATAATACCGACAAATAAAGACAATAAAACTGACAAAAAGAATTCAAAGGACCAAAAGAAAAAGAAGTAAAATTATTTACTTCTTTTTTCATCTATTACTAATATTTTTTCAAATTAAATAATCAATTTTTTATATCATTGGTATAAATTTGGATTTTAAATAAATTGATTGTATCAATATTTTATTTCAAATAATGCGAAGATTACTATCGTACAAAGATTAAGCGGTCTCTTCTGTCTCTTCCTGATTTGCATCCTCTTCTTCCGGTTCAGGGATATCGTCTTCTAGATAAACACCGAGCATCTCCTCTGTCTCGCCATAATTGTTGTTGACAATCAATCTATGAAGGTAATTGTTGCTACCTACAGTTTTGTAAAAATACACATATTCATTATCTAGATCAAAATAGTACTCCTCGCTTAAATCGGTAATGGTTGCTAATGTCTTAATTTCTGATTCACTTCCAGCAATTAAGTTGGCATAACTTACCATTTTAATAGCATTATTGTTGTCATAATAAAAGATATTTCCATTAGCAAAACCTATTATGTTAAGATCCGTCACTTCTTCATCTTCATCTACTACCGTTCTAATAGCGGGACTAGTATCACCATTAATGAAAAACTCAATAGTATTATCAGTCACTGCAACTATACAATTACCTTCTGGAGTCATATTCAAACTTGAATATAGACTCGTATCAATAGGACCACTTCGCTCAAAACCTGATTCGTCAATGAAATTCGAACGCATCATAATATTTCTACTATTCGCATTATCTGTAATGTATACATAATTATTTGTGACAAAAGTCGCAGTTATCGATGTGGAAGATGTCATATAAGATGATGAAGCATTCGATACTATATTATATTGTTTCAAACTATAACTATTGTCATCACTGTCTTGCTCAACATAAAATATTTTCTCATAACTGTTTGAAATATATTCATTGCTAAGACTAGGCATCACGACACTGCCAACATCTGTTGCTACAGTCGTCACATCTTTTGAATTGGCATCGATTCTAAGCAGACGATTGCTAATATCCGAGTGATCCAAATTCGTCTCTTTTTCGTAAACTAACAAGTACACATTCAAATTGTTGTAATAATATTCATACTCCAAATTCGAATGCTCAACCTCCGTTTGATACAATCTCTCCACATCTCCAGACTTATTCAATCTAATACGATAAAAGTCTACACGATTTTTTGCCCAAACTTCATCCCCTGACTCATTTTCTTGACACGGACTAGTGAAATACAAATAATCTCCGAAAATATATAAGCCTGTCGCTTCAAATCCACACAATTTGTCGCTCATAGTGCGATAATATTCATCGTCTAACAAATCATCTTCATTCAAAATCAAATTGCCATTACTATCAAGTTTGGCTATCATTAATGCTCCTAAAGTGTAGCTAGCATTTTGACTCTCCATATCTTCAGAGGACTGATACCCATTCACAAAATAGATATAATCGCCTTTTTGCACCGCAAGACCACCGTTGCCAAACGTCTCGTCACTAGATGTCGGATAAACATAATTATCATTAGAGCCTTTGCCACAAGCAGATAAACAAAATGCAAATATACATAAAATTAAACACACAAATATTTTAATAAAATTTTTTAATTTTAAATTCAAACTTTTCATTTCCATCCTCGTAAACATTATTGCCAAATAGTTAGATTAATAATACCATATTGCAGATTTTATGTCAATTCCTTAGCATTCAAAAATCGAAATCTTTATATAATACTGATCGAATTTTGTCATTAAGTTGATATTAAGGACAAAGTATTAATATATTAATTTTTTTGGTCAAATATTCAAAAAACAAAAAAATACATCTTTTTCACACTTATTTTATGAAAATATATATTTTTCAACAAAATTCTTGTCATATATAAAAACTTTCAATGCTATAATATCAATATGAGAAGTAAAACCATTATAATTTCAAATGTAGATCAAAATTCGTCATCTGGCAGAGGGATATTGACTTTGTATCAAGAAAATAGCAATACTTTGAAATGCAAACTAAGACTATATCAAATGGAAAAATTAAATAGATTTTGCAAATTAGGAATCTATCATAACGATCAAGTATATTCTGCCAATTTATTAGACAAAGGGGAAAGTTATGAAAGTTCTTTGCTAGGGAACTTTGATATGAATTCTGATTTTTACACTGCCATTATAGATACTTCATCGGACAACAAAGTATTATTGGCTGGAGGCACTTATGCTGGATATTACTTCGATGATACTTCAGTATTCTCTGACAGAGACAAATATTACAAAGATGAAAAATATATTGGTGAAAAAAATGAAAATGTAAGCGATTGTGAGATTGACAAATGTGCAAATTGTGAATACAAAAAATGCTTTTATGACAACTCATTTCAGGAATACAAAAATATTGAAGTCAATAATGATGTTGCGACTGAAATATCTGAGGAAAAAATCAATACTTTCAACAATCGAAATAATATGGATAATCTTGAAGAAAAAAAAGAGGAAAATACTGCCCCAAACATACTAGACGCAATAATTCCACAATTCAAATATATATTCGAAAATTATCCTGAAGATGAAGATTTGAACAAATTGATTGAAAACAGCAAATTTGTAAAAATAGGCGAAGATGGCGAACAATATTCTATTGGTGCCATCTATGAAAACGACCAAATAAAATATATATGCTATGCTATTAAATGCAATTACAATTCTCCAGTGCCAGAAGAATTGGGTAAAAATTATCAATGGCTTCCATTGGATCAAGAAGATCCATTGAGCGAAGGGTATTATATAGTATATCAAGATGCTGTGGATTTGAAAATAGTCGAGATAGAGAGATGATTTGACCTTTATTATCGTTTTTCGGCAAGCGAAAAACTTCTCTTTCGGTCAATCATCTCTCTTTTATGAGGGGGCAAACTAACTTTCCCCCTCATTACTCCCCCTTTGTATTTCATAAGTATTATTAAATGTGATTTGACCTTTATTATCGTTTTTCGGCAAGCGAAAAACTTCTCTTTCAGTCAATCATTCGTCACAACTTGATTCTTTATTCATTTGCCAATATGTTGGCAAATTCTTCTCTTCATCAGTTGTTCCTCTCCCCCTCCTCAACTCCGTTTCGTGGGGTCCCCATCTTCAGGGCAAACTAACTTTCCCCCTCATTACTCCCCCTTTGTATTTCATAAGTATTGTTAAATGTGATTTGACCTTTATTATCGTTTTTCGGCGAGCGAAAAACTTCTCTTTCGGTCAATCATTCGTCTCAACTTGATTCTTTCAATCATTTTATTAATACAATTTATAAATTATTAAAATAACCCCTTTAATATGTTAAAATTTAATATTTGATTTCATTATAAATACAATAAGAATCGTTCTCAACGCCACTTGAACGCTAAAGCAAACAGCAAAAACTTGCTAACGCGAGTTTTTGCTATCAAAATCAAAAATTTCTATCATATATTGAAAAAGTGTCAACCGTAATTTGTATTTATTATAAAATATTTAATTTTACTCCAATAAACAAGGAGAAATATTCAGTAGTGTATAAATCCATATTAAAATTTTCCGATTGATTGTGATATGTTTATATTTGTAAATTTCTATTATAAGAACTTGCAAATTATGCACATAAGTACATATCTGAATCTGTAGCGGTCGACTAGCAAATTAATATAAAAAGTATGAAAAAACTCGCATTAGCGAGTTTTTATCCTTGGTCAGGGTCAGGACTATGTGGGAACAATAATTTAGCGATTCCGTTAACTGTAGCATCAGTAGCAGTATCACTAGCACTAGCGTCTCCACCATCGTTCCAGTTTTTTGATTGTACTGATCTAGCCTCAATAGTAATATTGAGTGTAGCACCCATCAATTTACTATCACTGATGTAATCTGCGCTACCATCTGCTTTAGTTTGATCCCAATTGTCGCCCCCTTTGAAAATCAATGCAGCATCAGTGATTTTGATCGTTTGACCTGTAGCTACAGCTGTAGGAGTGGTAGTAGCTGCCAATACAAATACATTTGTATAGTTTTCGTCGGTACCTGCTACCCATTTAGATCCTGTGGTTGGCTCAGTTGCTAACAATCCAATTGCAGATGCCAGTGATGTACCAGCCAAATCCAATTCTTCATCATTAGCATCAGTCGCTTTAATCGTTACTTTAATTGCTATGTACGAATCTGTACCAACAGATGTCGTAGTCAAAGTCAAAGGACCAGTGGTCAATGCATCACCCGGAACTACGTTTGTTAATCCCGTTTCGAAAGTTGCGTCATCATTAGCTTCCAACTTGATACTACCAGTGGTAAACTCACCAGTAGATTTCTTAGTAGCAGTAGCAGTAAAGTAAGCGTAAGTGCCACCGAAGGCAAGCATAGCGACCATAACAACTGCCATTATAATGATGGCAAAAGTTGACTTGGACATTTTCTTTTTCTTAGTTTTTGTCATTTTTTACCCCTTATAAAATTTTTATGGTTTTCGACTAACCATTGTCCTTTCGGACAGATTTCATTATTTACAAATTGAATCGCAAACATTTTGAAATCTTATTCGAATATGTCAATGCATTTAACATATTCAATGTTTGGAATACCAAACAAATTTGCAAATTTATTTGTGAGTTTTCACTCTAAACATCCTACATCGACAATCGGATATTTATAATTTAATTGTAGGAAATTAAAATTTATAAGTCAACCATTTTAAGGGAATTTTGCAAAATAAATTAATTATTATCAACAAATATTGAAAAAAATCGTGAAATTCCAGTAAATACTTATTTATAAGTCATCCGCAATAAAATAAACTAATAAAATCTAATTTAATATATCAAATTCACAAAATAAAAAAGAAAATTTAAAATCTTCTTTTTGATAAATTTCTAATTTTCAGTTTTTATCTTTTCATTATATAAATTGAAAGCAATACAATATCCTAATCTAGACGCGAGGATATGTATGCGCTTGAATTATCTGTCAATGCAAAAGACAACTCTTCAATCACTTTATTCACATCCTGAATGAACATTTTATCATAGTTTTTGCAAGCTTTTGCCACCTCTGTACAAAAAGTTTTGTATTTCTTCCCGCGCAAATATACGTCTATGTCATCCCCATAAGATGAGTCTTGAAATATGTTCCATCCACCAGATTCTTTCCACTCTGCACCAATTCTTTTTATTTCGTAAATAGTTCGCTGAATGTCATCAAAATAGTGATAAAAATTCATTATATACTTAGCTTCTCTATTTTCACTTTTCATTTGAAATAATTTTGGTCTAATTGAAGATAAAATTCCCTGACATTGCTTAGCAGTAATTCCACCTAAACTTCTCACTATATCATCATAAACCCTTGAGATATCTACGTCTTTATATAGATAATGTCCTTGATTTTCCATAAAAGTCGGACGCAGGTATATCCTAAAATTTCGTTCTAATATTTTGCAACCACGATAAATACGCAATAAGTCAAGCTGATTGCCTTGGTCTAGATCCTTGTACACCGCTTTGAAGCGAAGCGAATTTTTCAATGGAATATCAATCGAATGATTGAGAATATGATACATTAACCAAGTTCTCACTGCATAATTTTGCAAATTTTCCAGACGCTTGTGCTTGTTTATCTTGGCTTGCACCGTCCTATTGTTGCGTGCAAATTGTGAAACCAAGTTTTTCTCTGAATTATCTAAATTTTTCGCAAGCAGGTCTATGTCCTGCTCAGTGTTTGACTGCAATATATATTCTGGCAGTTGCAATTCATCTATGTTCTGAGAATATTTAGTATAAAATCTATATGCAACGCTAGAAAACATAGTTCGTACGGTATTTGCGTATTGTCCATATCTTAGCCAATCGTAAGCTTCAGAATCAGTCCTAGCACTATTTTGCTTGTCTCTAAAATATTGCGGATCAAATTCGGGCGGAATCGACACAGGATTTTCTTCCTTTGACTGTTTGAGCATTGATCCCTGTATTGATTCTGAATAGTGATCCCATCTTTCAGGTTTTATATACTCGCCAGTTTCTTCATCTCGCTCTCCGCTACTATAATATGCAAAACTCATACCATCTCCTTTATAAATACTTATCTTATGATCACGTCAATTTTTCCGCCACCATAGCACATTCCATCCTCATCATATAGTACTGCAAACTGACCCAACGTCACAGACCTCTGTTTGATATCAAACATCAATTCTATCGTGGAGTCATCTATTATCTTCAGGTGGACTTTTTGATCAGGCTGGCGATATCTCAATTTTGCATACACGGTGCAGGGCTCAGTCAATTTGTCAGTTATCCAATTGAACTCACGCACTATGCACCCACGCGAATACATTTCTTCGCATTCTCCACAATTCACAATCAAAGTATTCGTCTTGACATCCTTATCTACAACAAACCATCTAGCATTTTCATATCCATCTTTTCCGCCAATATTTAATCCTCGCCTTTGACCTATAGTGTAGTACATCACTCCATCGTGCTCACCTACAACATTGCCTTTCAGATCAACAATTTTTCCTTTGCTTGCTGGTAGATAATTCTTCAAAAACTGTCTGAAATTCCTCTCTCCTATGAAACATATACCTGTGCTGTCCTTCTTCTCTGCGGTGACTAAACCTAATTCTTTTGCAATCTTTCTAACCTCTGATTTGTCTATGTCCGCCAGCGGAAATAACGCATATTTCAATTGCTCCTGACTCAATTGATTGAGAAAATATGTCTGATCTTTATTTTTGTCGTGGGATTTGTATAAATATACCTTGCCATCTCTATCCACACGTTTGCAGTAATGTCCTGTAGCAATGTAGTCCGCACCCAATTCTAGTGCATATTTTAGGAATGGTCCGAATTTGATCTCTTTATTGCACAGAACGTCTGGATTGGGAGTCCTTCCCCGGCTGTATTCTTCTAGAAAGTATTTGAAAACCCTATCCTGATATTGCTTGGCATAATTGACTGTATAATATGGAATGCCAATTTTGTTCGCCACTCGTTTCACATCCTCAAAATCTTGCTCCGCTGTGCAATATCCATTTTCATCCTTTTCTTCCCAATTGAGCATAAAAAGTCCTACGACATTGTATCCTTGCTTCTTCAACAAATATGCCGCTACAGATGAATCTACTCCTCCACTCAATCCTACAACAACAGTTTTCATATATTTTTTTACCTCAATTTTTAGACTAACTTTTTTGTAAAATTATCATTTGGTCAAGTTTATTAAATATCCATCTAAGTTGATATTTAAAACTAAATCACTATTTTTTTGATAGACGCTGTTTTCAAATCAATAATTCATATTAAGGATATCTTCCATAAATTGAATTATCCTATAAATAATCATTTTATCTAGGTAGACTTACTGGTATTTTGAATTTATTTAGTGCAACTTTAAATATATCAATTATCCACAAGAAAATCACAATTCCCCAAATCAATACCAAAAAGGTAAATATCTCCCACAATTCACCACTTGGCTCGATTCTCAATATCCCAGTGATGATTGCATTGACTATACCTACTATAAAGAATATAGTGAAAAACACACCGCGTTTCGTCCTGCCAACATAATAGTTGTGCATTCCGATGAATCCAAAAAATATCGTCAACAATAGCAATTTCCATCTAGCAATATCACTAGGACAGCCTGATCTGTATACTACACGATCGTATTCTCTTTGCTTTAATGCTCTCTTACCCTCTATATTGGTGGCTTGCTCAAATTTTGAATAATTTAGCCTACACTTTGGACAGGTCATTATCTCTTTTGGCATTTTGAAATTGCATCTTGGACAACGTTTGTTTTCAAATATAATCATACATTCATTATATCATATAGATCAATATTTGTAAAGACTAGAAAAGTTTTTATATCACTAGATTTTTTTTTAATTTTATTGTACACTATAAGAATAGGAGATATATTATGATTATTATTTCGTGTGACCACGCAGGATACGATTATGCTCAAAAACTGATGGCGTATTTTGATAAAACTCAGATAGAATATAATTATATGGGACCAGCAGTTTATAATAAAGATGATGACTATCCTGATTTTATTCAGCCAGCTAGCGAAGAAGTGCTGAAAGATAAAAATAATTGGGGAATCTTCATCTGCGGTAGCGGAATAGGTGCAAACATTGTTGCCAATCGCAATAAGGGCATTCGAGCAGTGTGTGCATACGACTATGCAGTCGCATATCTTGCTAGAAAAGATGAGGATGCAAATGTGCTAACTTTAGGTAGTAGGCTCACCTCTTTTAGATCAGCATTGAAGATCGTGAAAGTGTTTTTGACTAGCGAATTTGAGGGAGGTAGACATTCTAGACGTATTGCTAAATATTGATAATAAATTTTTTAAAAAATAAAATATTTTAAATTATTTTCAATCATAAAATCTCAATTTGATCAAGAATAAATGTCTATATTGAATTGTCCTAATTTGATTATTTTGCCACTATCTAAATTTCGGAGTATATTTAGAATCCGCACTAGACAGATCTTGCACATAAGCATTTTTGAGCCCCAATTTGAGAGCATAATTGACCACGCGCTTATATTCAATGGGTTTGATCTTTCGATTAATTTCGAAATACTGCTTCGCGTCATATCTAGGTTCATATTGGCTCATAATGCTAACGATACTATCTTTCCCTAAATTGTTTGCGACAAACTCCAAACACTTCACACTGTCTGATGTGTGCGTTGGCAAAATTAGGTGGCGGATAATAATGCCCTTTTTCATAAGGCCATTTTCTATTATATCTTTTGGCTGAATCGATTTCATCTTGATCAGGGCTTTTGTAGAATTTTCCACATAATCTTTCGCTCCACTATATTTAAGTGCGAGTGAATTGTCAGAATATTTGAAATCTACTAGAAAAATATCCACGAGTCCACGTAGCATCTCCAACATCTCTTCGTTTTCATAACCATTTGAATTCCAAACTATCGGAATTTTTGGCTTATATACCTTAAGAGCAGAAACTATGCTAAAAGCATATTGCGTAGGTGACACTAGATTTATATTATGTGCACCCCTTCTTTCCAACTTTTTAATCATATCAATGAATTCAGATATTGTGACAAATTTGCCCTTTCCGCCCTGGCTAATGGGATAATTTTGGCAAAAAACGCACTTCAGATTGCACCCAGAAAAGAAGATTGCTCCGCTTCCTCTATTTGATCCACTAATTATCGGTTCTTCATACTTATGTAACATTACCTTCGCTATCTTCAATTCGTCAGTTTGACCACAAAATCCTATATCTTTTTTTCGGTCTATATTGCACTTTCTTGGACATAAATTACATTTCATATTATGAGTTTAATTTGTAATTTTAGTTTTGTCAACTATGTTCTA
Source organism: uncultured Clostridia bacterium (assembly GCA_944377305.1). GTDB lineage: Bacteria > Bacillota > Clostridia > Christensenellales > UBA1242 > Onthoplasma. The sequence continues at coordinate 38,277 of CALWEL010000006.1, forward strand.
ATAAAGATGACTTGTACATATAATGAATTGAGGTAATTGATATGAAAAAGAAAATTTTAATGTTTTTGTTGCTTGCTGTAGGTCTAATCTCATTTTCTGCCTGCGGTAGCACCAAGATAGACTTGTCTCAATATTTGATTGAAAAGCGTACAACACTATACACCGCTGAAGATGAGTTATATTCTGTCACATTCTCCTCTGGAACGCGCGAGCAAGATTACGAATTGGACGGAATAGTTGGAGAAATGGTTGATTTTGGTATTGTCACTCTATCAAGACTAGACAATGCTCCCCTTGCCGATGATACATATACTTATACAGTGCAGATCAATGATCAAACATATACAGGATTTTTAGAAAAAAGCAGTATTGACAATTCATATTTGGCAGATATAGGCGCCTGTGCTCCAGCAGATGCCATAGTTAAAATTCAAATTACTTTCACTGGTTATAGTTTCAATGAAGAACTTAGCAACACCTCAAATCTATTCAGTGTGGACGTGAATAGAGCGATTGAGATAGCTAATGAAAGCTTGAAAGAAGAATTAAATAACATAACTTCAGACAAAAATAATAAAATTGAAGTAGTTGTTAAAAATCTAAAAGATTATTCAAATAGTGAAGTAAAAAATTATTATTGGTATGTAGGCGTGATATCTACAAATGGTGATACATTAGGAATTTTAATAGACGCATCGACAGGCGATGTGATTGCAAAAAAAGTTTAGATTCTCATCTAAACTTTTTTGTAATTTGGAATTAAATGCTTATATTTATTTACAAAATTAAAGGCGTCAAAAATCGCTTTTTCTTTGTTCGGAGAAGCTAAAATTGCTATCATTTTTTCTATAAAATTAATACCATCAAATTTTACACAACTCAAATAATAGGGTGCAATATTGATTTTTATGTCTAAGATTCGAACAATCACCTCTGCTGTAAGAGTTGAAAAAATACTAAAAAATTCATTTCTATAATTGTATGTACATTTTATCCCCAAGACTTTGCATAGTTTCGCTACACATATTTCTTTGATCATCTCCTCCTTCGTCTTACTGAACAAAATAGGTTTTTCTATGTTCATAAACTGGCAAACTTTATCTACAATCTCCCTAATCGATCGTGTATTATTTCTATCTATTTCACAAATTACATTATTCATACTTTTTAAATATAAAATAATTTTGTACAGAAGTCAAATAATTTTGTACAAAAATATCTTATTATATTTAAATAATTGACATTTTTGACAAAAGAGTATGTTCCTGCTCATATCTAATTTTCATTTCTTTATACTTTTCACTTAGATCAAATATGTATTTTTGCTTTCCTTCTAAAGATAATGTATTATAATATTTGTTATCTATTAACTCTTTTATAGGATTGATCACAATTTCATCTCGTGATAAAATTTTGCACACTCGTTCATATAATTCCTGATCATACACATTGAAACTGACTTTTGAATATGGGATCTGATTAAATATTGATTTTTCTCTATTATAATTTCTCATACGTGACTTGGCATCTCGTGCCATAAAATACAATTTACCTTTGATTTTTTTTCTCATCTTTGTTTCCCCCACAATTTAGGATACTAGATAAAAAGATATATTCAAAACAAAATGGATGAATAACTTTGTCTTTTTTTGTCAAATTTAGAAATATAATACACTAATAAGGGTATTTTCCAAAATATAAAAAAATAAGCAATTTGAATCACCATAATAAGAAAATTACTTTAATATTCATAATTAAAATAATTGAGTAAACAGTACAAATAAATTTTAATTATAATTTGTTAAAAAAATAAAAAGATGTAGATATTCTACATCTAATTATTCCTTAAATTCGTGACCACATTTTTCGCAAAATGCAGCCGCTCCACTGTTTTTCGTTTTACAATTCGGACACTCTTTTAGTCCTAAACCTGTTTGTTGTTTAGCACCGCAATGCTCACAATATTCTGCTTTTTTCGTAATTACTCTACCACATTTATCACACAATCTAGTGTTTGCAATTCCTTTTGCTTTGTTGCCATCGCGTACGCTCTTTGATGATCCTATTAAACTAAAAGAAAACAATATTAAGAAAATACCTAAAATAGCCAATAATAAACCAACAATACTAGCAACCGTAATAATCACATATTTTGACCAGTGAGACATATGCATAACGGCATAAATGCCACCATATATTGCACCTCCTGCCAAAGCAAGAATGACCAAAGCGATTAGAACGAATGTAAATTTGCCATATCTTTTTTCTCTATAACTAAACAATCCCATAATTCACCTACTCTATTTTATTTTCTCGCCACAGTCAGGGCAGAATTTTGCTTTGGCACCCAACTCTTTTCCACATTTTGGACAAACTTTTTTCTTGATATCAAGTTTTTCACCACAATTTACACAAAATTTACTTCCTTTTGAGATTGGTTCGCCACATTTTGGACAAGACAATGCTTGGGTAGCACCACATTCTGGACAGAACTTTGATTTGCCAGGAATACTAGCCCCACACTTAATGCATTGTACAACTTGCTGACGTTTGCTATCCTTCGCTCCTGCAATCGACTCAGTGAATAAATTGCCCATATTGTAACCTGCGCCCAAACCAACACCTAATCCTGCCAAGCCACCACCACTAGGATTTTTCGCAATATCTCCCATAGCATTGGCTGCCTTGTATTGAGTGTATGTACCCATTTTATCAGAAATAACGCCCATCTTGGTGCGTTCATCTAACATTTTTTCAACATCCTCTGGCAATGATAAATTTTCAATTACAAAATTGGACAACTTCAGTCCGATAGGAGCAAACTCCTCTACACTGTTTTTCTCTACAATATCTGCAAGATCACTATAATGAGCAGCAAGGTCTAATGCCGACAATTTGCTCTCGCCAATCGCATCAGTCAGCAATTGAATGAGGGTGGATTTGTATTGTGTAGCAATATCATTCACTCTATAAATAGCATTTGTGCCAAACACTTCTTTCATAAATTTTGAAGCATCTTCCACTTTGAACGCAAATGTACCATATCCACGCAAACGAATATTCCCGAAATCCACATCACGCATCATAATAGGGTTTTGAGTACCCCATTTTAGTCCCATAAATCGTTTTGTATTTACAAAATACACTTCAGCTTTTATCCTAGAGTTGCCCAAAGTGCTCAAACTTAGCAATTTGGTCAAAAAAGGAATATTTTCAGTCGAGAGTTTGTATGTACCCGGTCCGAACACATCTGCAATCTCGCCTTTATGAATAAACATTGCAACTTGGCTTTCTCTTACTACCAAAGTAGAACTATTCATAATTTCATCTCTATCTGTCAATGGATAACGATAAACTATGATATCATTGCTACTATCCTTCCATTCTATCACTGACAAAAATTGTTTTTTAAAAAATCCCATATCTTCTCCTTAACTATATTATTCCATATTATTTGATTTCCGTCAAGCAAATAATGCTATCTACGTCTCCTAGGGCCTCCTCTTAGTCCTCTTAGCATTCCACCCATCATCATACCACCCATCATTGAACCTAGCATACCACCAAAATTAAAATCATCGTCATTATCATTTTTCGGCGGTGTGATATCTTCCACCACAGGTTCAACATATTCCACATTTGGCGTACCGCAATACGAACACACCTTTTCATTTTGCCTAATACTTGCTCCACAACTTTGGCACTTGCCTTTGATTTTCTTTTCTTTTTCCTCCATACTAACCCTTTCTTATATTAATATTATATCATATTATAAAATAATTGGCAATTTTTTGTATCTCATTTATATAAATTGTTCTTCCATTGTATTTAATTTTCAAAGCTATATATTATACTTCCTCTTTGTTTTTTGTTAATGAATTGGATTCTATAATTTTTTGACTTTGATTATTTTTATTTGATGTATCAATATTTCTTGGTTCAATTTTTTCGTTCAATATACCTGGTGCGAATTCTGTTTCCATTGCAATACTAGAAAAATCCTTGATTTTATCTTTTTTTTCATTCTCTATCAAAAAATTTCCATTAGAAATAGAATTTATTTTATCATCCTGTTTTTTAATAGGAAGCGAATTCTCTTTCGTTTTTTGTTCTTCAGGCAAAATATCTTTATCAAAATTATCTTGATTGTTATCTACATTTTCTGAAATCTTTTGATTATTTTTATCGGTAAGAAGTTCAATATCTTCATTCATAACCTGTGTTTTTTCTGCCGTTTCAGAATTTTTATTTTTTCGCCTAAATAAATAATTGATTATATCATCAATTTTATTTTTGTATCTAACACTTAGATAGAATAATACTGCAATAGCTATAATTATTATCCCCCACACGATCAAGCCCCATCCTCTGAAAGGAATGATGGCTCCGCTTCCGAAAAATACTGTGCAAGCAATCCCTATACCTCTAGCTAAAATGTTTGTCCAAAAGAAAAATGAAAAACTCATATTCGTAAGCCCTGCCACTACACATAGTATATCGTCAGGGAACATTGGGAACAACATCATTAGGAAAAAAAGGTATTTACCTCTGCTCATTCGGTCTATCCATTTTTCACTTGTATCTTTGCCTATCATCCAGTTTAGAAATTTTCTACCTGCCTTCCTACCTACCCAGAACATAATTAAACTGCCTATCATCACGGCTATATAGCTCATAATAAATGCTGGCCATCTACCGAATATCACCGCTCCTGCGATAGTGACAAAAATCGCAGGAATCTGCAAGATAGTGGTTTGCAAGATTTGAAAAATGATAAATATCAAAAAACTAAACATTCCGCCACTTTGCACAATGTCTCTAATTTTATCAATTGAATTGACCTTCTCCCACGCTCCTGTGGCTTTCAAAATAAAGTATGCCACAACAAAAATTAGCACAAGGATAAGCACGAACAAACTAGCTCGCATTATCTTGCCACGAGTGGTTTTGGTATCAAATAATTTTTTTATCTTATCTTTCATCTTAATTTATTATATTCTATCCTAATATAAATAATTTGTGTAATTAAACATAATAATATTAGAAATGGTCAAATTTGTAAATCAATTGAAGTGACTACAATGATTTTAGTTTTAATATTATTGTTATTTTCTATCAATTCAGTATTCCAAATCGGAAAATTCATCAATTGATACAAACGTCAATGATTGTAGAGATTTCAAATTTCAGAATAGTTTTCCTTATCTATTAGCTTAACTTAATTTTTATAATATTGGCAAAATCCATAAAAGTTATATAAATATGTGATATAAAAATTTAATTAACTAAATTATTAATTTTTGTATAATGGAAACGACAAATATATTTTATCCAAATTTTTTTGATGGAATAATTTTTAACCTCTTGTGACAAATTTATTTCACAGTATCAATTTTTATCAAATTTGTACAACCGTTTTGCTTTGGAGTGCCACACGTTATTATTATAGTGTCTTTCGCTTTTGCAAATTTTTTCTTTTTGACTATTTCATCCGCAATCTTGAACATTTCATCAGTAGAATTATATTCACTGGTCAGCACCGGTATAACTCCCCAAGACAATTCCAACTGTCTATATACTTTTTCATTAGGTGTGGCTCCAATTATTGGTACGAGCGGACGAAATCTACTGATCATTTGTGCACTGGTTCCAGATTGTGAGAACACTACAATTGCTTTTGTATTTTGAATCAGACTTGCACTCACAGCACTGTGTGATACCACATCTGTTGTATTTGTTATTTTGTAATTACTAGTTAAGAATCTCTTTGCATAATTGATATGTTTTTCCGTCTCGCGAGCAATCTTTGCCATTGTCTCCACCGCTTGAACAGGAAATTTGCCCATTGCAGTTTCTCCAGACAACATAACCACACTCGTGCCATCGTATACTGCATTAGCCACATCGCTGACCTCTGCACGCGTAGCTCTATTATTGTATATCATACTCTCCAGCATTTCGGTCGCCGTAATCACGGCCCTTCCCTTTTCTTTGCTTCGCTTGATTATAATCTTTTGCAATTCGGGCAACTTTTCGACTGGGACTTCTACTCCCAAATCTCCACGTGCCACCATAATACCATCTGACGCATCTATAATCTCATCCAAATTCTTAACCCCACAACTAGATTCTATCTTAGAAATAATTTTCATATCCCCGCCATTTTTTTCAATAAAAGATCTTAGAGCTATAACATCCTCTTTTCCATTTACAAAACTTGCAGCAATAAGTTCAATGTCATTTTTTATTCCCCATAAAATATCTTGTTTGTCTTGGTCATTTAAATATGGTGTACTATATTTCACATTAGGGATACTTAAACTCTTCCTGTTTGACAAAATTCCTGAATTCATAGCTTTTGTAATTACATCTTGCTCTTTCACTTCTAAAACTTTGAAAGTAAGCAATCCGTTGACTGCCAAAATTTTATTTCCTGCTTTTATACAGCGCACAATCTCTGGCGTATTGAAACTGACTTCTTGCTCATTTCCAACAATATCTCTACCTGTGAAAATGAACTTTTGCCCCTTTTTGATATTCACACTATCATTTGCAAAAGTCTTGACTCTTACTTCTGGACCGCGAGTATCCAACATAATAGGCAAAGGAAGTTTCAATTCTTGTCTGAGTTTTTTTACATTATTCAAAATCTTTTCCATATCATCTACTTTTGCGTGTGAAAGATTAATTCTTACAATATTAAGTCCCGCAAGTACCAATCTTTTCATCACCTCATACGAATTGCTAGCTGGTCCTATCGTCCCAATTATTTTAGTTTTTCTCATAAATAAATATTCTCCTCATATATACAATATTATTATATCATAAATTCAAAAAAAAGAAAATAATAAATAACGTTTCTAATAAATGTAAATTTATTGGATTGTATAAGCAAATTGAAAAAATTTTGTAAAATTAATTGAAATTTTTGTTTTTAAATAATTTATATGCATTCTTTAATCTTTTATCCTAAAGTTTGAAATGTTTATGAAGCAATCTATTCAATTGATCATTCAACCATTATTATTTATGCCGACTTTTCTATTTTATTTAAACAAAAATCGAACAAATATAAATAATTATGTATATTCTTCTTCACTAAAATATTAAATCTTTATTTAATCTTGACAAATATTCATTGGTTTAGTATTATAAGTTTAGAGGTAGTTTATGGAAATCAATGTAATCACAAGAATCCAATTTAATAACATTCTACGAATCCACGGTTTTGATAGATATTATGACGAGGACGCAAAGACTGAATTGTTTAATTATTTTGTACGCCACAATTTTCCCGAACAAATGGTGAAAGAAATTATGAATGGAGCCAAAAAGCGTGCCATTATTTCAAACGATAGATATATAAAGTTTTCAGACGTAAAAGATATAATTCTCGCTAGTAATAATTCAATTGATTTGGCAATGCTAAAAAAATTAAACGATATTGATCAAAAGTTTAAACAATTTTATAGAGAGCATAATTTAGATTGGTCAAAAATTGATGTGTTGATAAAAGACTGCTGGAAGACGGCAATTCAAGTTTCAGATGAAGTGAATCAAGACATTACCGAATTCACGAATGAAAGTATAAACACTTTATATTCACTCGCTTGTATTTATTATGCTATAAGTTCACACACCAGTGGTAAATACGCAACTGTAGATAATCAATATAACAAATCATTTATCCGTCTTGCAGATATGATAATGATGAAAAAAGTCAACAAACTTACAGCTCAAACCCTCAATAGATTATCAATTTATTACCCTAATCAAAACTATAAAACTCAAGCGGAACTATTTGGAGAGTTCTTAGATGAATTAGCAAATAAAGATGCAGATGTCGCGGAAAATGAAGTGTTTACTAGCGGTGATATAGCAGTACTATTAAATCATACATCTTCATTAGTAGCATTTGCCTCAAAGCAAAAATTACAAGGTGCTAGATCTGCTCTCAGCTTATATCTAGATTCTGTATTAGACTTATCAAAAGATAAACCAACTTTGAAAAATTTCACTACCAAAAATATTTTCTTGCGAGCAGGGTCAATTCTTGCAATTTCACCAGAAAAATTGAAAAATACGGTACGTTTGCTCCTAGGTGAAAAAATTTCTAATCTTCCAGACAGATATTCAAAAAATAACTTTAATAATTCATCTTATGCAAGACTTCACATATTGCAAACCCTATTCCCTAATATGAAAGTCGAAGGGATGAATCCGAATAAACACAATTATATACTCCAAAATAGAAATACAATGTTTATCACATTAAATACCAACAACATTTATGATGCGACAACATCTATTATAAACTGCCTATACGATGGATATGGTCTCAATGAAAATATAGATGTCTCTTTGATTGAGAAAAAACAAGCGCTAGAAAATCTTGGATTTGATCTTGAAAAACTTTACCACGGGGATAATATCTTTGATATATTCCCTTCAAAATTCGTTGTTCCATCTAAGACAATAAACTCAGACAAAATGAATTTTACATCAAATATTTCATTGCTATCTAAAATAGTTTCTGCTAAAAATATTCAAAAAATTATAAATCACAATTTCAATTTTTTAACCCAGGATGAAAATATAATAATAAATGAATTGCAAAATATATTCAAGAAATCAAAAAATTATGATGAATTGAAATCTCGAATAAGCGATTTTATCAATACCGCTATCAAACTAAAGGACTCATCAACTCAATCAAAATCTTCAAAATCAAAAAATGTTCGAAGCAAACTTATAAAAGAAACAATTTCAATTGATGAATTAGCTTTGAATATAGAAGAGCTGATAAAATTAGGTTTCAAAATTGAAGACAATATAAAATCTTCTACATTTATTAAAAATGGAAAAGGAATTCTAAAAAGTGATAAAAAATATATGCCGAAACCTGATGATTCGACTAAGAATAATGAATTGTATCGTTTAATTGATTATGTTGAATCTAATCCAAAAAAAGATGATGACGAATTGAATTTAGATAATGATGAACCTGAAGATATCCAAATAATTGATGCTGAAAATCCTCAAAAAGAGATATATGAAAAATATTCCAAATTGGCTCAAGAAATTAGCGACATTATCAATTCTCCTATTAATTTATCATCAAAAACCCCAAATACTGATGACTATTTCTCAATCATCGATGATATAACTCAATATGTTAATTCAGAAAATGTAAACGAATACGCTTCTGCCAGACTATTTGGTAAAATAAAAAAATTGAATAAATCAATAGAGGAATTAATAAAAACTAGCAAATCTGACGAAGATCTTAAATTGATGATCAAAGGACTTGCCGACAATCTATCACAAGCGAAATCCGGATTGTTTATGATAATAGAAACTATTGATTCAAATATGGTTGAATTAAAAGAACTTGTAAAAATGTTCCTTGATACAAAAAAATCAGAAAATATAACAACAATCTCAGAATATGACTCTAGCATTGAAGAGAGCAATGGTATAATAAAAGGATTAATTGCTAAGAAAAACAAATCAGATAATAGAGATGAAAGACGACTGATAGATTCTATTTTGAATAGAAACAAATACAATTTGAAAGACTTGCGTAAACTCCGTTCACTAGAATTAAAAAATGATCCTGAAAATTTAAGAAAGAAAGAAGATAAACAGCAAATATATTTGGATTCATTAACCGAATATCAAAAACTGGCTGTAGCAAAAACTTTGTTGACAGAATATATTAGTGTAATCAATTATGCTGAAGACCAAATCGCCAAATTATCATTCACTTCCAGAAATTCGCAAAAGATAAATAAAAGCGAATCTATGGAAGATCAAATATCTGCTTTAGAGCAAGAAATAAGTGAATTGAAATCAAAATTAGAATCAAAGATACAACTATTAGCAAAGAAGGAAAAAGAATTCAATAGCACATACAAACATATTGAAATCCTTAGCAATGGGCACGGTCAGAGGCTAAAAGATAGAATTGAAAAATTGCGTACAGAAATAGAAAGCATTGCCGAGCAAATAAAATTCAAAGAGGACAATTTGGCGAGTTTATCATCTGCTTTGAATAGATAACTGAAAGGACGAACAATATTGTTCGTTCTTTTTGATTTTAATTAAAAAATGTATTCCTATCAATAATTGTTGATCAAATAATTGATTTTCAATATATTCATATTCTATTTGAGTAGTGTATTCTTTTTATTACGACTTCAACTCTTGTTTACAATTCTTTTTAAAACCTATACCAAGCCTCTACACTTTGAAACTGCTAAAAAATTGAAATCAATATCAATAATAAAATTTCTAAAAAATCAATGATTTAAATCAAATCTTTATTAATTTTTAACATATCTTATACAAAAATAGAAAAATTATAAATTCCAAGCAATGTATTGCAAATTTTTTATATTTATAGTATAATGTATTATATGGGGATGAATTAGTTTCGACTGATATAAACCTAAATTATACGCACGTCGTGTGGTGGCACGCAAAATACACGGTTCGTTAAGACGAATTAAAATAAACGCAAACCAAAATAAATTAGCTTACGCTGCTTAAGCGTGGCCGTCAGTTTAGCGGTACCGATACGTTAAAATCTGACGTCAGATATCGGTGAACTTCATCATGCATTTCCTAGTGTATGATGAGGACAATTAGGATAGCAATCCTTCAGTGTCAATGTTAATGAATGATTGTGAATATAGTCATTGACTAAACGTGTAGTGTATGGTTTACATTTATGTTAGGACACGAGTGCAACTCTCGTCATCTCCACCACTCTGAGCCACGGTCGAAATGCCGTGGTTTTTTTATTTATATATGGCGATTTATTTGACTTTTTATAAAAATTATGATACTCTTTTTTCAAATGAAACAAAGCCGATGAAAGGGGGATCGGTGCTTTATAAATTTTAATATTCTTTTTTATTAAAAAAATACAGCACCGGTCTTGATAACTGGTGCTGTTTTATTTAGCAAATAGATTTGTGTCTTCATTAACCCCAGTTATATGTTAACACATTTCACGCAGTCGATCAAGCGTTTTGCGAAAATTTTTATACAAAGGAGTAAATTTATGGACGAGAATATAAAACAATTGACTCAAAGAATAGTCGATTTACGAAAAATATGTGAAGATTATAAATATCAAGATGGTACTTATTCTTCTATTGTTTTTGAAATTGAACACCTTGTTATTTCCATTGCTGGAAAGCAAAGCGAAGAATATGTTAATTTTACATCAATATATAAATCAAACATGTATGAATTTAAAAAGTTGGAATTTTTAAAAAGTATTCTTGGTGCATTGAAAAATCAGTTGTTAATAAATGGAATTAAGTCTAATTCTAACTCAAATTGGGAAGAATTATTGCATCCCGTTATCTTTAAATGTTCTTACAAAAAGTTTGAAGATGGTTATTATTCTGACGCTGTCGAATCTGCAATAAAAGAAGTAAACACAAGACTGAAAAATTTATACTTAAAAAATAAAAGTAAAGAATTGGATGGTGCAACTTTATTTGCCGCTGTATACAACGAAGACAAAGATAAAACACTTTTAATTGCAAACCACAAGCTTGAAACAACAAGTGAAAAAGACGAGCAAGCAGGATATCGTTTTATGTTAATGGGAATGTGGATGGGTTTAAGAAATCCAAACGCTCATGCAAATAATAACATAACAAAAGAACAAGCAATTGAACGTTTGTTGTTTGTTAGCATGTTAATGAAAAAAATTGATGAAAATATAAAAACAGCAAATTTACAAGAATAACTTCGGCTACTTTATGCCGTGAAAGGTTCTTGACGTGAGTTAGAATGATTTAGGCTTATCGCCAAGGCAAATAAGAAATCGCTTTGCGATTGTCTGTCTTGCCCCTTTTCCTAGAAAAATCATTCTATCGAGGCTCAAGTCAAGAACACCATGGAACAAATTAGCCGTGTTAGACATGGAATTTAATTTCCGAATATCTTGTGTTTAATATCAAACCGCACTCTTTATAAGTGGAATAATCATGACTACCGGCTAAGCCGGTAGTTATGATTTTCCTTTATTGAATAGTTTTTAGTCAAACGAAATCATCTATTGAATTCATATTATCAGTAAAAAAGTGATTTTATTATTTTTTTGAATTCAAAAATTCTCTTAGCGATTCAGTTCCAGACATCGCTCTAAACAGAGTGAAATTGCCATGTTTTGTATAGATTTTTAAATTGCCTTCTTTTGTATAATCTTCAACGTCTGAGATTTTATAAATCTTTGCTTTAATTATTGGTCGTTTGACAATTATTATTTCGTTATTGTACGCAGCTTGTGTCAACAGAAAATAAATCATAACATTATCAAAAATTAAAATTATCCACAAAAAAATGATAGTAGCCAAATAATTGAAACCAAAAAATTCTGTCACAATTTGCGGAAAAGCAATAAATACTATTCCAATAATATCTAGAAAAATTAATGTAATCAGATATCCCGTCGCCATGCCCTTATTTAATTTTACAATTTTTAATTCTTTTGCATTTTCTTCATCTTTGATCTCTTGTTTTTTGAACTTGGGCACAGCATATTCAAATATCATATTAAAAGAAATAATCAAAATAATAATCGTTATAATATCTATAATCAGTTCTGTCATAGCATTTCCTTAAATATAAACAATGCATCATTAAACATTCAAATTATTTGATTTGATAATTCTATTTTCATTCGCTTTGTTTAAAATTGATACAAGGTTACCTGTCAAAATTTTATTTATTAAATTCGGTTCTATTTTATATAATTCTCTTATGAATGCGTATGTAAAAAGTTTTGAACCAATGACTTTTTTGAATTCCTGATCTAATAGATCTAAATGATGTTTCAAAAAACAATATGTACCATAAACTATAAGTTTTTCTTCTTGGTTTATCATCTCCAATTCTTCTGTTTGTTTTAAAAATTCGCTATATTTCAACTTTAATTCATATATGCTTTTATTCATCTGCGTATCCATTGGATCAATAGTATATTCACTCGCTTTTTTAACAAATCTAATAGATGATTTCAATTGCTCTCTATACTTCTTCTCTGTATCTTTATCCATAAATAACCTCTAAAATAATCTTATTGATTTCTTTTCTGCCTATCCAACTCTCTTTTCTTTATAGTTTCCCTTTTATCATACAACTTTTTCCCACGCGCGACTGCAATTTCGACTTTCAAATTGCTACCCACAAAATATGCTTTCGTTGGAACAAGAGTAAGGTGATCCGCCTCAATCTTTTTTTTGATCTTTTCTATCTCTTGCTTATGCAATAAAAGTTTTCTATCTCTTTTTGTCGTCTCGTTGTGCCTTGTAGAATCAAAAGAATTTGCATATTCTTTAATATAACTATTCCTTAAAAAACATTCATCATTTTTCACAAACCCATAGCAGTCATTAATCGAAAAATGACCAAGCCTAATTGACTTGATCTCGTCACCCGTCAACATTATCCCAGCTTCATATTTATCCAGTAGTTCATATTCAAATTTTGCTTTTCTATTTTCTGCAACAATTTTCATAATTGTATTATATCACATATTTGCTCTTATTGCAAATTCTATCAAACTAAAATTCTTCAAATATTTTTTGGTTATAAAAATTAAATAAATATAAGAAATATCATTAAAATATTTCAATTTAATTTTTACTATGAAATTTAATTAATATTTAATACTTTAAATATGTATAATTAATTTTTTTATAATATTATTTTTAATAAAGTACTTTTAATCTTTTATATATTTATTTTTTTCGATATAAATAACTCGTTTATTAAATAATTAATTATGCATTATTTTTTTAATTGATTATTTAAATATTATAAATATCTACAAAAAAAAATAAAATATTCTAAAATTGATTAGAATATTTAATGATTTTTTTATTATATTTTATTATTTTTTATTAAAAATAATTTTATTCTATTTTTTTGATATAAAATTTTAAATATTAAAATTGTTATCTTCTTTTTTTTCGTTTAGAATTTTTGGCCTTAGAAATTTTTGCAGTTCTCATATCTAATTTTTTTGATCTTTTATCTTTCTTTTTTACTACAAAACTTCCTAAAGTATTCTTCTCCACTCCTACCAAATCAAAATCAATTTGTCTAAGTCTTGTATTTGCATTAGCGACTATGACGCGCACACTATCTCCTATGGTATAGTGATGCTTCGCTCCTTTTAATGTCATTGCTCTTTCATCAAATTCATATTCATCACTAGGCAGATCTTCTAGACGAACTAATCCTTCCACCCCATTATCTAACTCTACGAAAATGCCAAATTCTTGCACTCCAGAAATTGTACCTACAAACTGCTCTCCGATGAATTTAGTCATATACACAGCTTTCTTGTAATCATCAACCTCTCTTTCCGCTTCATCTGCTATTTTCTCTGTTTCGCTAGACTGTTCGCTAGCACGAGAAACTATTGTAGTATATTTTAACTTTAAGTCCTGCTTTGGCACACCATTCAAATAACTTTTGATTATTCTATGAATCATCAGATCTGGATATCTTCTAATTGGACTAGTGAAATGACAATAATATTCACTAGCGAGTCCAAAATGCCCTAAACATATTGGAGTGTAACGTGCCTTCATCATTGAGCGCAAGATCAGTTTTGTCAGAGTCGTTTCGCTAGGATTATCCTTTATTGATTCAATTATTTTTTGATAACTTATAGGTTTGTCTCCATCAATTTGCAACTGATTTGCTACACCCATATTTTGTAGCAGTTCAGATAATCTCAAAACTTTTTCACTATCAGGCTTTTCGTGCACACGATACACAAATGGAATTTTCAGATCAAAAAATGTCTTTGCTACACATTCATTGGTCAAAATCATCAAACTCTCTATAATTTGATGTGCTTCGTCCTGAACCCGTTTTTCAATACTAACTATTTCACCCGACTCGTTTTCTAAAATATAAGGTTCGGGTATATTCATCCTTATCTCTCCGCGATCGTGACGTTTTTTCAGTAATTTTCTAGACATCTCTTGATAAATCAAAATATCATTGTATACATCTTGATATTTTTCAATCAAAAATTTATCACCCTCCAAAATGTTTTTTATTTCAGTATATGTCATCCTATGATGGCTATGTATCACAGCTTCAACGATTTTGCTATCTACAACATCACAATTATTATTTAGGTCTATCACTACAGATAGCACTAATCTATCCACACCCTCGCTGAGAGAACAAACCCCATTTGACAATTCTTTTGGTAGCATTGGTATCACTTGATTGGAAAAATATACGCTAGTTCCTCGCTTGAACGCCTCTTTATCTAGATGTGAATTCTCTTTCACATATTCTGATACATCCGCTATGTGAACATATAATTTGTATCCATAGTCCGTTTTTTCCACTGCTATAGCATCATCAAAATCTCTAGCATCTTCGCCGTCTATTGTAATCACGCGCTGAGATGTGAAGTCTAGTCGTTGCTTATATTGATTTTTATCTACTATTTGAGATATGGCACGCGCCTCCTTTAGAGTTTCAGTATCAAATTGGTCAATTAATTTGAATGAACGTATGATCGACAACTGTTCTGCTTTTGGAGTATTTGCCTGCCCTAAGATCTCAACAATTTTTCCACAGACATCTTTTGTATCTAATGTATCTGCATCCAATTCAACCCAGACTTTTTCATTGTTTTTGGCGTTTTTGCTATTATTTTTCAAAATTCTAATCTGTGGTAATTTTTCATCATCTGGGAAAACTACATTCTTACTTTTGCCAATTATGTATGTGCCTACAATATGTGTAGTGTTGTGATGCAAAACCTTCACTACTTTCCCTTCTATTTCGTCATCATTCTTTCTTGATATAATCTCTACCAAACAATCATCTCCATCATAAGCTCCATTAATTGCAAATGCCGGCACAAAAAAGTCAGGATATCCCTCCACCTTTGCAAAACCATAACCTTTACGATTCAGCGTAATTTTTGCTTTAAAGTATCCTTTGTCAGCCGAAATCGAAATTTTATTTTGCTCATCCAAATATAGTGTACCTTCATTTATCAAGGAATTAATCTGAAGTTTTAAATCATTTTGTGATTCCCCTGTTGTTTTCATCAATTCTTTTGTGAGCGAATCCAATTTTAAATATATTAACTTATTTTCTCTAATAATTTTTATTAAATCCATATATTTATTTTAACAATTTATTACATAAATAACAAACTAATTAATACAAAATAAGAAAAAAAGCGGATAAATTTTGCAAATAACAATAAAATATTCCGCTTCCTTGAACTTCAATTCATAATTCTAATACAATGTAGGTATTTTCATAAACACAAAGTATAAGATACTAAACAAAGCTATCAAACCAATTGTGATATATATAAGCCTAGTTATTCTACCTTCACGCGAGCCTGCTTTATTCTGTGCATAATAACTATCTTGATTGCCTGTAATCACATTGTTTGTATTGCTTCCTCCAGTTATTTGCATAAACACTAACACAATTAAAATAAGAGCCAATAGCGCCAAAAGCACTAAACAAATGCGTTCAAATATAGGAAAAGTTTTGCTCATCCACGCAGGAACTGTCGCCAATAAAAAATTCATATTTCCTCCAAATGCTTAAATAGTATAGCATAATTAAATATTATTTACAAGCCTTTTTCATTATTTTCTGATATAAGTCAACCATACCAACAAAGCAAATAACAAAATGGCGAGAATTATCATACTTCCTTTTACGAATTTTTTGTTTTCCTTGCTATTCTCTTTAAAAAAAGTCATCACACTCAAAAGTATAGCCACTACTAATCCTAACCAAATCAAAACAAACCAAGCAGAACTCATCTCTTGAATAAAATTCACAAATTGATAATAATAACTTTTCAACATACAACTAACCCTTTCGTTGATATGATTTTAACAAAATAGATATAATTTGTCAAGATTTGACTATCAAACTGGTACCAGTGAAATATCTATTTGGAGCTAAATCAAGTAAAGCTAAGAATGTTGGCGCTACATCCTTCAATTCACCTTTGCTCTTGAATTTATATTCTTTATCCTTTTCTAGTGCCAAACAAATAACCTTATTGAAAGTGTGCGCAGTGTGGGGCTCTCCAGATTCAGTACGCATCATCTCGCAATTGCCGTGATCTGCAGTAATTAAAATAAAATAACCTGATTTTTCTGCATAACTCAATACTTTTTTCACACATTTATCTAAATATTCTAATGCATCTATGGTTGCTTCATAATTGCCAGTGTGCCCCAACATATCAGGATTTGAATAATTGACTATAATCGCATCATAATCATTGTCAATTGCTTTCAAAACTTCTTTTGTAATTTCTCCTGCACGCATCTTTGGCGTTTTGCTAAAATTATCTACTTTGATCGTTGGAACGTGCACTCTATCTTCTAACAAAAATGGCTTTTCTATTCCACCGTTCAAGAAATAAGTGACGTGAGCATATTTGGTACTTTCACTAATTTTTATTTGTCTTTTCCCTTGTTTTGACAAATATTCACTCAATGTGTTTTTCACGATTTTGGGTTGATACAATACTGTAGTTTTGGTCCCACCAACGCTTGACATAGTTATAATATTATGATTCAATTTGTAAGTTTCAGCGACAATTTGTCTAAGTCTATCTTCTCTGAAATTAAAAAAGAAAATTAAATCACCTTTTTTCAGTCTGGAATCCTCTTTTGTATCAATTGAAATTGGATGAATATATTCATCACTAATGCCTAAACTATGTTCACTTTTCAAATAGCTGTCTATATCTTTGTTCTTTAAATTAGATTTTGTATTGGTCAAATTAAACATTGTACGAATTGCCGTAGTTGTTCTGTCTAGGTTGTTTTCTCTATCCATAGCATAGAATCTTCCACAGACACTAGCAATCTCTGCATTCGTAGTCTTTTTAATGACTTTATTCAATGAGTTTAGATATTTTAAGCTATCTTCTCTGCCAGAATCTCTACCATCAGTGATAAAATGAATAAATATATTTTTTGCCTTATGTTCAAATAGTCGCATAATTTCAAATGCGTGATTAATATCACTATGAATATTTTTGTCACTCATTAGCCCTATCAAGTGCAAATTGCCATTAGAGATCTTTAAGTCGTCAATCTTTTTTTGCAATTTCACATTCTTTTCAAATTTGTGAGACAATATATCATCGTGAATTTTTTTTGCTGTTGAGGGTATGACTCTTCCCGCACCTATCGTTGTGTGTCCGACCTCACTTCCCCCCAGTTCGCCCGAAAAAAGCCCAACTGCTTCACTATCAGTCTTTAAAAGCGAATAGCTATATTTTTTTAGTGCGTGCAATGTGGGTGTATTTGCATTTTTTACTGCATTATATGGTCCGTCATCACCTTCGCCATATCCATCCAAAATCATTAAAATACCTTTTCTAATCATCGTCTATCCCTTTTACTATCTTTATAAATTCATCAATCCTAAGTGACACTCCGCCCAAAAGCAATCCATCAATTTGTGATAACATAATTTCTTTGAAATTGTTACTATTGATACTTCCACCATAAAGTAGTATACAATTTTGATATCCTAAATCCGTAATCTTGGTTCTTATTTTTTTACTCATTCGATTGATTCGTGATACTTCAGGAAGCTTACCTGTACCTATTGCCCAAACTGGTTCATAAGCAATAATTGGTATTATATTTTTGGGCGTATTTTTTATTGCCTGTTCGACTTGAAACAAAACAGAATCTAATTTATCAGATTTCTTCTCTTCGCCTACGCAAATTATTGGCTGTAATCCATTATTTAAACAGATCTTAACTTTTTCATTGATTTGCTCATCCTTCTCACCTAGTTTTCGTCGTTCGCTATGTCCTACAATTACATATTCTACCTGAAATTCCAATAGCATTTTGGGACTAATCTGCCCTGTAGATTTAGAATTATCTTCATTCGTAATATCTTGACAGCCCAATGAAACAAATCTATTTTTCAACCTAAATTCATCAAGATAAACAAAAGGCGGACACAAAACAATTTTTGTGTCCATAACTTTCAGTTTATTGATCTTCTTTATTATAGTAGCATATAGTTTTTTGCTACCATTCATTTTGTAATTCGCGACAATTAATTTTGGCATACTACCTCTAAACATCATCTATCACTTCAACACAAGGCAATTTTTTCCCCTGTAATAGCATCAACGATGCTCCGCCACCTGTTGATAGATGTGTCACTTTTTTAGCAACTCCCAAAGATTGAATAGCTGCCACGCTATCTCCTCCACCTATGACTGATATCGCTTTGCTCTTCGCTACATATTTAGCAATTTTGTTGGTACCCTTTTTAAATTTCTCATATTCATATACACCGAGAGGACCATTCCAAACGATAGTCTTCGCTTTTTTGATCACTTTTTTGAACGATTTAATAGTCTTTGGTCCAATGTCCATACCCTGATAGCCGTCAACAAAGAAACCACTATTAAATAATTTTGATTCCGCATCTTCGCTAAATTCTTTCGCTCCAACATTATCTATTGGTAGAATGATCTTCACTCCTTTTTCTTTCGCTCTATCTAAGATTTCATTCGCCAATTCAATCTTGGTATTGTCTACAATAGACATACCCACATTTCCACCAATAGCTTTGATGAATGTATATGCCATCCCACCACCAATCAAAATTGTGTCCACTTTATCAAGCAGATTTTCAATAACAGGCAATTTATCCGCAACCTTCGCTCCGCCTAAAATTGCCACAAAAGGATGATCCGGATTGTTCAAAACCTTATCAAAAATCAAAAGCTCTTGCTCTACCAAAAATCCAACGGAAGACGGAAGCAATCTTGCCACACCATAAGTAGATGCGTGTTTCCTATGTGCAGTTGCAAATGCTTCTAGAACATAGATATCTGCTAGGCTAGCAAGATATTTTGCAAATTTCTCATCATTTTTATCTTCTTCTTTATAAAATCTAATGTTTTCAAGCATTAGCACATCCCCGTCGTGCATTTTATCAATCAGTTCAACTGTCGATTTGTCCAAAATATCCTCTGCAAAAGACACTGGTTTATCTAAAAGTTTCGATAATCTAGCCAAAACTGGACGAAGAGACAGCTTAGGATCCACTTGACCATTTGGTCTCCCTAAATGCGAACACAAAATAACTTTAGCATTGTGTTCAATCAAATAATTAATTGTAGGTAATGTAGCAGTGATACGAGTATCATCCACAATTTTCAATTCTGCGTTCATCGGCACATTATAGTCAACTCTAACAAAGACTCTTTTGCCACTGACGTCAATATCTCTAATAGTTTTTTTCATCATTGTCTCCAAAATAAAAATATCAATGTGTATTTATTGCCTCTATTATATCACAGGTTAAAATTATTTCAAAATAATTTTAGAAAATTTGTGAAATTTTCTTTTTAATTTTCCTTTTTCGATCAGACAAACACCAAATTTATCGCAAAATATATAAATCTTTCGTTTTGAACAATGTTCAATATTTGGATATATACGTTTGGAAGAAAGTATTATCTTATTATTAGACTTATATTCAGTGTTTTCGTCTCCAATTATAAAACAAGTTTTCCTAATGCAAATCTTAGCCCCAATTTTGGCTTTACTAATATGAATTTTCTCACCGTCGCAAACTATTATTGATTTATCAACTTTTTCCTTAAACACAATATTTACACCCGCAACTACAATACAGCGTAGTTTCTTTGATAACATCATTAGTTCACGCGTGACAATCGATTGACGTGTCAATTCATCGCAAATATCATAATCATAGATTATGCCGAAATTGAAAACCAATAGATCACACTTATATAATTTTACAAAATAGTTCAAATAAAACGATTTATAACTGCCACCCGCCACACAAACAATCTTCATATTTCATTGTATGCTTATGAATAAAATTTGACAAATTATAAATTTAATGTAATTCTAGCTGGATTGAAATTTTTATAGCATATAAAATTAAATAAAATTAAATGCAATCAACGGTAGCATTCAAAACAGACTCTATATTTGGATTTTTTATGTAATATATTATATTCTTACCATTTCTATCTGAAGCCACTATATCTATTGATTTCAAAATCTTCAATTGATGGCTAATTGTAGTTTGATTTTGTGATAAAATTAGTGATATGTCTCCCACACATAATGGTTTGATCGTCAATAGAATAATAATTTTTAGGCGCGTATCATCACTAAATGCATAGAAAAATGTAGTCAAATTTTTTAAATCATTTTTATTTGGCATATAATGTCTCAATGTAATTTCTTCTCTACAATCTAATTTATTATCAATATTCATAATAAAAGAATATCAGAAAAATTATGATCAAAAAACGTTTCACAATATCTAATTTTGACGAATATATAAAATAAACGAAAAAAAATATACAAGGAGTGAGAAAATGAACACAGCATTTTATATCTTATTCGCCATTTTAATATCTATTATTGCTCAAGCGACCAATACAAATCTTGCAAACAATACTACCTTTTTATTATTACTGTTACTTGCTCTCGGCGCATACAATCAAAACAACGATAGGAACAACTGTTGTTGCTTTGGTCAACAGCGAAGTTTTATTTAAAAAATTAGCACTCTCTAATAATTGAGAATGCTAAAATTAGTACATATTTATTTTAATTCATAGCCCATCTTTTTCGGTAAAAAAATCTTTTTATCCATTCTTTTTAATGTTTTTGAAATAATAGGTTTGAAATCCATATTTGCCAAAATATCCTTATTTAAATCCATATTCGGCGCTATCTCAATCAATTCTACTCCCTTAGGAGTGAGTTTGAAAACCGCCCGTTCAGTAACATAAGTAATATCTTGCTTATTTTTGATTGCATTTTTTGCTGAGAAAGTAATTTGCTGAACTTTATCCACAAATTTTTTTGCTTTACCTTCATTTTTTATCTTCAGCCCACGACTATTAACTTGAACGTCAAGATCTCCAGAAGTAAATGTGCCTATAAAAATAATTTTAGGAGTGTTTTGTGTAATGTTGATAAATCCTCCTGGACCAGTCACGCGTTTGCCAAATTTAGAAACATTGACATTTCCCTCTTTGTCTACCTGAGCCAACCCTAGCACAGCGCAGTCCAGCATACCACCATCATACAAATCAAACATATCTGCATCTCCGATGATTGAATCTGCATTGAACGCCACTCCGAAAGTTACTCCACTCTGTGCCACTCCTCCTGTAATGCCCGTTTCAATAGATAAAATAATGTCTGATATACCGCCTTCTTCATTCAACACATTGGCTACTAATTCTGGCATACCTACACCCAAATTTACCAACACACCTTTATTCAATTCCATCATTGCACGTCTAGCACATATTTTTCGTTCATTCAATTCAACAGGCTTTATCTCACTTAATTCAATCTTTTTTTTGCCAACTAATCCCGGAACGTGCTTAGGTATATTATAATCCCCTTTTGATCTGTCTGGCTTGGTTACAACAACAAAATCAACAAGTCTACCAGGAATAAGCACATCTTTTGCTTTCAGTGTCCCATATTCAACGATTTTTTCAACTTCAGCAATCACTATACCGCCAGAATTATGTGCCGCAGCTGCCAATTGAAATTGTTCCCCAATAATTGGCTCCCACTCAAGTGATAAATTTCCTTTGGTATCCGAATATGTTGCCTTGATAAGTGCCACTTGAATAGGAAACGATTTAAAAAATAATTTTTCTTCTCCGCCGATTTGGACTAATTCAACAATAGGGTCTGCGTCTTTTGCTTTTTCATTTTCTCTAGCACCCTCTATTCTTGGATCAACAAAAGTATTAAGTCCAATATGTGTGACGACTCCAGGTTTTTTGCCGGCAATCGCTCGTAAAAGATGAGTATACACACCTAATGGTATTCCAAAAGCAGGAAATTGATTTTCACCTATTGCAATCCCAAATTTTTTACCCATACCTAAATGTGCACATATCGCTTTGCCTACCAATCCTGGTTCTGCTAAACAATTCATTCCCACATCCTCGTAAGTCAGATTGCCTGGAGAAATCCCCGCTACTACTGTTAAATTCTTTGGACTGTTTGTTTTTTTATATCTTTTGAGAATCTCTTGTAACACTGCTTCAGGTGAACCGCTACCTCCTGAACCGCTTATCCCTAAAGTATTATTAGATTTTATAAGTTTTACTGCTTCATTTACACTAACTATTTTCATATCCCACCCCTAAATTATAATTAGTTTAACATACTTTCGACAAAATAAACAACTAATTTGTATCCAATCATAAATTCTATTGTAATATAAACAATGATTTTCAGAATTAAAATTTGTATTTATAATGTAATAGTATCAATTGAATTAAAAAAAATAAAAAACTAAAATTTATTAATCATTGAATAAGTATAAAATTTTTTAATACTTTTGAAAATAAGTTGAAAAAATACAAGTATTGAAATCAATGCTTGTATTTTTATAATCTAATGATTATTTAGTTTTCTTAGTAGTAGTTTTCTTTGCACTAGTGGTTTTGACTGAAGAGCTAGCAGGTTTTTTAGTCGTAGCACTCTTTGCTGTTGTAGAATTTTTAGGTGCTGCCTTTCCACCAGATTTAGCAGTTCCTTTTTCTGTAGTAGTTGTTTGTGCATTAGTCTGTTTTGGAACAGATTTTGTACCTATCGTACTACCTTTTGAAACTGTTTTAGGAGTCGATTTTCTCTTTGGCTTTGTTTCGACTTGAATTTCCTCCACCTGAGGCTCTTCACTTTCTTCTTGCAAAACTTCTGCACTGACTGACTCATTAGTTTCAGCTACTACTGCTGGCACAGTCTCACCATTATTTGTTGCAAGCACTGGTGTTTGAACGGTTTTATTCTTTTTGATGACGAACTTGTCCATCAAGAATTTAACAACACAACCTAGTACCACAGAAATTGCAGTAACTACCCAGAACACTTCAGCCCAAGAATATGGAGTAGCTGGATTTTTGCCTCGAATTTCAACATAAAAGTAGATGAAAGGCATATGAAGCATATAGATATATAATGCTGAACCACCAAGATAGTCCAAAACTTTTGCTGTATACTTATTGTTTAATAATGCCGTCACATAATCTTTTCCTAATAAAGTCAAAGTAACCAAAACGATACACAACAAATGAATTGTCGTCCTGTATGTCCAATTGTTGGTAACCACCGAAGGGACATCTCCACTAGCCACTGAATTGTTGATGATAAATTCACCTGCAAGCCACTCAGGTTGAATAGTAAACATCACAATTAGCACAGCAACTGCTAAATATACGATAGTCAAAATCACTTTGGTAGCGATATTGTAATTTAATTTTTTCAACTTTTCGACAGCGTAATAGATTATTACTCCACCACACATTCCGATAAGCACGAACAACAAGCCATTGTTGAATCCTATCACGCCAGTGCTGACAGCGGAACCAGTCACGCTAGGGTTCGTTGAATATTGTTCACCTAAAGTTGAGAAAGCTGCTTGAGAAGCACGTGTACCGCTCCAAGCCCACCATCCACCTAAGAACACGAACAAGAATGGTGCGATGAATCCTGCGAATACATCTTCATTTTTACACATTGCCCAATAGATAATGTAAGAGCATATCAAAAGTCCTGATATGAACCACATAGCGCCATTTGCCTGACTATAGGCAGCTGGATAACCTGCAGCATACAATCCCAAGAATTCCCACAACCCATTAAATACTGAGTTAATTGCTACTGCAAAAGTACTTTCTTGGAAAATAGCAACTGCTATCACGCCCAAGATAATGCCTAATGCTAGCACAGGAAGCAATGCTTTGATTCTACCCCAAAGATATTCCCAAGCACGACCACTGGCAGTCCTTGAAGCATATTCAGGATTGGCTTGCAATCTTTTGAAATGCTTGACTAAGAAATAACCAGCAGTTAAGGTGAACACAAATAGAATTTCACCAGCCCCAGCCATCCAGGTAGCCGCTTCTATAATTCCTGCCATAGCGCGAGGAGCCAAGATGGTACCGATGTGATAGCCGAGAATTGCAATAGCGAAGAAGAAACGCCAAAATTCAATAGCATGATTTCTCTCCGACTTCTTTTGAGCAACCGTCTGAACTTGCTGAGTTTCAACAGGTTGTTCATTCACGATTTCTTTTGTCATTTTACCCCCTTTTATCCCTAACTAAGAAAACGTTAGATATAAAGATTATGTGCAAAAAAAACAAAAAAGTCAATTATTTTTTATTTATTTTGACTTTTTCCTTTCTTTTTGTTAAATTTTCTCGCAATTTATTGAATTCTTGCATTGTTTTATTGCTCATACACTGTTTTTTTAGCAAAACAATATTTTGTTCTTTGAACACTAAAAATATATAATCTTTTTCAACTTTCAAATTAGATAAATCACTCACCAAATATTTATTGACACCCAAAATTTTTTCTTTTATTAAAAACGTTTCACTGACTTCATCTTCTTGAAATGTGACTCGTACTTTCGTTACTTTGGATAGATCAGATGATAGAAAAAACTCTTTTTGTTTTTTCTGATTTTTCCATAATGCTATTTGGTCCACCATAAAATATCCAACAATCAGAATAATACTAGCTATCCCAATTGTCCAATAACTTTGTCGTGCAATAATACCTCCTATCGACACCATCAAACCTAAGATTGAGACACCTATCACCAATAGATTGACTATACCTGTCTTTCTTCTATTTTTCAACTTAAATAGATATTTGGTCGCCGCCAAATTGTCATCCAATGTGTAGTTATATATGCATTCATTCATTTATCTTATATTATCAAAAAATGATTGAAAAGTAAACAAATTTTTGTCTAGTTTGAAGCAAACATTCTAAAAGGAAAGAATTAATTGAAATAATTAATCCCCATACTTGTCTTTAATTTGATAACATTTTTTTGAGCGACATCTCTTGCTTTCATTGTGCCATCATACAATATTTTCATAATTGCATCAGGATTTTTCGCCAACTCTTTTCTTCTCTCTCGTATTGGTGCCAATAATTCTTGCAAGATTTCATTCAAAAATTTTTTAATTTTCATATCTCCAAGTCCACCTCGCGAATAATGTGCTTTCAATTCACTTAGAGATTTATATTCGGGTAAATATTTTTCAAAATGCTCAGGACGAGAAAATACATCCAAATATGTAAACACTGTGTTCTCCTCAATCTTGCCAGGATCTTGCACGTGTATATGACCCGGATCTGTATACATTGAAAAAACTTTTTGCTTGATCTCATCTGGCTCATCCGATAGATAAATACAATTATTTAAACTTTTACTCATCTTCGCCTTTCCATCTATTCCTACCAAACGATACGAATTTTCATTGTCTGGAAGTAACGCTTTGGGTTCAATTAAAGTCTTCCCATATAAATTATTGAACGAACGAACTATTTCTCTTGCCTGTTCAAGCATCGGAAGTTGGTCATCTCCGACAGGCACTATATTCGCGTTAAATGCTGTAATATCTGCAGTTTGGCTAACTGGATAAGTCAAAAATCCCATTGGTATTGAATTGTTGAAATCTTTTTGTTTCAGTTCTTCTTTCACTGTAGGATTTCTTTCCAGTCTTGATAATGTCACTAGATTCATATAATAAAAAGTAAATTCCGTCAATTCACTCACCTCGCTCTGAATGAAGAAATTCACCCTGTTAGGATCTAGTCCTACAGCCAAATAATCTAACATAACTTCCATCACATTATCTCTAACCTTTTGCACATTGCCAAAGTTGTCTGTGAGAGCTTGTGAATCTGCAATCATAATATAAAATTTTTCATATCCGCCTTTATTCTGAATTTCCAATCTTCTTTTTAAACTGCCCACATAATGTCCCAAATGCAAACGTCCTGTTGGTCTATCACCCGTCAAAATAATATTTTTCATATTTTCTCCTCTCCTATTTTATCTAAAATTTAATTAAAATGCAAATGATTAAAATCTAAATTTATTAAGCAATGATCTTTTATATTAATTAATTTATTATTTTTAAAAAACACTAATGATTTTCATTCCTTCTTATAAAAATAAATATATATTTTATATTTTTTTAATTTATTGCAAATATAATTGTTTTTATTTATATAATAATTATTGTTTTTAATTATTTCATAATAATTCAATAAATTTCCCTATTTTATTTATAAAATAAATATAAAATTTAATTATTAATAGATATTTAGTCTTTTATTTTGAAAATAATTAAAAAGAAAATTTAATCTAACAAAGTATAATTTTTATTTATATTAGAAATTTCAAAAGAAATCAACTTTGATCAATAAATTTCAATTTTAATAATATAATTTTTAAATTTAATATATTTACTTATTTTAATAATTAATTTTTACGATTTTTGATTAAATTTTAAGTATTTTTTATTAATATAAAATATTTTTATAATTTAATTTGTTTAGAAAATTAATTTCACCAATATATCTCTGTTGTTATAATAGAATTTGTTTTCATTTAAATTTTTATAAACAAACTATTTGCTACAATCCCTCCTAAAATAAAAATACTGTCAATAACTAACTATGCTATATGACAGTATTTTAATTTAAAACTACAAACAAAAAACTATACATATAGCATATTATATGCAATACCAAGATTTTGTGCTTTTGTTCAAACCTTTTTTCATACACCTTATATTATAATAAAAAGCATAAAATGTCAATAAATTTGCTCTATGTTCAAAATTTAGTCGATAACTATTTAAACTTGACTTTCAAAATGTTTTTTGCTAAAATAAAAATGTAATTAATGTAATTTAGGAGTATATATGTTATATAAAAAATTTGAAGGAAAAAATTTATATTTTGCACCAATAGATAACCAAAATCTAGAGCTCTGCACAAAATGGATGAATGATGAAACTTTGACTAGAGGGTTAGGACAAACTTCTAATATTTATACAGAAATCAGCGAACGTGAATATATGGAAGAACAATCAAAGAAAATAAACAACTATCAGTTTTATGTTGTTAGAAAAAATGATGACAAAATTTTAGGAATTTATGATCTCCATAACGTTCAACAGATTCATCAGTTTGCCGAAGCGGGCGGTTTCATTGGAGAAATTGACGAACGCGGAAAAGGATATGGTAGTGAAGCTTTGAGAATGATATGCGATTTTGGATTCAATATTATTAATTTGAATACTATAGTTGGACGTATTTTCTCATTTAATTTCGGTTCTATAAAATCTGCTGAGAATGTTGGTTTTAAAAAGGTTGGGGAAATTAGCAATAGATATTACTATCGTGGAAAATTCTATAACGAAATCATCTTGGAAATTACAAAAGAAGAATTTTATAAAAGATATAACTCGTTTGTATTGCCCTTGCCCGACAAAAAATAATATTGCTAAAAAATGTAAATTGTGTAAACCTAATATAGATGCAATTATAGCTTATAAATGTTCTAATTAAATTAATATATATGATGTATATCATAACAAAAAATCTCGCAAGGACTCTAACCTTTAAAACTAGCATAAAAATTAAAAAGATGCTTGCAATCAACAAAGCATCTTTTATATTTCTAT
>CALWEL010000007.1 GCA_944377305.1 uncultured Clostridia bacterium
ACCTTGTATATATTCGCTTCATATTTGGCGTAGATCGTAGTGTCTTTGTTTATCTTGTCTGTATCTTTGTATGGATTGGTGAGAGCTGCATCTTTGTAGAAACCTACGAAAGTATATCCCTTGATCTCTTGTGGGACTATATCTTTTATCGTCGTACCTCGCTTGATATTGATAGTATATTCTTGTATCACGTCTACATTGTTTGAGATGTCTACTGATACTTTTCTTCTAGATAGATATACCGCAGTAGGCACGGTCACTCCTGCGATGAGCAACAAAACTGCAGCAGTCGCCACAGCCGCTTTCTTTCGCTTGCTATCCTTGCCTGCATTCTTCTTGATCTTCTCTTCCTGACTGGCTAGCGTGAGATCGTCTCTCTTCTCTGCTGGTTTGACGTCATTCTCAGTTTGAGATGCTTTCAAATTGGACTTAGTTGCTTTGTTCGTATCCTTGATAGCATTGTCACTGATCTTTGAATCTGTGTGCTCATTTTTTGCCTTAGCGTTCTTGGCTTTTGAATTCGTTGAATTGCTAGATGAAGTTGATTTCGCTTTGTTTGCTTTGCTATTATTTTCTTTTTCCATTTTCTCTCCTTTGTATTAATTTGTATATTTTCGTACACTATTATACACTTCCATTATATACCCCCCCCCCTAGCCTTTGTCAACTAATTCAATATGGCATACAAAAATTTCAAATAAATTTTTATAATATTAGCAATTGAAAAATAAAATATAAACATCATAATAAAAATCCACTTGCGAATGTGGTTTTGATTTTCGTCAAACTTCAACCGATCCTCCCAGATTATCTAGAGGTTTTTACAACAAAAAAGCACTTTAACTAAATTGTTAAAGTGCTTTTCTCAAAAATGTGAAATTATCTATTTTCAGAATAACTTATCTTCAAACTTGGTCCCATAGTGGTCGCAACATAAACAGATTTGATATAAGTACCTTTTGCTGCAGATGGTTTTGCTTTGATAATTGCATCCATAACAGTTGAAAGATTGTTATACAATCTATCTGCGCCGAAACTAACTTTACCAATACGTACGTGTACGATATTTTGCTTGTCAAGACGATATTCCACTTTACCAGCTTTCACATCTTTTATGGCCTTAGTGACATCTGTTGTGACTGTACCGCTCTTTGGATTTGGCATCAAGCCTTTTGGTCCCAAGATACGAGCACAACGACCAAGTGCACCCATCATATCTGGCGTGGTGATACATACGTCAAAGTCTAGCCAATTACCTGACATAATCTTTGCGATTATCTCATCGTCTCCCACGATGTCCGCACCTGCTTTCTTCGCCTCTTCTGCCTTGTCGCCTTTCGCGATCACCAAAACACGAACTGATTTTCCTGTACCCTCTGGCAACACCACCACTCCGCGCACTTGCTGATCTGCGTTCCTTCCATCTACACCCAATTTTACGTGCAATTCTACTGTCTCATCAAATTTAGCCTTACTTGTCTTCGTCACAAGGTCCATTGCTTCTTTTGCATCATAGGTTTTGGACTTGTCTATCAATTTCAATGCTTCCTGATAATTCTTACTTCTTTTCATTATAGCCCTCCACTGTGACGCCCATACTGCGACAAGAACCAGCTATCATACTCATAGCAGCTTCAATAGAACTTGCGTTCAAATCCGGCATCTTCATTTCTGCAATTTTTCTAAGTTGTTCGACTGTGATTTTTCCAACTTTGTTCTTTGATTTGTCCGAACCCTTTTCAATTCCCGCTTCCTTCTTGATAAGATCTGCGGCAGGTGGTTGTTTCAAAATAAATGTAAAACTTCTATCTTCATAGATAGTGATGACGCAAGGGATGACGAATCCTACTTGCTTCGCTGTCCTGTCATTGAATTCTTTCACGAATCCTGCAATGTTAATGCCGTGTGGTCCAAGTGATGATCCAACTGGTGGTCCTGGAGTGGCTTTGCCTGCAGGAAGTTGAATTTTGACAACAGATTTAACTTTTTTTGCCATAATTTCCTCCTATTATATGGCGTGGTTAATTTGGATAATCTTGAATTTTATCCTCCCACGAAGTTCCCTCTCTTTTTGGCTGATGAGTTTCCATCTATATTCTACTACAAAACACGATTTTGTCAATATATAGATAAATATTAATATTATTTGCCTATATAATCTAAATATGAAATGTCATTTTGAGACTAAATCAAATCCATTTGTTTATCCAAAATTAAACTTTCACAAATTTATTCTTATAAATTTGCAATGCGGACTTGATTGAACTTGAGTTCCACTTCACTATCCCGCCCAAACATCTCTACTACGGCGGTGAGACGTTGATTTTCTCTATCCACATCTTTTACCTTGCCAACGAAACCAGATAATGAACCCTCTATGATCTCTATCGTGTCTCCGATGTTGATATCTAGATCGATCTTTGCCTCTTTGCTTCCGCCGTCCAATCCTAACCTTCTAGCTTCTTCGTCCGTGATTGGTACAGGTCTACCCTTAGGTCCGACAAAACTATTGATATATTGAGTGTGGATCACGGCGTGCCAAATATCATCTCCATATAGCATCTTCACCAATAGATAGCCTGGCATAGTCTTTTTGGGAACCAAAACTTTTTTCCCACGTTTTTCCACCAAAACGTCCTCCATAGGAATCACGATATCAAATATACGATTTTGCAAATCATATTTTTCAATAGTGTTTTCCAAATTCAATTTAGCGACATTTTCGTATCCTACGAACACACGTAGTGAATACCATTTAGGCTCTTTGTCAATGTCTTTATCTATAATTGCCATTATTTTTCTCCTTAAATAAATTGATAAATAAAACTGATATGATTAATATAAGAAACTTGTCAACCAAATGCAAAGTTGGTCGAATCCGAACAATACGACAGTGAAAACAATAACAAACACGAGTACAACACTAGTTTGTTTTACTACTTGCTTGAATGGTGGCCAAGAGATTCTTTTCAGTTCATTGCCCGTGTCTTTCAGTGCTTTTGCTACTTTGTTGGGTTTTTTGTTTTTGTCCTTGTCTTTTTTCTGCGTTTTGGCAACATCTTTTGCCCTTACTTCTACAACCTTTTCTTTCTCTGGCTTCTTTTGTGCAAGGTCTGAAGAGTCTTGAGTATGTGAGTTTGAAGTATCATTCTCATTGACGATCTTGCTCTCTTCCTCTACTGCCTGCACTTCATCATTTGTATTAGATGGAAGTTTAGATTGAACTTTTTTCTTAGCAGATTTCTTTTTCTTAGACATATTCACCTCTACTTAGTTTCTTTATGTTCTGTGGTCTTTCTGCAAGTTGGACAATATTTTTTGATCTGAATTCTTTCAGGATCATTTGCTTTATTCTTCGTACTATTGTAATTTCTATTCTTACATTCTGTACATTCCAATATTATCTTTTCTCTTTTGGTTTTTGCTTTCTTTGCCATATTATCTCCTTATATTTATTTCTGATAAAAAAACACCTACCAGGTGCAGTATTATATTATCATATAAAAACATCAATGTCAACACAAAATTTAAACTTTTCAAACAAATTCAAACGAAAAAATAGGCTTTTGCCTATTTATTCTTCATCTATTTCAATATCTATCGTATTATCTTCCGATTTTGATTCTTTAATCTCTTGATTTTTTCCAATATTTTTCTTATTCGGCTTATCTTCAAGCGAACCATTAGACAATTCTTTTGCTGTCTTAATCTTCTTTGTCCTCTCTTGATTTCCAAGCATTTTCTCAACAAATCCGATTTTAATATCCTTCAAATCTGTCAAAAATCTAAATACTATATAAATGAGATATACTAATGAAAGAATAGAAATCACCATCTGATATCTCTGCATACCTTCAATACCTTCATAGTTCAACAATCCAAATTCTACCAACAAAAACACAAATAATTCCAAAAAGGTAAATATACAAGCAAATATAAAAATATCCTTGATCCTAGATTTGACAAAATCATCGGTAAGCATAAATATAAGCAATACAATTAAAATACCGACAATTGATATGAAGCTTATCCCTACTCCTGAAAAGAAATTTGATATTGTCCCCCAAGCAATCAGAATTCCAGCAAATATCAAAGACAAAATAAATGAAATTCTCAAATTCTTAGACATAACATTCTCCTGTAGATATATTATAACATATCATATTCAAATGTACAATCTTTTTTGTCTAAATTGTCACGTTTTGGTTGAATTTTTGAATTATTTTTTAAAATCAATATAGGAGAATTTATGGAAGAACTTTTGGAATTGGCAATCAAACGCATTGATAAGCTTGAAAAAAAATTGGAAAAATATTTTCACATACTAGAGGTGAAAAATGAATTGGATTTTATATTAAATGGAGGATATGTTTTCAAAGAGGACATTGACACGATTCTAAGTGGAAACTATTCATTTTTAGACGAAGAAGCAAGCGAAAGTGCTATGCCAAATTAAATCTTGATAAAAACCTACACTATAAGCAACGTTCAAACAAGTGAATCTATATATAAAGGAGAAAAAATGGACAGTTTAGAAGAATTGAAATTGGAATTAAAATTACAAAAATCTGCAATAGAGAGCAAGGGTGGTGTAGTACAAACTGCTTATACCCACCCTAGCCCAAGCGAGATCACGACAGGCATAAATTCAATAGAAACCATAAATACAGCTATAGCTACAGCATCTAGTAATGACGTAAAGAATGGCAAGACTTTTTATGCTGGAAATTCTACTCTAAAAACGGGCACTTATGTAGCTCAAGATTCTCAAGCATTCAAAGATATGTATTTGTTTGAAAATCCGAATAGTGAAAGTACGTTTTATTACGAACCAGAAGCTTATCAAACTACAATTCGACCATACTTGTTTTGTACTTCACCGCACAAAATGGTTGTAACTCTCAACTCAAATGTAGTGGAAATTGGTGATTGTGCATTTGCGTACATTGATGATCTCACTGTCAACGGCTTGGATAGTGCAACTAGCTTGACCACTATTGGCAACTACGCTTTGATGAATGCAACAAATATTGATTTGGGCAATCTACCCAGTACGCTAACGACCATCAAAGAAGGAGCATTTGCTAATGCAGGTACAAACAGTACTAATATTGTAGTACCTGCCGCAGCCACAACTGCTGGACCATATTCGTATGCAAATATGAATGAAGTCAGATCTTATCATTCAAATTTCTATTTCTATTCAACAGCAATCTCAGTATTGGAAGAAAATATGTTAACTTATCGCGTATTTGATTGCGATTTTACACCGCCATCTAATATCAAAATCATAAAAGAAAAATTCAATTATGGTGGAAGTTTCAATAATATCACAATCCCCGCCACTGTGGAAGAAATGGAAATATATTGTTTCTTCGCAAAAACTTCGGATCCTGAAGAATTATTCAATCTTGAAACAATCACTTTCCTCTCTCCTGAGCCCCCTAGCCTTTATTTTAGTTTGTTTGCCAATCAAGTAGTGGGCAAGGCTAAGATGTATGTGCCAGATGAGGGCTTCGATGAATATTATTCCAACACTTATTTGCAGTTGTTCAGATCTACAATGTATCCACTTAGCCAAAAAGAGACATAACGCCAACACTAGTATCATTTAACGTGCAGTCGAATTCTGCACGTTTTTTTGTGCCATAAATTTTTACACCATTTTGTACTTTATATTTATCAAATCGTAACAATTCTCTTTTTTCCAATTTGCCTGATCTATAAATTTCACGATACGACTTTATCTCCATTCCTCTATAAGCATTTTTCAAATAAAAATATTCATCTTCATATATCACTTTATCTTGATATTCTTCAGCCAAATCTTGCCTAACTTCCACAATCGGCTCTGTAATACTGACGATTTCGTTGACCAATTTGTAGGATGTTTCTTTCAATGCTTCACCATAGATTCGTATCCTTGCACGCGTGGAAGAAAAATTGGTGACTATGATTATTTTTTCATTGGTATTGTTTTTAAATCTTAGATCACTACTTCCATAATTTACCATTGCATCAAAACCATACTTTACATAGCTAATTTGCTTGCTATGCTTATTTGCTTCTAAAATCTCTAATCCTGCCAAAAGAGCGGAATTATATAAAGTAGTCGACACCTGACACACTCCACCGCCAACACCGTCAACAAATTCATTGTTAACAATTATTTTCGCCGTTCTATACCCGTTTTCTGACGTACGCCTGCCAACTGTTTTATTAAAAGAAAAGACCGCAAAAGGAGCCAGTTCTACCATATTTATACTTTCTAATGCATTTTTTATATTGTGCTTTCGATCGTTTGAAGATCTAGATATATCTGTAGAAAAATCAGCACGCAAGTGAGTATATTTTTCAAAATCCGAACTCTTAATTTGTGGCTCAATGTAATCTATTGGTAGATTGAAAATTAACTCATTATCATTCAGATATGCTTCTACAATGTTGTGGTAAAGTTTGACTTTATTTAGTCTTTTGCCCACTTGCTCTTTTTTTATGAAAAACACTTGTTCAGTGTTGCGTTTGATGGTCATCTTTGCATTTTGAGCTTTTTTTCCAATATTTTTTTCAATTTCTGATATCTTTTTGTCTATATTTGGGAATAGATAATTCACTGCTATATTACAAGAAAATCCACTTTCTATCATATAATTCAATAGTTTTTTTCTATCTTCCTTTGAATTAAATCTCTTATATTTATTGATTTCATAATCTATCTCAAAAATGGATGATTCCTTTATATTTTCGTTGAGATTATAAAGAAATATTTTATCTCTATACACAAACTCAATTTGTTCGTTGATTTGTTCTCCTTGCGCAAATACAATACGAGATTCGTCTGATAATGTAAAGAAAATAAAAATTACACATAATACTGATAATGGTATGATCCATTTTTTCATATCAATATTATGTGTAATGATTCATTTTTAATGTAAAATTTTGCCGATTATTGACTGTTCTATTTGCTTTTGGCTATACCTATTTTAATAGAATATTTCGTAATTATCCATTTGTATTTATTCTACTATGACTAGATATCAAACAAGACAATTTTTACTTTTTCACAATCAAATTAATTATTCTGCGTTTGGCAAACTCTCCGGCTCACTATCGCTATCTTCGTCATAGTCTATCCCTACAAACTGTGACACATCTCCTAATTTTTTTGCTATTTTCTTGGATGATTTTGTGGCCAATTCTATTGTTGAATTTGCTTCACCAAGTTTGTTTTGTGTTTTAAGTAATAATTGTACAAATTTTTCAAATTCTTGCTTGAAGGTAGACAAAACTTGCCATAATTCACTGCTTCGCTTCTCTATATACAGCGTTTTAAACCCTAATTGCAAACTATTTAACAATGCTGTAAGAGTAGTAGGACCACATACTACAATTTTATACTGATTTTGCAATGTGTCCATCAATTCCACATCTCGCACAACTTCGGCATAAAGCCCTTCTATCGGCAAGAACATCACTGCAAAATCGGTCGTTTCAGGGACAGATACATATTTTTCGTGAATGGATTTTGCCTCTTCTTTTATCCTTTTCAACAATTGTTTTTGTGCTCGGTCGATACTTTCTTTATCCAATGTATCGCTAGCCTCAACAAGTTTATTATAATCTTCAAGTGGAAATTTACTATCAATAGGAAGATATACTTCATTCCCATCTTTGCCTGGCATAACTACTACGAAATCCACTCTCTCTTTGCTATTTTTCTTGATTTGCACTTGTGCCTTGAACTGATTGGGTGCCAACATCTGCTCCAACAAAGAGGACAACATTACCTCGCCCCATCCTCCACGAACTTTCACATTTGATAAGACTTTTTTAAGATCTCCTACGCCATTGGCTAGAGTACGCATCTCTCCAATACCTAAATTGACACTTTCCAAACTTTGCTGAATCTTGCTAAAACTCTCATTGAGACGCTGTGAGAGCGAATTATTCAACTTTTCATCCACTGTCTCGCGCATTTTTTCCAATGCTTTTGTGTTTTCTTGACGCATATTATTGAGCGAGAGATTGACATCGAAAGTGAGTTTCTCTATCCTTTGTTCATTCCGTGTAGTCAGCTCGTCCACTCGTTTGCTAATAGAGTCAAATTCTTGCTTTTGCAAAACTGTAAGATTATTAATAGTATTTTGTGTGGACACTTCACTATTTTTCAGCGCTTGCATAAGCATATTATTTAGCAAAAGATTTTGCTCCTTTTGATTGTCTACCACCGTCTTAATTGATTTATCATCTGAAAGTGTGGGCTGTTTCCTCTTGTATAATACTATGAATGTAATCAATGTAAATAACCACACCGCTAAAAAAATTGAACCTAAAATAATATATTCCATACTCATCCTTTATGTATTAATTGAATTCATCATAATATTTGTTGCTTCAACCGCACTGGTTATATTCTCCGCTTGAATTGCGTGAGCTGTCAACTCTATATTGATCCCTTTGCCTTGATAAGAATTATCAAATTGATTGAAATCAAATGTAAATTCAACTTGAAACTGAGAATTTGAATTTGTATCAATTTGAGTAGCAGCTGTAGTATATTCACCGTCCGCGCTGGCTAGAGCCATTCCCGTAGCGGTGTAAAAGGATTGCTCTATCGCCTCGCTCTCACCCTCGATCGTAACTGTAAATTCCAAAATTGAATAAATAGGCATACTTCCCGTATTCAAAACACTACCTTGCACCCGTAATGCACTTCCAGGCAAAACCTCTGCCAAAATACTATCGGCTGAACTAACAATAGAACTAGTGGTATCCTCACTGAAGCCCACTCGGACTATAGCTGTAGTGAAATCAGCTTCTTGTTTTTTCGCCGAGGCTGTAAAATAAGCATATACTGATCCCATAGCTATGAAAAACATTAGGATAGGAAGTATTATCCACATCAACAACCATTTGAAACTATAATAATTATATTTTTTCAAACTGCCACCTAATAATATATTAATTATTTAAAATAAGATTGTCAAATTATTATTAAAATAAGTTAAAAATTATATAAATAATTCAAATTTTAAATAAATATATAAAATAATTAAAAATTTAATTTATTAATAACTTCAAAATAATAATAATCAATTAGAATATTTTAAAATTAATTTTAAATACATTTGCAAATTTTCGAAATTTGGTTATAATAAATATATGTTAAACATTCTAGTCGCACCTTATGATTATAATATTAATGGTGAAAAATACACCAAAAAAATAGTCAGATATTTAAAAACGGAAAAGATAGATTATTCCGTATATTTTTCTCCCACTATTGAAGATATTGGCAAAAATGCAACCACCCTTACCTCAGAAGGAGAAACAGATTTTGTAGTAGTAGGAGATGAGCAGATTTTGCACGAATTTATAAACAATGTGGAAAATGTATCAAAAATCAAATTGGGCATCATCCCTCTTGGCAAACACGATGATCTAGCCTCCTATCTCGAACTTGAAACTAATCCAGTAAATGCTATCAAAAAAATATTGCAAAACAAGATTAAGACGATAGATTATTTATTCCTAAATGACAAAATTGTAATAAACAATATAATAATTGGCGCCAGCACCGAACTTTTTGAAGTTTATAATCAATATAAAATGAAAAATATTATCACAAGAAATTGGATACTGATGCAATATGGAAACGACTTTGAAGGAATAGAGCTCAACATTGAAAATGAATCTGATCAAGTCATAAGTGAACAAATATTTGAGCTAAGCATTGGCAATGGTGGTTATAGCAAAAATTATAAAGTAAGCCCACTAGCCAATCTCACAGATGGATTATTCAATTTTAATTATTGCACTACCCCAGAGCGAGAAAAAAGAAAAAAATATTTAAAATTATTTAAAAAAGGCAATCAAATCTATGATGAAAATACAAAACAATTTTGGATCAAAAATTTGAAAATAACGAATGCTGACAGCAAAATTAAAGCATTAGTAGACGGAAAGATTGAAAATTTGACAGAACTAGATGTCGGTATTGTTCAAGGCGGACTCAAAATATTCAACACCATAGCAAAAGAAGTGATGCTTCCTAATGAGAAAAAGAAAAAATCAAAAATCAATGAAAAAATAGAAATTCCTCATAAAGAATTGACAGAAAGTGAAATCGAAGAGATTGAAAACTCTAATCTAGAAGAGATTGTTGATACGCAAAAAGATAAAAATCGCAAAAAATAGATTTGCGATTTTTTTCATATTCACAAAGATTTATCATTCTTATATTCGACAGAGTGAAATTCTTTATTCTATAATTCAGCCAACTTAATCAAATCAAAATAAGATTATATTTTGGTTACACATCCTGATTGAATCTTTTCATTTAATCTTATATATACATATTAAATTTTTCAATCAAAAAGCTAAAAAAAATCCATTTGTGCATCGAAATTTTTGAATTTCAATGCCAACTAAATGAATTTTTTATTTTGATAAAATATTATTGTCAATTAATTTAAGTGTATATGTACTTTTAAATTACACAACATCTTTTTCATAATTCACTTTGTAATATCTCCTAGTATCTTCAGTGATCTTCAATTCGTCAGCAATCTCAATATCCGCCACAATCAAAATCTTGTTCCCAGAGGCAAGGACAGGAATATTTCCTCTCATACGTTGCGGTATTTTCTTGTCTATAAAAAAGTCCTTAAGTTTTTTTGTTCCATCCAAGCCTAATGGTGAGAAAGTATCTCCTTCTTGACGGAAACGCCATATTGCATCGGTAGGAATGCGATCGGCATCAATGATATGTTGGTGCATCTTTGGTTCAGTCAATACTTTGCTGGATGTGCTTCGGATCGTACCATATCCTTCAATCTTCAATTTGCCACTTCTGAACGCATATTCTCCGGTCAGTTGATTTTTCTTCAAATAGCCAATTGTTATATAATCATACTCCTTGCTGACTTTCACTTTGAAAGGCAAACTTATCACATTTCCATTATTTGCTTCCAATGCAAACTCTCGAATCATTTTTATATGCTTGCTCTCAATATCTTGTTTAGCAAATTTGGATAATACTTTCTTTAAAATTCGATTGATGATAGACTCTGGTTGATAGAAAAATGTCAGCGGAATTTTTGTATAATCTTTTGCTTCAATAAGTGTCCCCAAATCAATATGTGAATTGATATAGTCATCATCTCTAGCGCAAATTGAGGCAAAATTGACGATGTTTTTGTCCACAGAATTGAAATGTTTTCTAAGAGCTGGCATCACAATATTGCGGATATAATTCCTCGAATATGTATTATCTTGATTCGTTTCATCTTCTACATACTCAAGCCCATTTTCGTCTATATATGACATAATCTCTTCTCTAGGAGTCGTGAGAAATGGTCGAATATATATATTATCTCTTACAGGCTCCATTCCGCGCGCACCAGTCAGCCCAGCACCACGAATGATATTCAACAATACGGTCTCTGCCTGATCAGTCAAGTGATGAGCCAATGCTATCTTATCCACCAAGCCTTTCTTGATCACAGTTTCAAATACCCCATATCTTACTTTCCTTGCGGCTTGTTCTATAGTTAATTTTTCTTCCTTGGCGACTTTCAATACTTCTCCCTTGAATTTGTACGCTCTGATGTGATTGTCTTTGCAAAATTGCATTACAAACTCTGTATCTAATGCACTAGTTGGACGCAATCCGTGATCAACATTCACCGCTACCACTTCACAGTCCAAATCTGCTTTGATAGAATTTAGGTAATGCAACAAACATATACTATCTCTTCCTCCCGAGCACGCCACTCCTATAATTTCGCCTGGCTTAATCATATTGTTATCCTTGATATAATCTAACACCTTGTCCATATTCGCTCCTAAATAATTCTTAATTTGATTATACTACAAGGTGTCTAGAATTGCAATAGTTAAATTTAATTTTGTCCTAAAATTTTAATATTGACAAATATCTAAATTATTTTCTTGATTTCCAATTGTGAATATTGGCTTTGTATCTCACAAGATTAATAGGATTTTAATTTATGATCAATTAAATAAAATTATATTACTAAATCTTTCCTTCACAATAATTAATTTGATTTCAGATACATCCTACCCACCAACACTGTCATATCATCTTTTGCGGTGTTGTCATTCAATCTCAGCGCCTCGCTCAAAATTGATTCTGCCAACGTCTGCGGATTGTTGCTAGCAAGTTTTGACACATATTCAATAATATTTTCTTGGCTAATAAATGCATCCGTGATTCCGTCCGTCACCATTATTATGATATCTTTTGTAGATATTGTTGTTTTTTTTGTGGCAGGAGACACGTTGTCGAGCGCTCCTATAGGCAACGCTCCACCTTCAACTATTTCTATATTGCCATCCCGTTTTATCAAGCCAAATGGTGAGCCAACCTTTATAAAATCTGCTATCTCATTGTTTAGATCAAGTAAGCATACATCCAAAGTAGAATAATTTTCTTGATTGTTTATCGCCAAAAGTTTGTTTACGCTCTCCAAAATTACGTCATTATCGAAACCCGCCTTGTAAAAATTTTCAATCAATCCCAACGTTGTGGCACTCATCTTGTGCGCACCTTTTCCGCTCCCCATACCATCGCACAATGCGAGCAAAAATCTATCTTTCCCAAGTCTGATGATGCTATGACAGTCTCCCGACTCCAAATTCCCAGATTTATTGCAACTTGCCAACCCAAACACGCAATCATATTTATTCTTCCGCCTTAAAGTAAGTGAATAAAAATCTCCATCTTCAATTGGTGATATACTAGTAATTTCCATAGACATCTTCAGCGTTTCAGTCAAAACTTTTTCAACAATCGGATTATACATCTCGCCACCCTTTAGTATCAAAACCGCACTAATATTTTCATCTTTTCCTGCGTAAAGCAACACTTCTTTGCATTCAATATTGTGACTTAATAGCCGAGATATAATTTTGTTTTCACGTGCTATATCAAAGCTGACATTTGTATCTATTTCATCCCCGATATCCAAAAGCAAGCGTGATACCGCGCCCATTTGATCTGCTAATAAAATTTTTACATTATTCACATCTGCTAGCATATTTTTATACTGTTTATATTCAACACTCAGTCTATTGATCAAACTTATTAAATTGTTCACTTTTCCACATCTATTACTCAAACTATTAGGTATATCTAGCAATGTAACCTTCCCCTTCGTCACCGCTATTTCAATCAAAAGTTCCAAACTAGACTTATTGTCTGTGCCGAGTGCGCGCGTACATCTATTCTTATCTAAGCAATCTTTGCAACACGTGTTCATTATTTCGCGGGTAAGCATCGCTATCAATTCGGCTTTGGTGAGTTCTTTTTTCACCATATTAAGATGTATTTGTTTCATATCCGAAAACACATTGCTCAATTCATTCATTCGCTTTCTTATGTTTTTCCTTGTAGTATTTATAAGATTCCTTGAAGATAATTCGCTCTTTTTGACATATACAAAATCTGAAAACTCATTCAGCAATTTATTTGGCAAACACAAAAATATCAAGCCCGCTAGTATGATTGGCAACACTTGATAAAACATAGACATACCTGCATTGAAAAAATAAAATTGAACAAGTACATCTGACAATAATACGACAAATACGATCTTGAATTTTGCAGGCATACTAAATATATTTGCAAGCATAGTCAATAGTGCAAATTCTGCTAGAGGCAGTAGATCCAAATTTCCCAACCCTACTCCTAGCGAAAATGATAAGGCTATAGCAAATGTCATAGGAGTGCTACCTGTTGACACAAACAAGAAAATAATACTCATTAACACGAAACGATATAATGAAAATTCATAAATATAAATTGGCGCTAGACCCATTCCAACAATTGCGATAGCAAATAGAAAACATATACTTTCATTTAAAGTCAATTTAAAACAATTTTTTCTAAGCAAAAGCACGTGAAGAACTATAATGAAAACGTACAAACAAATCAAACCTAGTGCAATATAATATAATAGACTTAGAAATTCATTATAATTAAAGTAAAAATATGTAGATAATCCCAACAGGTATGAAATAAAAATTAAGTAAAGTGGAATTGGCTTTTTTGAAAACTTGTAAATATAAAAAACTATCAAACCGATTGCTATGGCTGTTATATTAATTAATAATGATTTGAGTGTCGGGCTCACGGCGAGTGCGGCTGTGAGGGCGAAGATTGATAGCAGTTTTTCTTCAAATCCCACATAGATTCCTGCGAAGAAAAAAGCAAGCAAAAACGGAGATAAATCATTAAGTTGAGCTTTCGCGAGCACAAGACAAACAAAAAATACTGCGATATATTTCAACACAAATTTTTTTGAATTTCCTTTAATCTTCATATATCTCCAACCTTTCAAATACACTAACATAATCATTTTTTATTTTAACAACGATAATTGTCGAATAACAAAATAAAAGTACTATTTAAGTTGAAAATGAAAAGTTTAATTTATTCATTATATTATTTTTCTCTTGACAATCAACATTTATATTGGTAAAATATTAGTGCAAGGAAATTGCATTATAAAGACTATGACGATGTGTAAGTAGCTCTAGTTTTCATCCTGAGAGAGTACCCATAGGAAGTAAGGTGCTTATGTTCAGACTAAAAGCGAATTTCAGCATCCGAGTCGCACTTGGTAAACATATTTGTTTTTAAATAAGTATCTGCCTCTATTTTCTGAACTGTACACAAATTTGATATATTTAACCACTTGATTTCATTCGAAAAACAAATATGATTAAGAGTCGCCAGACAAAACTGTGAAAATGTCAATAAGGTTCACAAACTACAAATTCATTAAGATTGAATGTATCGTTGCCAACAATTATAATTAAATGTTATTATGTAATCAAATTGCAAGACAAAAGTATATTTAATCTTTTGAGAGTTTCCACAACTGTCGCTAGATATGCTATGGGAATGGTGAACAAACTAGAAAGAGCGAAGTTTGTGAGCGAAATTAGGTGGTACCACGAGTTTTCCCTCGTCCTAATATTAGGACGAGTTTTTATTTTCAAATACCACTTAAAAAAATATGCACAGCTCGGTTTCAATATTTATAAAGGAGAATTTATGAAAGAAAAAATACAAGAAATTTTAAAATACGCCAAAGACACATTGGACAAAATCAGTTCTAGTGCAGAATGCCAAAACTTGCGTGTGGAAATTTTAGGGAAAAATGGAAAAATTACA
Source organism: uncultured Clostridia bacterium (assembly GCA_944377305.1). Classification (GTDB taxonomy): domain Bacteria; phylum Bacillota; class Clostridia; order Christensenellales; family UBA1242; genus Onthoplasma. The sequence goes on from CALWEL010000007.1 coordinate 15,206, forward strand.
CAACTATTTCGTTTTATGAAAGAAGTGAGCCCAGAAGAAAAACAGACTATGGGACAACTTTTGAATAACGCCAAACAAGAGGCTGAAAGGATGATCTCCAGCAAAGAGGTTTTTTTGCAAAATGCCGAATTGGAAGAAAAATTGATGAAAGAAAAAATCGATGTGACACTAGATCTCAATCAAGAAGAGCTTGGGGCGCTTCATCCTATTTCTTTAGATTTTATGCGAATGGCAGAAATTTTGAATGGTATGGGCTTTTCTCAAATTGATGGCCCTGAAATTGATTATGATAAATACAACTTCGAACTAGTAAATGTACCAAAAGATCATCCTTCTCGTGATATGCAAGATAGCTTGTATATCACTAATGATATCCTTCTACGTACACAGACTTCAAATACTCAACCACGAGCTATGGAAAAAATTAAACCGCCATTCAAAGTCTTCAGTTTTGGTAGAGTATTTAGAAAAGATGAAATTGATGCCACCCATACCCCTGCATTCTATCAACTGGAAGGAATTTATATAGATAAGAAAGTTAGTCTTGCAGATTTGAAACACGATTTGAGCCTGATTCTCAAAAAATACCTCGGAGAAAGTACTAAGACAAAGTTTAGAGCATCCTATTTCCCTTTCACTGAACCAAGTGTGGAGGTGGACGCAGAATGTAACGTATGCAAAGGCAAAGGTTGTTCTGCCTGCAAAGGAGCTGGCCAATACGAAATTCTGGGTGCAGGTATGATTCATCCTCGCGTTCTTGAGATGAACGGAATTGATTCAAACCTTTATAGCGGTTATGCATTTGGGTTTGGTTTTGATCGTTTCCCAAAAATGCGTTATAAAATTCCTAATGCAAAAGTAATGTTTGAAAACGATGTCAGATTTATCAAACAATTTAAGTAAACAATTGGTTGGAAATCTGACGAAGTTTCCTGTCGATCTTTGATTGACAGCGTCCGATGTCAGATTTATCAAGCAATTTAGGTAAACAAATTGTAAATTATAAAATTTAATTATCTAGCCAACATCTTAGATTTATGAAAAAAAATATAAATACTTCAACTAAATTTAATATCAATAATTTGAGAAAAATACAATGAAATTTCGAATTTAACAAATAATTTGACAACCTAAAAAGGAGAAAATATGAAAGTTTTATTATCGTGGATAAATGATTATGTAGATACGAGCAATATAGAATTAAAAACCCTTACAAAAGGGCTCACAGATGCCGGATTTGAAGTGGAGGAAGTGATTGACAAGGCTAAAGGATTAGACAAAGTGGTAGTTGCAAAAATTACCGACATTCGTCCGCACCCAAACGCTGATAAACTCGTGATTTGTTCGGCTGACTATGGTTTCGGCAAGACTGAGATCGTGACTCACGCTACGAATATGAAAACGGGCGACCTTGTGCCACTTGCTTTGGTCGGCGCACACCTCCCGAATGGTGCAGAAATTAAAACTGGAAATCTGCGCGGAGTTGAGAGTAATGGTATGTTCTGCGCGGGCGAAGAACTAGGTATCGACAACTCTATCTACCCCAATGCCGAAGTGGACGGCTTACTTATACTGGAAAGGGGATTGAAGCTGGGCACACCTATTGCTGAAGTGCTGAAACTCAACGAAATAGTGCTAGATATCAATGTGTTGCCAAACCGAGCAGATTGCAACTCTATATATGGCATCGCAAAAGAAATTAGTGCAATATTTTCTTTGCCAATAAAACCTCTTGATTTATCATACAAGACTAATTCAAACAAAAAAATTGATGTAGAAATCTTGGACTACAATCTTTGCCCTAGATATGAGGCGACCGTGATAGAAGATGTAAAAAATGGAAGTTCTCCTGATTGGATACAGAGAAGACTAAAGTTGCTTGACCACTCTCCTCACTCTTTGTTCGTGGATATCACAAATTATGTATTGTTGGAAGTCGGTCAGCCTATGCACGCATTCGATTTGTCTAAAATTGATGGTGAAAAAATCATTGTAAGGAGAGCAAAGCAAAACGAAAAATTATTAGCACTTGATAACAATGAATATATACTAGACGAAAATAATCTTGTGATTGCAAATGCTGTTGAACCTATGGTCATCGCAGGAATTATGGGTGGAATACAGAGCGGAACATACCCTGACACCAAAAATGTTTTGCTAGAATCTGCTAATTTCCATTTTGCAAACATCAGACGCTCCTCACACTCTCTTGGACTCGGCAGTGACAGTTCAATTAGATATTCTAAGGGGGTCAATATTGGTAATACCGAAATAGGTATGAAACGTGCATTAAATATTATCTCAAATTTAGATGCGGGCAAAATTTCAAGGGTGACAATTGACAAAAACGCAGGACTGCCAAAACCAAGGACTGTACAAAGCAATGTGCAAAACATCAACAACAGACTAGGACTAAATATTGATAAGTCGTTGATGATTGAGATATTGAATAGATTGGGGATTAATACGATTGCTAGTGGAGAAAATCTCATTAGCACAATTCCTGAAGAACGAACAGATATTGAACGCGAGTGCGATATATGCGAAGAAGTAGGTAGAATCTATGGTTTGGACAAAATCAGCATAGACGACAGCACCGCGACAGATTTCTCCACTGTGGGCGAACTAACTATTGAGCAAAAAAATATCAATCGGCTAAAAATTGCCAGTGCGATGTATGGATACAACGAAACCTTTACCTGGCAATTTGGCAGTCCAAAGCTTATTGCTTCCGCTCTTATGGACGAAAATGAGCATATCAAGATCGCCAATCCTATAGGTCAAGATTATAGCATAATGCGTAGAAGCCTAATCCCTAATATGCTCAATACAATTTCATTTAATCTCAAGCAAGGAAATAAAGATTTGAAATTGTTTGAATTGGCTCGCGTGTTTATCCCTAAGCAACTCCCTATCACTGAACTTCCTGACGAACACAACAATTTATGTATAAGCCTCACTGGCGAATATGATTTTTATAAACTCAAAAATGATTTGAACAAAATTTTAGCAAACATTGGTATAAATTTGGAATACCGTGCTAGCCAACATAAACAGATGCATCCTGGTATCTCAGCAGATATCTATTTATACAATCGCCCAATTGGCGTAATTGGCGAAATCCATCCTCAAGTCAGAAAGAATTTTGAAATTGCTCAAAAAGTATTTATTGCAGAAGTGAATCTAACGAACGTCATCACAAGACAAAATGATAGACATACTGGAAATGCACCAGAAAAATTACCACACATCATTCGCGATTTGGCAATTGTGGTAGACAAAGATGTCCCGGCTAGTAAGATCGTTGAGACAGCATTGAAGGCGGACAAACAAAATATTGCAAGTTGCAAAATATTTGATGTCTATATGTCAGACAGTCTTGGTAAGGACAAAAAGAGCATTGCCCTAACGTTCTCGATTCGTCAGGGTGAAAAACCTCTTAGTGAAAATGAAATCGCTCCGATCGTAAATAAAGTGCTAGAAGCTGAAACCAAAATATTAAATGCAAAATTAAGATAAATTAAATATTAAATTTTAATAATCAATAAACAATTATATAAAATATTTTTATAAAATAAGAATTTTATAATAAAATATTTTGTTATATGAATATCTATTAAAAATGTTGAAAAAAAACTGAAAATGCGAAAATTTTAATAAAAATTCGCATTTTTTATTGAAATATTTAATATTTCATAATTTTTGTTTAATGGAAAATAGATGTATTTTAAATTTATATCAAATATTTTATTTATTAATTTTTTATTAATATATTTTATTAATTAATTTATATTTAAGTTTTATAATTTCCAAATTTAAAAGTTATATTATTAAAATTAATATTTTTAACAATTTTAATTTATTCATCATTTCAAATTAATTTTCACTTTTTACTTTTATTTCTATTTGATATTCAATTCCGTCTAAATAATTTTCGCCCATATTATCGAGATATTTTTCAAACTTTTTGTTCTCAAGTGCATAAAAGTGTTTATAGATTCCCAAGAGATCTACTTTATTGTCTTGGCAATACTTTATGATCTCGCGCATATCCGTTTCCATTTTTTCTTTGATTTTTTCAATCAAAGCATTAGTTAAAAAATCTTGATTTCGTCTAAGTAGTCGTTCGCTAGGATTTTCTTCTATTACTTCATCGATATATACCGTTAGTGACACATCGGTTTTGTAAATAGGAGTATTAGCTTTAAAAGTCGGCTTTATAGATATATCTTTTTTCAAAATGTTTACAACCACTTTCGCATCATTATATATATGATCGGTCACACTTTCCACTACGACAGTACCTTTTTGTGCATCATTGACAAATATGTTTGCCTTCTTCACTTCATCTAAAGTCATATCTAGATAATGTTTTCCCTGTTTGAACAGACTGACAGTACCATCGTTCATTATGTACTTTTTATTTTCTCCGCCACTGCCTGTACTATTCATATCTGAGTTCGAGGCTCCCGAACTTCCAGCATCCGCTCCAGCTACTTCAATCGCATTAAATTCTTCACTGGTACCAAGTTTAACTTTCGACATTAATCCTAGAGATATTGGACTATAATAACCTATATAAAAAGTTTCAATATTGCTATCTTGTGTTAGTATATATTGTTTGTCAAAGCTCACTATCCTATCGAGTCGTAAAGTTTTTTCAAGATTCAGATTTGCCACGGCCTGCGTAAAGTCCACAATATCACCAGTAAAGGACACAAGCACCGCATTTCTACCTACTTTTTTTGTCCTAGTCATATAATCTAACACTTGCATTACCCCTTCTGTGCAAATATTTTCTCCAAGTGCCATAATTTTGCACTGAGCAAAACCCATCTCTTTGCCTATAGCTAGGGAAACACTATCAACAGCATAGCCCAATGTATCTCCTTGTCCAGAATATACTTGAAAGTTAGCCTTTTTGTCCTGCGAAGGAGTCAACACCGTGGCTGCAACTTTTATTTGATCTTCTACTTTGTCTACGCACAACATAGTCACTATGGCTTGAGTCTGACTCATTGCAGATTTGTTGAATGTTGGCACTGTAAAAACAAGGATCAATATTGACAGCCATAGTACCAATTTTTTGGGACTAAATATTGACTTCAATTTCTTTTTTATCTCTGTTTTTTTCTTTTCTTTCATCTTTTACCCTCTCTATTTTATATTTGTTTCGTTTTGTTTTATTTTTAATTGCATAAACAATCTCTAAAATAATAGGCAAAATATATTGCGCTATCAATGTGACTATTGAGGCGAAAGAACTGAAGAATATTCGTTCCATTCTAACAGTGTTTTCACCTATAAAACTCCACATAAACAAATATAAGATGACTATTATAATAGGAAGAATATTCCCTTTGATATCAAATAAAAATTTTAATGCTTGCGCAAGACAATATGAATACAACGCCAATTGCACTGCCTGAGCCACTATCCACATCGACACTACCAGCCAAGATAGTTCATTTATGGCTGAATATGTGCTAGAGAATTGGCTAATATCACTGATACAATAATTGTGTGTAGGACTTGTAATTTCAAATAATCCATAAAATACAAAATATAATAATTGCACAATAAGTATTGCAAAAATTACGTATTTAATCATTTTTGATTTCTTTTCTGAACGAAAATCCACAAACCCAAACAACATAAATAAAAATGTTGCAGATCCAAACCAACTGAGATGTATGTATGCACTATTAAATAATGGCTGCACTCCGTCTTTGAAAAACGGCAAAAATGACAAAAGATCAATGCCTGAAAGAGCTTTCAATGCAATGTAGATCAAACCTATTACAATCGCCCAACACACCATTTCGCTCACTCGGGCAATGTTGCGCACTCCTTTATACACCATAAAACCAATCAATATCATAAGAGGGAGCACGAATACAAACCAACTATATTCTGAATATAAATTCTCTACCACAAAGAATTCTAATCCTTTAGAAATATTTCCTACAACCAGCGCATATTTTAAAATTAACAAGATTAAAATTATTTTTGTAAGCATAGTCCCTAAACAATTTTTCATAAATTCATATATGTTTTTTTCTCCGCTTTTTTTCATAAGATCCAAAATGACGAATACGTACAATCCGTCAATTATCATCAATGCGAGAGAAACAAACATACTCATATTTTTGCTTTCTAAATAAAGCAAACTTGGAAGTGCCAAAAATTTAAGAGCAATGAAACTCATAAAGGTTATAATTGATAGTTGCCTATAATTGATCTTCATACTATCTCCTATTGTTATTTTCCTTATTATTAGATATTGATCTCGGACGTTTTTTCATCTCATCAATCGTCTTTCGCATATACGAATCTTTTTGATCTTCTTCAATATACGGCGCAGTTGGTGCTAGATAGGCTGATTTGTAACTATCAAAATTGGACAAATATGAGAGAATAAATACACAAAACAGTAAAATGCCATAAATCCCAAGAGTTGCACCTATCACAACACCAAGCAATCGCAAAATACTAAATTGAGAAGCTTGTCCAGGAATTATATAAAACGTGATACCCGACAATGCTACAATCATTACAGCAGGAGGACTCACTAGCCCCGCATTGACTGCGGTCTCACCTAATATCAATGCACCTACAATAGACATAGCCATACCGAAATATTGAGGCATCCTGATATTGGCTTCATACAAGATTTCAAAGAGTAATATAACAAATAAAATTTCAATAAATGGCGAAAATGGTATGCCTTGAGTACTATTCATAATGGTGATTAAAAATTCGGTTGGCAAAATCTTATAATGATACAATTCAAGTGCGATATAAACGCCAGGAAGTAACACAGCCAAAATAACGCCCACAAGTCTTAAAGCGCGAACAAACGTAACCCTAATCGGTTGAGTATAATAATCATCACTGTTTTGCAAATCTTCTAGCAAAATAAACGGTAATGTCAGCACTATTGGACTACCATCTACTATGATACCTATCCTGCCCTCAAGCATTTTGCCTACTAATATATCTGGTTTTTCTGTATCTCCGACCTGTTTAAACAATGAATTTTTATTTCTCTGTAAATATGAAACCAAATAATGACTATCTATCACACCATCAATTTTGATAGAATTTAGCCTTTTCAACACATCTTTTACAACTTCTTTGTCCGCGATAGAATCATAATATACTACGGCGATTTGAGTCTTGGTCATCTTGCCTAATTCCAGCATTTTAACCACAAAATCATCTGATTTTACACGCTTTCGTATAAGTGCTAAATTATACTTTAAACTTTCTGTAAATCCCTCGCGCGGACCTTTGATCACAACACTTGTAGGAGGCTCTGCTACTGCGCGAACTGTGATTTTTTCAATGTCACAGCCCAATATCTTTTCCGCACAATCTACTAAAATCAGAGTATTGCCTGCTAGCATTTTGTCCACCGCAGATTGTAGGTCTGTAAAGATAGTCACTTCTTGATTGGCTAACACTTTATCATACAGAATATCTACTATATCTTTTCCTTTTATTTCATCTGAAAAATTAATAAGAGGATATATTAGAGTATTATTCAATAATTCATTGTCCGTGATAGGTGCTATGTAGCACAATGAAATCTGCGTGCCAAAAAACTGCACGGTTCGGGATTTGACATCTCCGCTATCGTGCAGTTTCCTTTTTATTTCATTTAATGTTTTCACTGCATCAACTTTCATTAAATCTAGTTTAACTAATCATTGATTTTTTATACTAATTAAATTCAAGAGTGAACACATAAGTAGTAACTAAATTGGAAGTATCTTGAACGTAATGAACTCGAGCCTGAGCATATTCGCTAATGCTATTACAATAATAAGTGTTGATTGTCGTAAGAATTTCTGCAATAGTTGCATTTTGTGGGAGCGTTCCGCCACCCATTGCCGAATTGTCCACTTTGAATTCAAAAGTGCTTCTATGCGTCGATGTATTCACATCTAATTGCAAATATTTTGCATACATTATTGCATTCATAACATACGCCTGCAATTGGCTATACTCTGAAGTCATTGCATACAACTGATACAGGTTTTGTGTATTGGCTTCAAATTTCTTGCTGTATACAAAATCTGCAATATTGCTTCCTAAATTATCAGACGGAGCGATTGAATACAACTGATCTACTGTCATATTGAAACTAGAATTTGCATAATAATCATAATTCGTTGTAGCAGAAGGATAACTGATTAATTCATTTTCTTCAACCCTCAAACTAGAATTCAAGAAAGAATCTGTAACAAGAAAATATAGATGAGAGCTATAGTTATAGCATTCTGATGAATTGTAAGCAATGAATCTATTGTCTGAGTATGTAATGTCGACTGAATACCACGCACGATTTTCTTCATCCGAACTAGTAGCAATATAAACTTTGTTCCAAGTATGAGCAATTGTGTTCGTCCTACTGCCTATCGAATCTAGTGAATAAGTAAATGTACCATTCACTTTCCTTGACTCAATCCCTTCAATACCGCATAATAATGTGAATGCTTTGGCAAATGATTCACTAGTGGCATTTCGATTACCTAAATAAAATTCGCCATCATATCCGCCAACATTAGAATTGTACAGATCCAAGAAAATCCCTTCTAAATAATATTCTTTTCTATTGCCATAATCGGCCAACGTTCCCTCAATCGTATTATCTCCTGACAAAATTCTATTTGAATAATAATTTAAATTATACGCATATTCTAGCCAATCGAATATCGCACTGACTTTTTCAATCTCGGTCATATTGTTGTTGATGATCGCTCGTAATACATCCTTTGCATTCTCATACACAATGCTTGCCATAGAATTGTCATCTACAAAATTTGGTTTTCTACCATATTGCACTGCCATAACTAATTGTTCTGTGGTGGCAACATTCATCTCTGGAAGACTGTCTATTGCAAATAGTGAACTATCACTTCGTCTTGAATATAAATCCAAATATTCATAATTGTTTGTATAATCAGTAGCAATCTGTATAAAGTTCGTATCCGTATCTATTTTCTCCACATCAAGCGCATTTTCGTAGTACAATCTAAATATTTGATCATTCTCTTCGCGTGAAATTTCAAAATTTGAGAGTACCGCCATTTCTGGATATATTGATAACAATGATCTAGCGACATATCCAAACAACGCACCATCTGTACCTGAAGTGACAAGACTTTGCCACGTACCATCGCTTCCAAAATTATAGATCTTGCTGTTCGTGGCTTCATCTGCCAATCTAATAATTGCTTCGTGAACGGACTCTTCCTCTTGCAACTCTAAGTATATGCCCAAATTCAAATCGGGATCTATTCCAAATAAATAATGATACCACAATAAATAAGTTAAATCTACAACATTCTCTATTGAAAAATCATATTCTTCACCATACATATATACACTATAACGTTTAAAATCAAACGGCTCGCTATATGTGTAATACAAATAAACTTCTTCACTAAACGGGCTAGATGTGTATTCGACTGCATTTTCGCTAGTAACATCGACAACCGCTTTGATTGACACCGCATAATTTCCTTCCAATGTGATACTAGGATTGATATTGTATTGTGTAGTATTGTATGCTTTATACTCTACACTAACGCCTGTCGTGTCTGTCACTTTGATTACATAATAGTCAGCGTTGTCATCACCCACCCATTGTACTAAATAAGAATCTTCAGATTGATTCTGGAAATTGATTTCACTAGGAGTCAGTAGAGTCGTTAGCTTATTTAGCACACCATAAGTCTGCGACTCTATAGAATCTCCATAAAAACTATCTTTTCCCGCCAGAGCCGTAACATATATATAATATTCGCCAGCTTGGGTCACGTAATCTGTAATATCTGTAGATTGCACCACTTCAAACGGATTGATCAATCCTATATCATATAGATAATCGGTATATCCTCCATCATTTAATTTGACAATCCTGACTCTATATGAATCTGCATTATCTTGAATATCAAATGAGAGCGTGTACCTGCCATCATTTTCAGTAATACGAATGTTCGTAACCTCATTTAACTGCATTGACAAAATATAATCATACGAATTGTAGTTGCTAGCCTTTATATTCTCATCGCTATTAGGATTTGAGAGTGCACGCACCATAATTGTATAACTATTGGCACTAGACAAATAGTTCGTAATGTTGATCTCATATAGATCCGTAGTTCCGTCACTGGAGACATTAATTGTATTGAAATTGACCATCACCTCATAACTATATGCGTACTCTACTCCATAGAAAGATAAATAGTAATTGGTGATTCCGTTTTCAACTTTTTTAACAATAGGAGTTAAGTTGCCTCTGTCATCTTGCAAAAACTGCGGCATGTCCAATACTCGCGTATGTGATATTGAAAGTGTCCCATATTCTGTGAGATCGCTATTTGAATATTCACTATATTGTGAAGCCACTGCTTGAATCTGAACATAATAATTTCGATACTGACCTTGTTTTATCACATATTGAGATAAATCAATCGTGGTAGACGTAAATGTCTCTTGAACCCTCACAGGTTCTCCGCTATCTCCTGCGCTTAAATATATATAATATCCGATTGCGTTGTCTACCCCAGTGAATGTTAATATATATGGATTGCTCGTCTGAAATCCCTGTCCTTCTTCAATTGTTGGAGTGGCTAATTTTTTTGAATAATTTATTCGCTGAGCGATTGTTTTAGGAGAATAATTTGGCTTGATTATAGTCAGACTGATTTCATCTGTAGTTATAGAAATATTGGATAAATCTAAACTATTACTCTCTGTGATAATCACTTGATTGCCTACTTCAATCAAGAAATTAGCGCCATCCACATTCGTCCAATTAAGTATATTGCCATCCAAATGTATGGAAATAATATCATTGATATCTTGATCATAAATTGAAAGGAAGTTGCTCATTTGCGAATTCAAATAATTGCCCAACCCTATCGCTTGCACACTCGCCGATATAAAACCCGCTTCTAAAATCATTGAGTTATTATTCTTGCCCAATTCGTACATCTCTATCCCCGAAGGATAGGCAACATATACCATATATCCGCTGACGTTGTCATCTACGCCGGCTGTCCAGTTGACAACGTATCGACCAGATAATTCGTCATAGGTCAATTCAACATTCGGTGTATCTAACATTTGATATTTTTCAATCAATATGTCCGAACTAAATTCTGAATCTAAATAAAATTTGTTTTGTTCATTGGTGGTCAAATAATTTGTTTGGATCTGAAAAGAATGTTGCCCAATCGTACTGAAATCATATAGTCTACCATTTATATAAACATCTTTGAAGAAATCGTTTAAATTAATATCAAGCAAATTTTCATTTTGAGTTATGCTTGGTTCTAATCCATTAAGTTCAACTGATTTTTGATACTCGCCAGATCTGATTGTGATACCATTTGCATTTTTGTCAATGACAGATATTAAATGAAAATTATTTTCGTATGTCATTGAATCCAAATCCAATTCATTCACGACAAATATTTGTGAATTGGTAGGAGTAGCCAAATCGACCACATTTTTATAAATAACTTTGCTAGAATATCCGCTCTGAATATAATTAGTATCACTACTGACTGCATTTATATAAAATTTATAATTCCCTGCACTCGTCAAAATTGAAGAAAAATCAAATCTATTAGTCCTAAATTGGTATGTAGTAAGTTCAGCCTGCGCAATTGTCTCACTATCATCTGCTATTATATTATCTGTAGGAGAGAGCACTTTCACAAAGTACAAATTTGCATTTTCTACAGCGTCCCAAGTAAGCACCGTACCATTGATTTGAATGTTCGTAGGTTTCGACATAGGTATAGTATGTGTATATGAAACGACTGCTGAATATGCACTATCTCGTTTCCCCTCGGCTTTTGCTTGGACTCTCACGGCATAGCTCTCGCCCAAGACGAAGATCTTAGACGCATCGTACTGTAAATAGTTTTTTCCATTTTCATTATACAACTCAACATTTGAATTATTAGGAAAAACATTGATCTTTTGATCATCAATCAAAATCGTATAATACTGCTCATCTTCTACACGCTCAAACGTGATCAAACCCCCACTCTCTACAGTCAAATTGGCTGGAGTGGACAGGGTGTCTTTATTCTCATTTCCACAAGCTGACAATGAGATCGGCACTATCAAAAGCATTAAAAGAATAAATATTTTAAATTTTTTCATACTACCCCTATTTTTAATTATTATACCCAAATATTCGCTATAAATCAAATAAAATAGACAAAAATTAATATTAATATTATTTTTGAAAAATCATAATTGAAAATTTGAAACATATTATTATCTAGAGGTAAAATATGTATTATTGTAATGAATTTTTATCACTGAATGTTCTATCCTTGTACGAAGGTGAATTGATAGGTGTCGTGGACAAATTGTATTTTGATAAAAAAATGAAAAAATTAATCCAACTTGAATTAATTGGAGAGAATGACACGCGCCTAATTTTGCCCACCAAAAACATTTATCATATAGGTAAAAATGCAATAACTGTAAAAAATAATCAAGCTATCAGTTTAAAAGTGGAAGAATGCGAATATTATCTATGTCCGATAAACTCAAAAGCTTATACTATCAAGGGAGAATATTTAGGAATTGTGCGCGAAATATGTGTCAACGAAAGATTTGTGACTGAAAAATTTGCATTGGACAACAATCAAACTATAGGGGTCAAGTCGCTTGCATCGTTTGGTAAAAATACTATAATATTTTATGAAGAAAATGATAAGATCAATGTAAATAAATTTATCCCAACCAAAACTCCGAAATTTTTTAAATCAGAAAAAATACAACCCGCACAGATCCTTCCTGTAGAAAATGAAGGAAAAAAGAATGCAGTACTTTTAGAAGATATTAAAAAACCAACAATTCAAAATGCAGATTTTCTAATCGGAAGAATTTGTACAAAAGACATATTTAATTTCAACAACGAATTGTTGATAAAAGAGCACGCCGTTATAAACAAAAAAAATCTAAAAGAAATAAACAAATATGGAAAATTGCGAGAATTAATGTTGTATTGCAAATGAATAAAATAAATAAAAAATCAAAAAAAATTGGTAAAAGTGTTGATTTTTATTAATTTTTTCTTCGATTTTAAATATTTTTAATAAATTTTATATATTAAATTATTTATTCAACAATAAATAAAAAAATGAAATACTACAACTATAACAAATTTATATAAAAATATTATTTATTAAAGAAAAACTATGCATTTTTAAATGACAATTTTAAATTTTATCTTTATCATATTGATATTTTATGATTATATTTTGAAATTTATGAAAAATTAATTTGTCAATTTATATAGATAAAAATTCCACGCTATCTTTTAAATATTTAAACACTTTGATGTGCAATTCTTCATCTTGAATTATTCGTCTAAATAATTCTTTCAAACTTTCATTTTTGACTCGCTTAATCGCCTCGTTATATTGTTCTATCGCTCGCTGTTCAGCCAAAATATTGTTATTCAACATTTCTTTTAATTTGACAGTATAATTAATATAATTTGAGTTGAATTGATTTCCTTGACTGTCTTCATATTTTGGCGTACCTCCGAAATCTGTAATTGCGTGCATCAATAGATCTAAATGGGTCATCTCTACAATCCCAATTTCTTCAAATATTGCACCTATTTCATCCGCACTTTTATCTGCTATAACAGATTGATAAATATATTGCAGGACTGCGGTCAATTCGCTGGTACGTGACCCGGCTAAATTTTTCAATATGTTTACCGTCATTTGATCGTTGGTTGCGTTGACTATTTTTGGATATGGTTTATCCAGCCTAACTTTAATATTTCCTAATTCCATACTACCTCCGATAGTTTTTATGAAAAATTTTTGCAATATGTTAAAAATATTGGCTATCTATTTGTTAAAATCATATATTTATGTTAATATAATTATCAGAGAGAATTATGAATAAAAATACTGAGAAAAAGAAATCGAAAAAAAATAAATCAAAGTTAGATAGCCACTCTATCGTTCGTTTTAATCCCGATCCTAAAGTGGGCTTGACTGCAAACGAAGTAAATAAGCGCAACGAAGAGAATCTCTTGAATATATCAAAACTAAAAACAAGCAAAAGTTTAGCCAGCATTTTTATTAAAAATATTTTTACTTTTTTCAATATGACCTGCCTAATAGTCGCGTGCGCATTGATTGTGGTGGGAGCATATTCTGATTTGCTGTTTATGGTGATTGTTATATTGAATACCGTTATTGGAATTGTACAAGAGACAAAAGCCAAGCGAATTATTGATAAATTATCCCTAACAAATTCAAATTTTACAAAAGTTGTGCGCGATGGCGAGGAAGAAGAAATATACAAGACAGAAGTTGTGCTTGACGATGTACTGTGCCTAAACCCTGGAATGCAAATTGCCTGCGATAGCATCGTATTGTCTGGACAAGTCGAAGTGAATGAAAGTTTGCTCACTGGCGAAAGTCAACCAGTTAAAAAGATGGAAGGCGATAGTCTGCTAGGCGGAAGTTTTATATCTAGTGGATCTTGCAAAGCGAAAGTCAATAAAATTGGAGACGAGAACTACATATCTCAACTTAGCCAAAAAGCAAAGACTTTCAAACAGGCAAAGAGCGAACTTTTGACATCCCTTAGGACTCTTATAAAAATCATCACAATATTTATGGTGCCAATTGCAATAATGATGTTATATAACAATTATTCATACTATTCAGATAATCCAGCATTAGAATATTCCCTATCATATATGGTGATTACTAAAACAAGTGGTTGCATCATTGCAATGATACCTGCAGGTATGTTTTTGCTCACTTCTGTTGCGTTGGCAGTGAGCGTGATACGATTATCAAAAAAGCACACATTGGTACAAGAATTATATTGCATCGAAATGCTGGCACGAACAAACGTGCTGTGTCTTGATAAAACAGGAACTTTGACAAACGGATCAATGAGCGTGAAAAGTGTTGAACTTCTATCCAATAAAACTGATAAAGAAGTAGATAAAATTGTAGCTTCAATGGTAGCCTCTTTTCACGATGCAAATCACACAGCTCTTGCGTTAAAATCATATTTCGGCAAGCCTACTTATACTGCTGAAAAATCAATACCATTTTCATCTGAACGAAAATTTATGGGTTGCAAATTCAAAAATTCTAATGCATACAAATTAGGAGCGTATGAATACGTAATTGATAAGCCGAGTCAAGAATTGAAGACCAAGGCTGAAAATTATGCTACAAACGGATATCGCGTACTTTTGCTGACCGAATGCGACAAAAATTTTTCTAATGCTAGCTCCAAGCCCATTGCATTCATACTTCTACAGGACAATATCAGAAAAGATGCTCCCAAGACTATCGAATGGTTTAAACAAAATGATGTGGATATAAAAATTATTTCAGGAGATAATCCTATCACCGTTAGCGAAGTGGCGAGACGATGCGGAGTAGAAAACTATGATAAATATATAAGTTTGCAAGGACTCAGCAATAATGAAGTTATGGAAGTAGCGACAAAATATTCAATTTTTGGAAGAGTTAGTCCAGAACAAAAAGCAATCTTGGTGAAGACTCTAAAATCTCAGGGCAAAACGGTTGCAATGACTGGCGATGGAGTGAATGATATCCTAGCCCTAAAAGAAGCGGATTGCTCTATCGCTATTGCCGCAGGTAGTGACGCGGCACGAAGCGTCAGCCAGCTCGTATTGCTGGATAGCAACTTTAGTTCGATGCCTAGCGTTGTGGCAGAAGGTAGACGCGTGGTAAACAACATTCAGAAATCATCCTCTTTGTTCCTGATGAAAACAATTTTCGCTATTTCTATAGCAATCTTCGTACTATGTATGAACAAGACATATCCATTCTCTCCTATTCAGTTTATCCTTCTTGAGATGTTTGTCATAGGGCTACCGTCATTCTTCCTTGCCCTACAACCCAACATCAACAGAATCAAAGGGAAATTTTTATCAAACTTATTAAAAAATGCACTGCCTGCTGGAATTTGCCTATTCAGTGTGACAATAGCTATGTATATATATCAAATATTCACAGGAATTCGCACCGAAGTGCTAGTCACTATGGCATCTTTGGCAATAATCGTCGTTGGATTTATCGCATTGTTTAGAATGTGTCGTCCGTTCAATTGGTTCAAATCAATGATGTATATTATCTGTCTAAGTATATGCATCACTTGTATTGTCTGCATTCCAGAACTATTCAGATATGTATCAATTTCATACACTGATGTCTTATTCTTGATCGTGGTATGTCAAGCCTCATATCCATTGTATGTGATCTTAAACAAAATATTTGATTTGTCAAACAAATCAGAACGCGTTGAGCAAGCAGAAAAAATAAATGAATAAAATTAAAACTGCAAATGGTGTAAATGTTTTAAATGCAAATTCTAAAGAATTGTTATAACAAACCTTTTTGTAGCAAGAATCAATAAAATGATATTTAGTTTAAATATAAAAAATATGGTATATTAATAAATTTCCTATGTTTAACATAGACAGTTACCAAATGATAATAAAATATCTAAGCCATTTTGGTTTAGATTTTTTTGATATCTCAAATTTTTTGATTAAAATCTTCATTTTTCAATAATATTTTCTATTTTGCTCTCTGATACTTTAAATTCAAAAATGCCCGCAAGGGTATTTTTTTTAATCAATGCTACTTTGTCAATTTCAAGCGGAATATAGTCATCAAATCCAGGGAAAAAATTGGCAATTTCCTTAGCACTTTCTTGACGGATGTCTTCGTCTAATAGTCGATTGCAATATTCAAAATTTCCAGCTTGAAGCGCATCTATAAATATTACCATAGTAAACTCGGTACTCAAATTCATATCTTCGTCATCTAAATAGATCAAATAACTATCAAATTTTTTATCTTTTATCAAATATACCTTTCCGTGATTTAAACTATCTTCGAGCCGTTTCATAAAATAAATTTCTTGTTCGCCAACATTGATCTCATCGTAGTAGTCTGCACAACAAATTTGTTTGTCCTTAATTATAACAATATAATTCCTTTCCCCTTCAAAATAAGCTAAACAATAGTCCTCTCTCATTTCATAATGTGAATAAATCAACTTATTGACCTTTGTTCGAAGTATCAATTCTGAATCTATCGAGATGCAAAGTTCTTCACTTAAGGATATTACAATTTCTTGATTTTTCAATTTCAAAAGATATACACTATTTGGTAATAGCACTTGTGGAAACAAAATTATGTAATTATCTGAATTATAATTAAAGCATAGAATATTTGCTTTTGATGCGTTTTGATCTTTAAAATTTATACAAGTGGGCAGCTCCCCATTCTCTCCAAAAACAGTGTAAAATGAATCATCAATATTTTTCAATTCATACTTAACATTTTTATCTATACGATAGCATTCCTTGCCAAGAAGCGAACAAGGAAACTTTGATATTAAATATTTCATATTAATATTTATGAAAAATGTCAATAAAACTTGCTTTATTTTAAATTTCTACAAACAAATACTCTCTAAGACTGTTAGAATTTTATATTAGGGGAAAAATATCAATATGGATAAAAAAGAAAATCAAAACAAAATTGATAAATCTAATAAAAGTAACTGCAATTTAATTGTAATGCCTCCACAGATTTCGGACGAAGATATAACAGCTCTATTCAAAGGTCTAATTGGTGTGGTTCGAAAAAAAATTGAATTGGAGACGCGATACGAAATCATCAATATGAACATCAGCAATCAAAAATTATTAAAAGAATTGAAAGAAAAACAGTCCGAATGCAATAGGTTAAAAAATGAATTGCTTTATTATAAAAACAAGCAATAACATTTTTTAATTAATATTAAATAATATTTGTCAATCAATTTTACATTGTTTTTCGAACTTTTTTAAATTTTTTTCATAAATTATTTGCTTATTAAAATAAAAATTGTTATATTCATTAAAAAGAGTGGTGGAATATGAATGAAATGATTTTTTTTGATAGCGCAAAAGAAAGTGTAAAATCTTTTTTTGAAACAGAGTTTGAAAACTTTCCTCCACTATTGATGTCGCATTTTTTGAATAAATTTAATGACATTATGAATTACTCAGAAGAAGGGATGAAAATCAAACCTAAAATAATTTTTACAGACAATATAGAAGCGATAATTAGAACCATCCCAAAATCAAGTTTGTTGACTTTGTTTGAGGATAATGATGCCACAATGTTTAATTCTCGTCTAAAATCTATCTTGGCAATCGCAAAAAATGATTGGTGTTTATACATTGATATCAAAGACAATAAAATTAGTTATGGCTTGATTATGTCGTTTAGAAGCATAAAAGATAAAAATTTCCTACAAGTTTTGCAAGAAAATACAACATTAAAAGACCGTACCAGTAAAATGCACTGCATCATAGCTAGACCACTCAATTTCTACACGATGCTTCTCCACTCTATCAGCGGAAATGACTTGACTGTAAATTTTTCGTTGGATAAATCTAAGGCAAATGTATTTGCAACTGAGATCAGAGAATTCGTTGATGTCACCTTTTCAAAATTGCGCACCACTCAACGCAAGTTGCAAGATATGAAAAATATGTACCTAAACATATTCACGAATGTTATGAATGATGTCAATGGAGCTATTTGTGTGATTGTAGATAAAGACTATAAAGACACCGGTTTGTTTGATGATGGAATTTGGCTGAAAGAACCTATAAGTTTTAGTAAACTTTTTACCCAAACTAAAAGTTATAGTGAAGCAAAATTACAAGCGTTCGCAGATCTATTTATCAATATGCTGAATTTTGATGGTATTACGATTATTGACAATCAAGGTAGATTGCGTGCCTATAATGTATTTGTCGAACCAAATTCAAAAAAAGTTGGCTATATCGTCGGCGGAGCTAGAAAACGAGCCGCATATTTCATCCTTAGTAGTAAGAAAAAAGGAATTGTTGGAGTTTATTTTCAGTCACACGAAGGAGAAGTATTTTTCCAAGAACTGAAAGGACGGGAAGCAAGCAAAAAGAAATCCACCACCCCAAAAATCAATCACACTTCTCAAATCGATCAAACGATAGCAAATGAATCTTCGACAAATGAAAAAAACTTTTTCATAAAGCAAACAAATCAAGAAGAAGATTCGAATACAAAAGATCAAACTTCTCAGATCAATTCTATAGATCAAACTAATAGTTCTTCAAAAATGGAAACGAATTATGCAGTATATAAAGAAGAATAAGAGAACTTGTTCTCCTCTCACACCGCCTTTGGCCCCATTTCTATAGAGCAAATCAATCAAAATGAAATCAACCAAACGATATAAATCCGAAAATTCTAAAAAATCATAGATGTTATAAAACAATAGACAATAATCATAAAAAAAGAGAATAAACGAAATTCTCTTTTTTAGATTATTAATTTTTCTTTTTCTTATATTTAATTACTGATCTAAATATAGTTTTATCCTCAATCTTACCTTCAATATAAATATAATCTTTGATTTTTTTCTTATAAACTTTTATTTCATCGCCGTATTTAGATTCGTTGACAAAATAAATTTCATATTCTTTGATATCAATTGCTTTAAGTTCATTGATATCTAATGCATCAAATGCAATGATATTATATTTTAAATTATTGGTGTGATTGTTTATATCTATATCTGTTGTGCGTATTTTGCGAGAATAAATATAGTCAGCTTCGCCTACCTCCAGCTTTAGATTTGTGTATGGTAGGTCAAGTTCAACTTTTTCTTCCATCTCAAGTTTTGGATATTTGATTGAACTTGCCTTTCTAAGTTTTCTAGTCTCAAAGTCAAGACAACACCATTCAGCAGTTGCCTTAACTTTGATGCTATTTTTCACTTTCAGCGTGCAATCACGATTAAAACGTATCATTCCAGGTGTATGAGTCCAAGTTTTGATTATAAGTTTGTCTTGACTATGTATCTCACCTTTGATTTGCATTTTCATTTTGCTAACCACCCAAAAGGCGTTATCTCGCTCGATCATTGTATCGTGATCCAATCCCATTTCATCAGCGTGATTGAATGTAGCGATCTCCAACAATCGCATTAGCTCAATTGCCGGTACTTTTAAATCAAAATCTATTTCTGTATCATTTACTATCAATTTTTCAGTATGCGTATTTTTCATTATCTAATCCTCATTCTAGTTCTCAATACAATAATTATTGTAATTACAGCTATAACAATTACCGAGACTACCACAATTATCACAATCGCCCATACATTCAACGGCTCTTTGATCTCCACTTTGTAGCTCAAAATCACATTCCCTGATGAACTAATCAAACGTATATAATAATCTCCCGCACCATCTCTATCTTCTGTCCTTTCCGTTTCCATCAGCTCGGTAGGAGAATTTTCATCAATTGTAATAACAAGTGTATTATTTATATACAACAATGAATCTCCCACTTGGTCGTAGATTATGCCCGGATTGTATCGAATTGTAAAGCCGTCTTTCGTGCTCTCTCCATAATCAAGCGAACACTCGATGTTTGGTATTTCATTGTTGATAGTGAAACTGAATGTCACTTCTCGATCTGGATATATACCATCTGAGACAAGATAAGTGAGAGTAAACATCTGCTTCCCACTAGATATCCCAAGCGATGAACTATTTTCAATCATCTTATCGTAAGTCAAAAGCATCCCATCCATTCCACTATTAATATTCAAGATGTCTAAGAAATTTGTAGTTATATCAACTCCAAGATTATTCATAACTTTGCTGATTGAATATCCTCCAAGGCTAGTCAGATCAATCGCTTCTCTTGCCTCATTCTCATTTACTATAGTAAATACTAAGACTTTTCTAAGAGTGATCAAATCCTCCCCCTCGCCATAAGTTGCACTGACCGTCACTCTATATGTACCATAATTTGCAAAAGTATAGTTGTATTGCGATTTTTCGGGGTTATAACTTGAGCCATTTCTCGTAGCATACAATTCTATTGATCCTAGATTGTACATAGATGGGTTGTACACGCTCAAAGCAATCTCTCCATTATAGTATGCATTATCTATTGGCGATTCTCCATTTATGGTGATGACTACTTCCCTCAATATTAAAATATCAATACTATTTTGTGTAATTCCAGTGTTTGTACTGAAAGTATGGATATTTTGAGCTAAATCCCTAAATACAAAACTATATTTTCCATTTCCCTGGATCCTAAAATTCACTGTCGTGCCTAAATTATTGGTGTCTACAGTCTTGACAAATTCATCATCATAGTACACATCTAGTAATAAGGTATTCTTTCTCGTGAGTAAATTGTCAATCGGTAATATTTGATCAAATATCAAATTAAATATATCGCTTTGAGTCCCTGAATATGTATAAGATAGACTAGTATTGACTGCCAACTCATTAGTGTTCATTCGAATGTTGTTGACTACATTATCAGTTTCTTGCACATACAAGATACCCAAATACAGACTATAGGTGCTGGTATAAATTCGATATATCTCAAATCTATAGGTACCGAATGTAATTGAATATGAGGCTTGAGATGCTCCTTGATCGGTAGAGATGACTACAAATAGATTTTCATTACTAATATATAAAGGTATTTCAATGCTTGGCAACTGATCGGCAGAAGTCAAATTTAATCTGCTCACTATATTATTGATTGATAATCCGATATTCTGCAAGCCTTCCAATTCCGCAAATGTAAAGGATGAATTTTGTCCTACAGCTTCATTATTGCCTGTTTGAACGTAATACAACTGGTTTACCACTGCCTGAACAGAGAATGAATATACTTTATTCCCTAAATATAATCCATCTTTGGTATAAATCTGAATTTCAAACTTGTAGCTACCTGTGCTATCACTACCTGTGTTGATAACCCAAGAAGAATAATCAGATAAATTTTCAGTAACATACTCTCCAGTCAACATTTCTTCGTGCAACAAATAGATATAGTTAAAATAGTCGTTTTCCAACTTGTTCCAAGTCAAATTCATTGTACCAGAACCGGTAGTAGAATATGCTGTATCTTCAAAGTCTGTATTTATATCCACTTCCATTCCTTGACTGGAATTGTTGGTGTCTCTCAAATTAACAGCACCCGTGCGCGTATCAACAACGACATTGTATACGAATTCCACTTCATTATTAAATATTAGTTGAACTGTCACGCGCAAAGCCTCTCCAAGATTGTTCGAACCAAAGTATGGAATTATATTAATCACTCCATTTGTCCTATCTATGTTGATTATCTCTGTGCCACTGAAAGTGACCGAATTTTCATTCGAGGCTACCGTTTGATTGTTTATACCACTGATAGAATAAATCACATTTATATTTGGATAGACTTCACTGTTGTATCTAATTGTCGCTTGATTGAATGAATAATGTACATTCGACAATTCATAATAATTTCCCCCTTCAAATTCAAGCGAATAAAAATCTTCTCCCTGAGTGTTAAATCTATGATATGACGTCTCTGAAAAGGCGTCCGTCATCTCTATTTGATATGTGCCATCCTCCAAATCTGCAATAATATTAGACACCAACGTATAACTATTATCTAATTCTGAATACAAATAATAATTGTACTGCCCATTTTCTGGTCTACAAATATATGTATTCGCTTCTCCATTGTGCCTTATAATAATTCTTTCAGCGTAATATGTTATGCCATTGAAAGTAACGTTAGCTCCAGCCAAATTTATGCTATAACTACCATTAACCTTTTCAACCAAATTCAAAATATTCAATTCAATTCGTTCGTTTACGTCGTAATAATTAAGTGTGGTAGAATATCTATTGGTCCTTGAATATAATCTTAAAATGTAGTTACCTTGACCTGCATTTTTGATCATATTTATGATCTCTTGTGCGAGCCCATCATTTGTAAATTCTGTACTACCATTCGTATTTATATAATAAATGTTTCCCAACATACTGACAAGTTCTATTCTATAGAATCTATCTACTATATTATCACTAATTACATTGAACACTTCTTGACCTGGCAAATTGATATCAAATATTGTCAAACTATTATTTAAACTATCCGACTGAAGGCTGAATTCTACATTTTCATCATCGATTGCACCTTCCGAAACTCTTGTAACATTGAATGTCATTTCAAGAGCATCATAATCTCCACCCGCGGAATAAAATATTACATATTGAGTTGTATTTCCTGCACTGTCTTGCTCTAAGATTTCAATATACTGTCCATACTGACTATTAGTAAACAGTCCTGCATAAGCATTTATATTTGATAGATTTGTGACTGACGAATAACTCGCATAATTTGTGACTGGCAAATTCAGATTAACTGAACTCAGTCCGCCCTCAAGTACTCTAAAATACAAAGTCGAAATATCTGTAGTGTCAAACGGAGTTTCATCATCGACTCTGAATGCATAAATTTTGCTTTCATCTTTTTCTTGATAATATGCCGTGTATTGATTTACAAAATAGACTCCTGAATTGTCTTCATATACAGCGCTCTCGAACATATCGACCGCACTTTCTTCAATATAGTAATCTACAAGCGTGTCATTTTCTAAAAGATAATTGATATTGTTTTCTGGCGGTATCCTATCTATCAACACTATATAATGAGTTTCATAGTATTCAACCATTTCTCCCTCTGCATTATAATAATAGTAGCAGTTGATATAATCTTCATTGTTGGTATCAGAGCTCAGTTTGTACCTGATTGTAATATCATAAGATAAAGTTTGATTCAAACTGTCTAAGTCAATATTGCCATTCGAATCGCGTAAATACGTGTCGAGGGTGATCACTCTACTCAAATTTCCCTGTTCGTCTCTAATGTTTTGTACTACATCCGATTCGTTATCTAGATTGTACTCACCTCCTGTGTTTGAATATCTATAATTGATATATTCTGTAGTGACGCCATTCAAAGTCCTGTTTACTACTAAATAATTCACATCAACCTCAGCATTCAAACTATTAGGATTATATTCATTGAGATCAATTTTTACAAACTCTTCACTTGTAGTCAATGTGTATGTTCCACCAATCTTTTCGGCTTCATAAATCGCATTGTTTACCGTATTATCTTTTTGAGGAACAGAATAAACATCTGTGGTTGGCTCACTATTTTGCAATCTAAATCCTATGATTTTTTGATGACTACCCGAACTCCCTTCCACAAGGTCACGTATAACAACGACATAATCTCCATTGAGGCATAGCCAATTGCCTTCATTGTCCTCTCGGATAAATCTATTCCTTAGACTTAAAGACATCTCTGACAAATACCTATCAATGTCAATAATATAATAACCGTTATTATAGTTTGAAACATCTGCGCTTTCTTCTATATCTATATCAAATAGTTTGATAGTTTTTCCTCTATCTGCTCCACTAAGTTGATTTTGAGTATCTTTGAAATAGACATCAAATATCAAACGACCTGCATAATATGTACTGCCATACGAACCTCCAAAGTATTTACCTACAGGTACATTCAATGTGGCAGGAAGCTTATCCGTACTAAGATAAAGATTATAAATGTTGTTTACAATTTCATCTTCAATATAATCTAGACGTCCAGTCTGCGTACCTATTTGAGAGAATGAATTGTATTCTGTTTCTCTTTCCAATAATCCTATTGTAATATATCCACCATTTATTGCGTTAGTAACATCAATGATCTCGTTTCTATCCACAATAAAGTAATAATTTTGCACACGTTTGTCATCTCCGTAATCAGTAGAATCATCTCCACGATAAGTTCTTGTGACCACGTATAATCCTTGTCCTGTCTGCCCATCTGTGATATTTAACAACGCGAAATATCTATCGCTGGCATCGTCATAAGTGGCACTATTTTGTGCACCATCACTATTATATAAGATAACACTATTAGGATTGATTGAGGCATAATAATAGAATTTATCTTGATCAAAACTAGCTTCTGACAAATTCAATTCATATCTTTGATAACTCACTTCTGCCACTTCATACAACCCAGAGCCCTGTGTCCAAACAAATGCCACATAATTGTCACTTGTAGCAAAAGCTCCTTCCAGTCCGTTATAGGTTACGCCATTTGCTTCATTGTCACTACCTGTATCTAATTTGAATACATTAGAATTTCCCAAGTCATTGATCGTGAATCTATCCTGACTATAATAAACCGATCCGCGCGAATTGTCTTTATTTATCTCTAATGTGACAAACGAATCAGAGTCTCTCGGCTCAACATTCGCTTGATTCACTCCTAATAGATAGAATGTGCGAATAGTACTAGTGGACGAACTCACCTGATATGTCATAACTCTAGTATGGTTGTTTGCACTGATCGTAGATATACTCAATCTAGAATCTGTTATTCCCTGATTCGTATATGCGGTCAAAGATGAATTTTGAACTTTCAAATAATATTTGTTATCGCTATTTAAAATCGAGAATAACTGATTCAATGCATTAATATTTGTATCACTTTCAACATAATAGCCCAATTGTTCATATTCTGCAGTTGAAGTGGCCCTTATTAATGAATACAATTCAGTATTTGTGTCTGTAGAATTTTCAAATAGTTGCACTACTTTGTGTGTGCCGACATTGATAGTCACATCGTCTCCAAATAGCTGTGAGGTCTGTGTCATCATACTGCCATTCACTTCAAAAAATGCTTCAGTATAATCAATCACGAATAGATATTTGCAACTATTACCTGCAGCGTCTGTCAGTGTAAACACATATATGCCTTGATTCCTCAAAACTGACGAATCAGGGATTTCGCTACCTATTGAATCTGCTTTGTATATATCATCAAACGATCCAACAGTTGTCCCCAATCTATAATTTGTAGAGTGCCATATCTCACTAGATGATGAGAAAATCTGACTAGGAGAAATTGAACTATCTCGCACAAATGGAGTAAATGTATAGGTCAATGTAATTCCTGCTCCACTAGCCTTGTCATTCCAAAATATCGTAGCAAGCGAATCTGTAATTGAACTTGATATTCTTACGTAGTCGCCATTGACATTTGTCCTAAATTCATAAGCAGGACTTCCATCGGCTGCGTTCGTGGTCGTCACTACAGAATAGACAGAAACTCCTGTGATAGGTTGACGATCAATTGTAAAAGTACGATACGATGCAGCCCTACCTTCACTTGTAAGTTCAATCAAGAAACTAGCTCCCTCTCTATTGTCAATATTTTGACCTAGCACTTGACCATTGGCTAAAGGATAAGCCGTAGTATTTAGCAATTGCTCTTTATCATAAAATTGATTATTTACACTATAATAATTCGCACTAATACCTCTTTCAAAGACATCTGGATCTTTCCAATAAACCCTAACATCTTTGTTTGTATATCCGCCTGAACCGATAGCTTTTCCATCCATTTCGTTTTCATATTCTACGACATTAATATTTATTGTGTCAGTGCTATACTGAAAGGCAAAGACTTGATAATAGTCATAATTTGGAGCCTGTTCACTAGTGAAGCCGTTTACATCAACCTTTATAAATATTAGATAATACCCTGTGGAACTAAATGAAGTTTGGTTGGAATATATTGCATATCCATTAAGTGTATCATCACTCAAAATTGCACTTGTAAACTTTGTTTTGCTGAAATAATAAAAACTTTGATTCGCTGTGTATGTATCATTTGTACTTAACCATAATGATCCTTGATTCGTCTTTTCATAAGTTATTTTATCTCTATCAATTAAATCTGAGACTGCATCGACATTTAATTTATATACCCCACTTTCGTTTACAACATTCTCTGATAACGTTCTACCTGCGGTATGGCTTGATGAAGTATAATCTTGATTCAGATTGGCATCTTGACTGAGTTCCACTGTGCCAACTTTATTTTGAGATGCAGTATCTAAACTATACACCACACCCAAAGAAGAAGTTGATGGTTCACTATCCCTTTGATATCCATTAGGGACAATCAAATCTACCAAGTCACGAGCATTCTTTGATAGCGTCAAATATCTCATCTGCGCCTCTTCATAATCTGCCTTAGAGTACTTTAATTCAAATCCAGATATCACTAAAGACTGATTTGATATAGTCAAATTCATATTTGGTGCACTGCCGGAATTGTACCCCGTATACAAATATTCAAATGAGAAATCATAATTGCCCATCTCAGTTAAAAGAATTACTGCAATATTATTCTCTCTCTCTGAATCATAGTTCGACAACGTATAAGTTTCATATCTTGTACCTGTAGAATTTGTGATCGTCAAGACCAAATTTGCACTTTCTCCACCTAAGGTAGAATTGGTGACACAGGCATAGTCATAAGTCGTGACTCTTCCATTTGCTGTAAGAGTATATTGCATTTTATACTTTGTATAATCATATACGAGAGTAGGATAATTCAAAGAAGATTTGCCCAAATAATATCTATATACCCCATTTTCTGCATTGAATGTTGTATTATACAAATTTAGTGTAGGAGAAGTACTATAAGAGTACGTCCCCCCATAACTTACATCGCTAGAATATGAACTTTCATATAAAATATAAAATTCAAAGGTTTGATTGTATGTGGTGTCATTGTATCTATAAGTTATATTGAATTGATAAAATCCTTCGTTCCCAGATGCTTGCGGTATAATGTAGACAAAATCCTGATATGTATTGTTGCCATATTGTCTTACGCCCGGCAAATCGTTAATTAAACTGCCATTTCTATATGCTACAATGTTGATATATTGAATATTTGCCCCGCTGTCCTCAGACGCCTTAATAATAGAGTCATCTGTACTATCGTATACATATTGTCCGAACGATATCATCACAGCTTCAGCCATATTTTGCGCACTGTAACCTGAACCTGTCTGAGATTGAATGTATGAGGAATATAAATTATTATAATAATACGTGTCACCCTCTAATTGAATTTCATCATTATTCAGCATCACGAATTCACCATTGCTGATGACATATTTATCATTACCGCCATAAGGAATTTCTAAATAATAATATTGGTCATTATTTCTCGCTAGCATAGTGTTCGCCGTCTCCACACCCACGCTGTCTAAATATAACGGAGTCTTGAAATCATTTTGCGTAGAACTATCAGAAGTGGATATTACAGCTACTTTTTCTGCCGACAAAATCAAATTATTAGAGTCAATTGTACTAAAACTCTCCCCTGCAATTGTTTGAGCGGCAAATATCTTTTCGCTTTTTTCTCTATTCACTAATCCAACAAATACCAACGCCGTGACCATCGCGACTAATAAAACTATAATCTTATAAAAAACTTTACTCTTCCCCTTCAAAATGCTTCCCCTTTTTATTTTCTCCGAGATTCGAGAAAATTATTTAATGTTAATTAAATAAATTATTTAATTTAAAACAAGTATAACATAACGAAAAATAAATTACAAACAAATTGTTTTATTTTATTTTAAATTGTGCTACTTTATTTAAAATTAAAACCAATTTCAAAATGCACCTTTTCGATTATATATTTTGAATATATAAGAAATAAATTATTCATTGTTCAAAATTGCCAATTAATTTATAGACATTAATTAATATCCCAATTTCTAACCAATTTCAAAAATAATTAATTAGAATATTAAAGATAAAAAAATAATCAATAAATATCAATATTATATTTTTTTACTAACATTTAAGTTTTTATCATTAATAAATTAATATAAAGAATTAAAATAATAAAAAAATTTACAAAAAAAATATAAAAATACACGAAATTTCTAATATCTATCGTGTATTTTAATAAAATTTATTTTTTTATATTAATTTTTGCACTCCTTGCGTAGTGACAAGTTTCATCGTTTTCACAATTTGATTTGTCTTCGCATCAATATAGTAAAAATACATACCATCTATTCGTTCAACAATAAATTCATAGCTTGACACTTCCTTTCCGCTATCCAAGCGAATGACTGCCTTGCTGACTTTCAACACATTGTAATCAAACCCCAGCAAACTTTCAGCATCATCTACATCTACTAAATACTCTGGATTTCGATCTATATGATTCAATGCATAATTCACTGCTTCAAAACCGATCACTTCTTGACTCGTCAAATCCACTTTCACCTTGACCAAATCAGGATACATTATTACATTTTCAATAACTGGTGCGAGATTAATATATGCTACATTATTGTGAATTTCTAGCCATACCGAATCCATACTTTCAAACCCTATATTGTTCGCAAAAGTTTTAGCCAGCTCTGTTGCCTGTTCATTTTTCATAATCGGATCGCCAGATTCCGCATACCCAGAGATTGTGATGAGCAATCCACCACGTTTGCTGACTTGTGCATAAAATCCCTTTTTGTCGATAGTGATATTAAAGTCATAAGTAGCAATGTCTCCGTTTGTCTCCTTGTCAAATTCGATTTTTACATCCGATCTATTTTTATATACTGTATTTTTCAAATAATCTTTAGCTTCAACTTTGCTAATTTCATTTTCGCTCAAGCCTCTGACTTTTGTCGTCTCCAATGCTGTTGAGAAAGGTCCATCAAAAATCATTGCTGGATAATCTATACTTTCAGAAGTCAAATCCCCGAGCCCTGCAGATAATTCATTCATTCCCGTATCGTCAAAAACAGACGCATCTACAAAATTGAATCCCGAATCATACATACTCGCGTTTTGCTTATTCAAATTTTCTTTAATTTTGCCCAAAACCAATCCTATTTTATCGAAAATCAACTCTTCTTCTTGCGTCAATGTTTCACCTTTGTATAGCGTGTTTGAATACGCTTCGCAAAGACCATTTACCTGATTAAAAAATTTTGTCGCGCTGGTAGCATTCTCTTCATCAATAGGTAGCACGCTTAGCCCTGCTAAAATATAATTGCAATCTAGCATAATATCCTGTAATGTCTCCAATTTTGATTGCTTTGTGGTCAATGTTGAATATTTTGATACATCTACTGCTAGATTATTCACATTGTCCACCATAGAATAATAGCTTGAGGTATAAACTCCTTCCAACACATTGGCATTTTGCTTGCTCGAACTATAAACTTGATAATATGCAATCAAAACACACGTCAATATTATCAGCAATGCTACTATTGCTACAATGAAAACTGGCATTAACTTTTGAGCGCGACTTTTTTTCTTTGTATTGTCGTCTTCTTTCTTTTTGTTTTCCACTTGATTCTTCTCTTCTTCAAAATCAACGCTCATTATCTTTCTATTTTTCATACATTCTCCTTTTATACCGCAAATATATGTTTGCCAATCTGTGTGACGTATGTTGTAGACCAAATCCATTTGCTAGTAGCCGTCTCAGGATTGTAATAATATATTGATCCATAAGTTGGATCCCAGCCATTGAGCGCATCATCTGCAGCCTGATATGCAGTAGCATTTGGCTCCAAATTGATTTGTCCGTCATTTACAGCCGTGAACGCCCAAGGTTGATATATTACACCAGCAATCGTGTTTGGAAATCTACTATCTTCTACCCTATTCAACACCACAGCACCGATAGCCACTTGTCCAGTGTAACTTTCACCACGCGCTTCCGCATATATAACTTTTGCCAAAAGATATCTATCATTACTACTATAACTAGACGAACTTGAGCCACTAGATAAACTTATGCCCATTTTTGCAGCAGTAAGAGATCCAACTATTCCATCTTGAGCCAAGCCATATTTTTTTTGAAACCTTTTGACTGCACTGATGGTAAGAGGTCCGTTTATTCCGTCCACATTACCAGTATAATAACCCCACTTCTTTAGCCTAGTTTGAACTTCTGTAATATTGGCTGTAGCAGAATCTACAGAATCAATTCGCGCTATCGTAGTTTCAGCTTTCTCTTCATTTGCTTCTTGGATAGCACCTACGCTCCCGACAATTCCAAATGTTAAAGAGAGCATTACTAGCAATACTACTAATAACTTTTTCATTCATCCTCCTCAATCGAAAAGATTTTTAAACCATTCCACAATCTTCGATTTATACTTAATTTGGATAGAGTTTTCAAAATTATTCACAAAACACAAAGGTGGATACATCACACACCACCAATTATCTCCTTCAGCCTCCCCCAGCTCTACGATTACTGCATCATAATATCCCGATTCAAGAGTAGTGTTTGAATATGTCCTTGTAGGAAAATACTCGTTTTTGATCTTTACATTAACAGAGTAATTAAATCCTCTGTCCCTTAAGATTTTCATACATATCTCTTCCATTTGTTCAGTCAATGCGCGAGTCCTCTCTATCGCTTCCTCTTTGCTAGACACTGAGCAGAAATATGGAGCCAAAAAATCAATCAAACCATCTTTGATTTCATATTTAACATTTTGATCAATACTGCTATTGCTATTAGCACGAATATGTAGACGAAGATAATCATATTCTTTATTCTCAGGTAAAAACATCGCCACAGCAACTACCAGTCCAATTAATACAATGATTATACATAATTTATTTTTCATATTTTTAATTTTTGATCATTTTAAAACAAAAATACGCACAATTTATGCGTATTTTGTGATATTTTTATAGATTTTATCTTTTAATTTGGATTTGGTCTACCCGAACTGTTTAATAAACTATTCCAAGTGTTTGGCCCTACAATTCCATCCACAGATAAAGCATTCTCACTTTGAAAAGCACGTACTGCACGTTCAGTTTCTGGGCCAAATATTCCATCAAGATCTGTGATAGGATATAAATAAGACAAAAGAAGCTTTTGCAAAAACAACGCCGAACTATTTCTACTACCATTTCTCAGCAAGGTTGCACTTGGATTTAGGTTCAGCAATGCATTCCAAGTGTTCGAACCCACTAATCCATCCGTAACCAAATTGTTGTTGCGTTGAAAATTTATTACAGCTTGATATGTATTCCCTCCATATATACCATCTACAGACAAGTCGTATCCATATTCATTCAAAAGGTATTGCAAAATCCGCACGAAATTCCCTCTATCTCCCTGCCTTATTAAAGGAAAATTGTTTAATTCTAGCGCAACATACGGCACTCCTAAAAATTCACATACCCCTTGTGTAACACTCTCTGCCACGTTGCGAACGAATATTGGATTTAACATCAATTTTGCCTCGTCAAAATTTGTCATAAATCCCGCTTCTATCAATGTTGATGGGCAATTCACATTTGACAATATCCCTATAGAAATAGTGCCTACAAATCTTGCTCTCGTGCTAAGATTTTGACTAAGTTTTTCAAACACTTCTTCGCTCAGTTGTCTACTTTCATTCGAATATGGATTGTACGGACTATAATACACCTCAAATCCTGAGGCTGAATTAAAACTATTACCAGTACCAAATGCGTTATATGCAAAAGTCACTATCAAACTAACCCCAGCTCTATTCGCACGCACTACACGAGTCGAAATAGACACATCCTGCTCTTCTGGATGAATATCATAAACATTAAATCCGCATCTTAGACACGCCACAATAAAATCGTATTTGGCCTGACGATTAAATTCATTTTCATAAAAGCTTCTGCCAATGTACGGCATAATCGGAGTGCGCTTACCCACTGTCGGCGGATTAATTCCGTGCTCATCATTTGCTCCAATTAAAAAATTACTTGCTACTGCCATTTTCACCTCATAAGTTTTTATGCCGTATATATTTATTTTGTTAAATCCTTTAAAATAATCAATTCATATTTTTATATTTAAATTGAAAAAAAAACATATTTTTTCAAATTGAAAATTATGCATAATATATAGTTTTCAATTAATAAAGTATAAATTTTTAATTTAAATTTTTTTTAGAACTTATTAAAGAATATTTTTTCTATACTAGATTATTAGAAAATTAAATATTTTAATAATTTTAATAAATAAATGTTAAAAAATGTTGTGAAAAATAAATATATATATATTTTTTTTCTATTTTAACACCTTAAATAATAATATTTTTAAAATTTAAAAGTTATATTTATTAAATATCGTAAAAATTATTTTTAAATAAAATTAATTTTAAAGATAAATAATTATTTTTTTTATTAAATTAATCGAATTAATTATTTTTTTTTAATTAATTCGTTGATTTCTCATCTAGATAGCTAGCCTCCAAGTCAGACACGTGAATTAACACAGCCATTGGGAAACGCGAATATGCCTCAGATAAATCCGTCCCCACTTGAGCACGAGCATCAAAGCCTCCCATATGCCAATTAATTGCCATAGCTTCCTCTCTAGTCAACCGCATATATCCACTGATTATATATACAGACTTTTCCCCGTGTCCATAAGGTAATGTGTTGTTATATGCAAAATAAGGCACTTGCACCCACTGGCCATCCACTTTTTGATTGCGATAATCTTGAGTGTAAGTATTGACCTTGCAAATATCGTGCAATAGTGCTATTATTGCAATGCTTTCATCCGAAATCCTTTCAGAATAATTTTCTCCAAATTCTTGTATAATATTTTTCTTGAAACGATGATAAACGTTCAAAGAATGTTGACATAATCCGCCAATATAAGCAGAATGCCTTCTGCCTGACGCCGGAGAAGTGAAGAAGTTGCTTGAATTGACCAAATAATCTAAAAGTTTGTCAGCTCCTTCTCTCTTAATATTTTCATTATAGATTTTGATAAATTCCGCCCTACTTTCTTCTACTGTCTTTTCCATATTCTCTCCTTGAATTGTATTATATTTGATACTATCTTTAATCTATACGCATAAAATCATACTAATATGATAGTGATATATTTTTGTTTCGATTTTTTCTAGTAGATATCATATATTTTATTTTTTATATTTGCGTGCTCTATATGAAGTATGTAAATATCGCTTAGCGTTATCACTCAATGGCGCTGATAAAAATTCTTTATATATTAATTGAATGTTTGGATTTTCAAAACTAGATTTGATATCCATTTTCGCATCTTGATCATACAGTCCTTTAGCGCGCTTCTGCACAACAGTGTCAGTATCATTAGTCCTTGGCTGACCACCTCCGCCCACACAACCATTAGGACAGGCCATCACTTCAATCATATCATACTTCTTTGTCTTCAATTTATCTAACACAATCCTCGCCTGCATTGTGCCAAAGATTACACATAATTTAATTTCTTTCCCAAGCAAATTTACAGAAGCCGTCTTGACATCCTTATATCCTCGCAGTTTTTTGAATTGTAATAAATCTTTTGGAGGATTTTCTCCTGTTGTGAAATAGAATGCAGTACGCACCGCCGCTTCCATCACTCCTCCACTTGCTCCAAAGATTACTCCTGCGCCACTGCCAGTATTGAAGGCTGTATCAAATGGTTCATCCTTCAATTTATCAAATTTTATTTTTTTTCGCCTCGCAAGTTTTCCTATCTCTCTTACGGATACTACAAAATCGGTATCTCTTCCATAGTACGAGCGCAATTCTTCTCTCCCTGCTTCGAATTTTTTTGCAACGCACGGAGTCATAGCTACCACGATCAGATCGCTAGGATCAATTTTGATCAACTTGGCAAAATAATTTTTCAACACACTTGCCTGCATCCCTATAGGGCTTCTACAAGTGGATAAATTAGGAATAAATTGTGGATAAAACGTTTCGACAAATTTCACCCACGCTGGACAACAGCTTGTAAATTGAGGTAAATTCTTTTCGCTCTTTATCCTTTCAATCAATTCACTCGCCTCTTCCATAATAGTGAGATCTGCACCAAACGTGACATCAAAAACATAATCCACTCCTAAATGTTTCAACAATGAGACCATTTTGCCTGCCACGAATTCACCAGCAGGAAGATCAAACATTTCACCTAAAGAAACTCTCACCGCAGGACTAGTCATCACAATCACTTTTTTTCTTGGATCATTAATTGCAGACATCAATGCCTCTGTACTATCTTGTTCTACAATAGATTCGACAGGGCAGACATTGGCACATTGTCCACAATTTATGCATACTATATCCTCGCTATCATACTTCCAATATCCTGCGACTCCCATCTTTTTCTTGCACACGTCTTTGCACTTCCCACATAATACACACTTTCTTTCGTGTCTTCTAATGCTCGGGTTGTCGTGACTAATAGGCACCCTTATTTCACTATATTTATCCATAATTTCTCCTTAGTTTTTACATCATTTTTCTTTGAGATTAATCAAAATATTAAATTATAAAATTTTAAATGACTTGTTTTCTTTTTGCTCTTTTACGCTGGTCACCATATCTGCCACTTCTCCAATTTTTGTATAAAAATTTTTACTATTTTTTGGACGCAAATATAGGGCAACGTTATATTCCCTCTTCAATTTGTCTTTCAATCTAAACACTTCTATTATATCGTCATCATTGTCATATATCAATATTAAATTCTTCCTAATATCAAGCTGATTTTGTCTATCCTTTAATAACATACAAATAGGTTCAAATCCTAAGCAAATGCCCACAGCCGGACACGCGATGCCTGAGAACTTTTCCACCATTTTATCATATCTGCCACCGCCACCTATTGCTCCCGAAAATCCTTCTGTATACATTTCATATACCGTTCCTGTATAATAGCCCTGACCGCGAACAATTGAGATATCATATTTGATAGTATATCGATTTTTTGTCAAGTGATTTAGTGAATTTATCAAATAATTTAAATTAGATATCTTTTCAGCACTCACACCATAGTTTTCACTTGCCTGCAAGCCATTTTTCTCAATATCGTTCACTATATCCACTAGTTTATTTATCTTTTCAGTGGCAAAACCCTTCTCTATGAGTTCCATCATAACCCCTGTAATAGAAATTTTGTCAATTTTATCAAGTGTGACACACACGGTATTGAGTTCATCATCTTCAAATCCAGCAAATCGTACCAATCGATTTAATATTTCTCTATCATTGATTCTTAAAGTAAGATTCGCAAATCCCAAACGTTCCAATGTATCAAAACAAGTTTTTATCAATTCTAATTCAGCATTGATCGAACTATCTCCAAAAACATCTATATCGCATTGAGTAAATTGACGATTCCGTCCCTTTTGTGGGCGCTCTGCCCGAAAAGCCGAGCCAATCTGAATGGTTCGAAACGGAGTTGGCAGTTTCTCTCTATTATTAGAATACATCCTTGCTAAAGGAACTGTCAAATCGTATCTAAGGCCTTCTTCTACGATATCAGATTCGCATAAATTTTCTTTTGTCAAATCTAATTTTTCTCCTCGTTTGATCGTTTTGAACATCAAACGCAAATTGTCTCCACCCTCACTGCTATCTAAAAATTCAAGACTTTCCAAAATTGGCGTATCTATCAAATTGTACCCATTCTCCTGATAAGAATTAAGGATTGTCGTTCGAACGTATTCGCGCAAACGCGCTTCTTTCGGTAAATAATCATACGTTCCTCGAATTGGATTAAAATTTTTCATACAATCTCCTTGATATAAAAAATACTTGCTATCTAGCAAGTATTATAATGTAAAATCATATTAAATGTCAATCGTTTGAAATCTTTACTTCTCCACAGAGAATATCGTTATACGAATAAGTGTTGATGAATTCTAAATCTAATGAACAGGATTTTACCGTGAACACGCTGGCATATACATTCTCAATACGCGCTCTATATGCACTGACCTTCCTCCTTCCGCGATTGATGTATAAATTCACCTCTTTGCCCTTTAGATCCATTATCTTTTTTTTTATATTTTCGATAGTGTTAGGCATTTTTTTCATAGCTCACCCCTAGATATTTTTTACAAAAAGAACGAAATTACACACTATCGACAAGATAAGTCAAAATTATTATTTAGTCATCCTCCTCTTCGTCCTCATCTTCATCATCATCGTCCTCATCTTCGTCATCATCCTCATCTTCATCATCTAGGACATCTAGGTCAAAATCTTCATCTTCGTCATCGTCTGAATCGAGATCCTTATCCAAATCTTCCGCAAAATCAAAATCATCTACCATACCAGATGTATCTTCCAAATCATCATTGTCAAAGTCGTCAGATTCTTCTTCATCTTCGTCTTCTTCATCATCATCTGAAATATATTTGTGCCAATCCGACACTTCTTTATCTTCGGCATCTTCGCTAGGTACTATGCCTAATTCCTGTTTGCAACTATCACAAATCTCTTGATCACTTTGTACAAAATTTATTTTGCAAATAGGACAGAGCTCTAAATCTCCAATATCATCTTCACTTGATTTGATGAGTTTCATCTCTTTTTTGCAGACATTGCAATATTGATCAGATTTTTTGATATAATTCAATTCGCAACGTGGACATAAGATCCATACAGGTTTTGTAGATTTTCCCATAAATACTCTCCTTATAATTTTGCTTAGTATATTATAATTATTGAAAATTTATTTGTCTACTGAATTTAAAAAATATTTGAAAAATATTTGTAAAAAATTTGTTAAACAAATAAATGATTTTCAATATTAATACAGCAACCGATCCACAAATTCCTAAAATTTAGCAAAATTTGCGTCAAAAAAAAGAACATATCTACCGCGATAAATTCTTTCCTTTGTAATTATGCCCCTTCAATCAACATTTTGTCTGCCACGAGCGCAATAAATTCACCATTGGTTGGCTTTTCGTTGCTTGAATAAACTTTGATTCCAAACAGATTGTTGATATTCTCTATCTTGCCACGATTCCACGCCACTTCAATTGCGTGTCGTATTGCACGCTCAACTTTCGATGCGCTTGTGTCATATTTTTCTGCTATGGTTGGATATAATTTTTTCGTAATCGAATTGATGATTTCAGGATTTGCTATTGCCAATTTGATTGCTTCTCTCAAAAATTGATACCCCTTTATATGTGCCGGTATTCCAACTGTGATAAATATGTTTGTAATTTTTTCTTCTATCTGATTTGGCGTACGCGCATTGAAAAACACTTTTGTTTGGCTAGTCTCTGGCTTCAATAAATCCTCTATC
The DNA here is from genome assembly GCA_944377305.1 of uncultured Clostridia bacterium. GTDB lineage: Bacteria > Bacillota > Clostridia > Christensenellales > UBA1242 > Onthoplasma. The sequence goes on from CALWEL010000007.1 coordinate 53,119, forward strand.
CTGTCCTTTAAAGTCTGAACGTCAAATGGTTTGATACAATAATATTTTGCACCACTAGAAATAGCTTTGTTGATGAAGCCATCAATAGATAAGGAGGATTGGACTATAATCTTAGTATTAATAGATTTCCTTATTGATTCCAAAACCTTAAATCCGTCACATTTTTGCAAAACTATATCCATCACCACTATGTCAGGATTGTATTTATTGATCAGATCGATCAATTCTTCCCCACTTGATGTGGTTGCCAAAACTTCATATCTATCCGTAGTAAAATTTCTTTTCATTTCATCCAAAGTATTCTGATCTTCATCTGCAAGTACAAGCGTAATTTTTCTCATATTTTCCCCCTTATTAATATGTGTTCTACACGTAAACATAATAGCAAAAATTCGCTAATTTTACTAAAAGAAAAAGTTATTAATTTGCTTATATTTAGCAATTTTAGGAGTATAAAAAATTAAATTGTCGAAAACAATTCATCGAATTAAATAATTTAAAATAAAATAGTGAAATTTATGTTTTTCAATATAAAAACATAACTATCTAACGAATTTTCTACTATTTAAATATTCAATTATGTATAGACTTAATATTTTTCTTATTTTTATCATATTTTTAATCTTTTCATTATACATTATAGATACAGGAGGTCCAAATGGAAGAAAATCAAGATGCTATAAAAATCACTTATGCAAAAAATTTATCTAAAATAAATTTCAACTCCACAATTAACGTAAATATAGATTCAAATGTAAATATCAAAACAATACTTGATATTGATAGTTTTGTCTACGACAAAAAGGTAGAATCTGGCAATGGAAAAGCGGTTGTCAGCGGTAAGTTAGGAGTCAAAGTATTATATATAGACACAGACAATATAACTAATACGGTCACAGATTCTCAATCGTTTAGCGAAAACATCATAGATTCATCTATAACTAGCGATTCTATAATCAATCTTTGCAATATTTCTATCATCAACAACATCCTTTCCCAAGATAGCACGCTGAAAATCAATTGCGAAATAAGTTTCTCACCGGTAATATATCTGAATATTGGAATTGCAAACAAGGCTAGCAGTTTCGAAAATTTAGTCACCAAAAAAAGTGAAATCAATACTAGTACGATTTCTGGAAAAGTCAATACAAGTTTTGAATACACCACAAACTTTGAAACCCGAGACAATATTTCAAAGATATTATGCTACAATGCCCACTTTGCCCCAATTTCAACCAGTGCAAATGATGGAAGTGCAATAATAGAAGGAAAATTGTTTTCAAAACTAATTTTCGAAGCTCAAGATGGCGAAAGCAACAAAATCAAAGAATTGACTGACATATTCAATGTCAAGACTGAAATCAATCTGCCATTTGTAGAACGGGACTCTATTTTAGATCTTTCTAGCGAAATCAACAAATCACTAACCAATATTAATACTGAATTTGAAGAAGGCAATAGCATCGTTACAGTTATACATAATATAGAAGTATGCGGGGTTGCAATCAAAAATATTTCAATTGATGTCGTGGATGATATGTATAGCACAGAAAACGAGATTGAATTGACCACTAGCAAACGCGACTACAACAAAAATCTACAGACCGAACTTATTACTGATAGCATTAATGGGGAAATCACCTTGAGCAACAAAGAGCCTGCCATAGATGAGATCGTATCAAACTTCAATATTAACTCCGAAATTACCAATAGTTACATCAAAGATAATTATTTGATTTTGGAAGGAATCATATCTTCTCATCTAATCTATATTGATGAAAATAAAGAATATGCTCAAAAACATCTTGAACTACCATTTGTCATAAATACCAAAATTGAATTGAACGCTCTTGATTGTTTACATTCTCAAATAAATGTAATAGATTGCAAAACTAAAGTAAAACGAGGCACTATTATAGAACTTGAATACGACATCTCAGTATGTCTAAATATTTATCAAAAAGAAAACAGAGAAATAATAGACAACTTCACTCTAGGAAAACCATTAGATTTTTCTAGCTATGATTACCAAATATTTTTGGCAAAACCGAATGAAAGCCTTTGGGAATTATGCAAGCGTATTAAAATATCACCTAACGAAATCGGAAAATACAATAAAGATCTTCCTTTGATATTGAATGGTGGAGAAAAAGTCATTATCAAAAGATAATCCTAAAAAAGATCTCAATAAATTATAATAGAAAAATAATAATCAAAACACGGAGGAGAAAATATGAATTATCATATTAATAAATCAAAAATTTTCCTCAAACTGGATGAGTGCGGGTTGACTTTAGATAGTTTATCAAAAATGACGCATTTGTCAAAAAATTATTTAAACAAAATGCTATCTGGGAAAACCAAAAAATTACTTCCATTCATAACAATAGCCAAAGAGCTAAGGCTTTCACTGGAAGACATACTAATATATAAATAAATTAAAATCTATTCAAAATCTTCTAATCCAACTAGATAGTCAATTGAAACATTAAAATATTTTGCCAATTCAATAAAATATTCGATGAAAGGTGTACGTTCGCCCGATTCCCATTTTGCAATAGTAGCTTGTTGCACGCCTACCGCTTCACCTAATTCTGTCTGTGTCAACTTTTTATCTTTTCTTAAAGCCCTTAACCTTTTAGGAAATTCTGTCATATATACTCCTTGATAAATATTTTAAGAAAAAATATGTACAATTAGTTGACAAATGGCATCGTGCTATATTATAATATTGATAGGCTAAATATCTTGTGTTCATTATCATCTTAATATTATTTGAAAAAAAGATCCTTTTATTCACAATCTCAAAATACAAGATATCTAGAGGATGACAGGGATAAAAAAGACACGCAATGTGAAATGAACTCTTCGGGGTTCACTCAATTCAAACGTGTCTTTTTATCTTTTCATAACAACTTAAATAAATAATTATTAAATTATTTTTTATAAAAATTATAAGTAAAGAGCTTCTGTAATTTTTTCGCTGATATATTCTCCCGCTCTGTCTAGAGAAATTCGTCCATTGACTATATCATTCACCGCTTCGCAAATAGGCATTTTCAATTGCTGCTGTTCACTAGCACGAGCATTGTATTGATTTTTCTTTAGAATCAATGCATCGCTAGTCTTTATTCCTTCTACTGTGCAAGGAATCACTTTTTCACGAATTTTGTCATTGTCTAATGACAATTCTTTGACAATCTCCCTACCATAAGTTAGATTTTTGCTATTATGATCAAATAATGTAGCTTGGAAATCTCCTAAGAATGCTAATCCTGATGCACTTTCTTTATCACCTCCAAGCGCGTCAATGAACATCCCCAATTCTTTCACACTTGCGGGCATAAGTGGTCCTTTTTTCTGTTCATAACCACAACCTTCCAATATTCCCGCAGCTATTCCGATTACGTTTTTTGCTGCAGCTCCATATTCTGTGCCAATTATGTCGTTTGAATGTGTCATATCTATCACTTTTTCACGCGTGAAAATTTTGGTGAGTCTTTTTGCGTATTGTTCGCGGTATGCACTGATTATCATATTCGTTGGTTGCCCTGCGAAAATTGATTGCACATGCCCTGGCCCTACCCAAACTGCAATATTGTCCTTCTTCACTCCGTTGTCCAAAAGGATTTCGCTCAATCTTCTCCCCGTGGTTGCCTCAACGCCCTTCATTGCCAACACATAGTGCTTGTTTTCATAACCTTTAATCTTGCTCACATTTTTCATCAAGTTGTCCAACGCTTGACTCAATATGGAGATGATAATGATTTTGCTATGCCTTATCGCGCGTTCAAGGTCGTGAGTGAAATTCACATTTTCAGATAGTTCCACAAACTTATTTTTTCGCGTCAAAAATAACGGATTTTCTTTTTCCTCGATTCGCTCCCAAACTAATACATCATAATTCAATTTGTCCATACAAAAGGCGATATTACTCGCCCATCTACCCGCTCCTAAAACAGTTATTTTCATCTTAATTGTCCTTTTCGTCATTTGAATTTTCTTTGTCCAACGGCTTTGTGATAGGGAACAAAATCGTTTCCCTAATGTTTTCAAGATCTAACAAGTGATAGATAAATATGTCTATTCCGAAACCTATGCCCGAAATTGGTGGGAATCCGTGCTCCATTGCTAAAATATATTCTTTGTCATAATCCATAGCTTCTGCATCTCCACGCTGTTTTGCGCGCGCTTGTTCTTCAAAATTTCGTTTTTGTTGAATAGGATTGATCAACTCGCTATACCCTTTCACCATCTCTTGACCATCAATCACGAGTTGGAACATCTCAATAATGCGATCGTCATCATCGCTATATCTAGCGAGCGGAACGACATTCGGATAATTATATAATATTGTAGGTTCTACAATATTTGGTCTAATCTTGCGTTTATAGACTAAATCAATCAGTCCACCGACTGTGAACTGGTCTGCCATTTCAAATTCTTCTAGCAATTTTTTCTTGCGAATCAATTTTTTGAATTCGTCCACGTCCGTGATGTCCAAGACATTGGAGCCCACAATTTCATTCACCTTAGCCAAGAAGTCAATCCTAGGAAATTTTTCGGGCAGTTTGATAATTCTACCATTTGCCATAAACTCATACTTTCCGAAGACAAATTTGCATACTTCCCTAAACATTTCGGTATAAAATTTGATACTATCTTCAAAATCCCAATATGCAGCATAACTCTCCAGCATAGTGAACTCTTGGAGTTTGTCGACTGAAATGCCCTCGTTCCTAAAATCTTTTGCAAATTCATATATTTTATCGAATCCACACGCTATGACACGCTTGTGAAAAGTTTCTGGTGAAATTCTTAGATTCATATCTAAATCTAGCGCATTATGATGAGTCCTAAACGGACGGGCAAGTGCTCCGCCTACAGCATTCTGAAGAATAGGAGTCTCCACTTCCAAAAAACCGTGCTTATTGTAAAACTCGCGGATAAATTGCATTACTTTGAATCGTACGAGGACAGCAAATCTACTCTTCTCGTTTGAGATAATGTCCAAATATCGTTGGCGGTAACGTGCCTCGGTGTCTGTCAAACCGTGAAATTTCTCAGGCAATCCGCGTAGTGCTTTTGATAGCAATTCGAATTTTTCCACCTGAACGGTCAATTCGCCTGTCTGAGTGCGGATGAGTTCTCCCTCCACCCCTACGAAATCTCCTATATCGCAAAATTCTTTGAATTTTTTTAATTGTTCTTCTCCTACAATGTTCTGAGACAAACTGATCTGCACGCTGGTCCTGATCGGTGCTGTAAAATCAATTTCAAAGTTGTCTCCGATTGCATAAAGGCGCGCAAAAATCAATTTCCCAAAGGTACGTTTGAATGTCATACGTCCAGCGATGCTTACACGCGTGCCCAACTCATATTTTTCAAGATCGTGGATTTCGTGCGTCTTGTGATATTTTGCTTTGTACGCCTTTTCTCCCATCTCTTCTAATTTCTTTACTTTCGCGACTTTTATGTCAAATTCGTTCAATGTTTCGTTTTCCATACTTTCTCCTAACAAAAGTATACCAATCTAAATATATTTTGTCAATTTTTCAATTTGATTTTTTGAATTATTGTGAATAGTGAATAAATATTTTCAAATCTAGCGAGTTATTTATAGTTATTTATCAAATTTTACTCGCAAATATAAATTGATAAAATACTTTTATATTTTTAAAATCTACTTGATTATAACATATTAATTAATTTAATTATTTTTCATTTTAACGGTTTACTAAAATAATCATTTTCGCTTTCAAATTTTCCTTTTGATAGATTCAAAAAGTGTTGACTACAAATTAAAAAAGAGTCGTGTTTTATATTTTTTGTCACACAACTCCACATATAGATTTTATTTATTCACTCATTGTATTTTTCAAAAAATGGTAGAAGTATTTTTACGATTGTTTATATTAATTTTATTCTCAATTTCATATACATTTATGAGATTGTTATTGTTGTTGGAACTGATAAAAGCCCTTGCTTAAAAAATTCGATAGAATTATTTCTCAATTCTTCAATGTCACCTTCAAATTCTTTTCTTGAAGGGCTATCCCACTCCTTTATGGTGTAAGCCACATTATCGCTATTATTTTTGTTGCTTTTATCAATATACGCTAACAAAAAATCAATTTTTTCTTCAAGAGAACCTGTTTTTAACATTTCAACAACTTCAGAACTAAATTTAGGTAGAGCACTGATGCGAACTTTTGTAAGATTTAGAGCTCGATCCTGATTGAATTTATTAATTGAATCTATCATTTGTTCGAAGTCTCTTATAATCTTAATTAAGTCGGCTTTTGAATCGGTGAATTTTTTTAATATCTGCTCAATATCCATTTGATAATACTCTTCTATTTTCAAAATATAGTCAGGGTAGTTCTCTCTAAAATTAGAAATCATAAGATGAATGAAATTAATGTCTTTCATATTGCTTTCAAAAACACTGCTTGCATTTTGTGTCAATCTTTTTCCATTTTTTATTCCATTGCCAACTTGATACATAATACTTTCTCCTAAAATACATTGATTAATAAATATAAATTCAAACATATTACAAAATGTCAATACTTAAAATTTGATTTTATTAGTTTAGAATAATTACATATTAAATATACTATTTTTAAAAACTAATACAATAGAGATAGTATAATTTATGTGCGTTGTTGCTTATTTTGCTTGTTTCAAATTTGACTTTAATTTTGCAAAGTTTTTTTATAATTTCGTTTGTAGTATTTTGATTTTTCAATCGGTTGATTTTGAAATTTCTGCAACTAACCAACAAAATGTTATGTATTTTTTATTTTGCTAATTTTGATGATGAAAATTCGTCAAGTTTAAAATTCAAAAATCTATTTTTTGAATATAGGTTTTACCACCACATGCCTTTTTTCGCCTTCGCCCGTCGATTCGGTCGTGACATCATCTCTATCCTGCAATGTGGTATGCACGATTCGCCTATCATAAGCATTCATAGGATCTAGGTGAATGTTGCGTTCAATCTTCACTGCTTGCTCGGCGGTCTTATTCGCCAAATCAATTATTGCCTGATTTCTATTTTGTTTGTATCCGTCTATGTCTAGATACAAGCGGACAGGGCCTTCGCTTCTCAATTTCAGCCCAGACAACAGCAACTGAACCGCTTGCAAATTTTCTCCGTGGAATCCGATCAATTTGCCAACCTTTTCACCTTTGATTGAAAATGAAATTTCATTTTCTCCCGCTTGCGATTCTACTGTTGCCTTTTCGTCTAATTTTCTAGCCAATCCAGTCAAGAATTCAATTACCCTTTTCTCTAGGCGATCAGTATTAACAATCCTTTTTTTCTTTTCTTTTATCTCAGAGTCGGTTTCATTTTGTGTATTTTCTTTTTCCTCTGTTGTATTTAATCTGTCATCATACTCTTCTTGCTCAGTATTATTCTTTAAACCCATATCTTCAATTTCTTTGCCCTGCACTAATGGCTCAGCATCTTCCTCTGCCCAGGTCAATAAAACTTTTGCCTTTTTAAACAATCCGCCAGCATCCAAGACTTTCACTTGAACATCTTCACGTCTCATTCCGCATTCTAATAGTCCATTTTGAATTGCCAATTCTACACTTTTCCCTGTTGCTTCCAATTGCATATTTATCTCCTCTGTTCTTCATCATAACTTAATACTATTTTTTGTAATTTCTACTATATTCCACCACTTCGATATTCCTTGATTTCATCAATATGTCTTTATCGTCTTTATCCTTATTCATACGTTTCAATACTAACGAAATAATTGTAGAAATAATTGCTGTCATAAGTGAGTTTGTAATGATATATAACGTGAACACTACATTTGACGTCATTGCCAAAATTAACATTGTGATAGGGATCACTGCCATCATAATTTTATTGGTAAGATTCATTTTCTGACCTTTTGGTGCTAGCAATTTTGCGGATAAGAATTGGGTCAAAAAGGAAACTAAAACTGCAAATATTATAATCACATAATATCCATTATTATCTTTGCCATCCCCGATGATTGTAGAAGTGATGCTGTCATATCTTGATTTTGCTAGATCTCTATCTTCTCCCTCTAGGTTGAAATGGTCAGCGTAATCATCAAAGTCTACAAATTGGCTAGTGTTCGTATCCGATTTCCAAACATTCTTTATCCACAGCCAACTATTTTGCTCGCTCAACTCATTATATTTGAGCATAATAGCCTCTTCAATATATTCTTCTTGAGTCAAGTCAGTATCAGTAATCGTGGCATATTCAGTTTCCGCTTCAACATACGCGTGATCTAATTCTTGATAGGTAGTATATAATTTTTCTGTACCATACGATCGAATGCTTGAATAAAGAGTGAACAATACTATAAGTGAAATTGCCATAGTGACAAGCATCGTGATACACATACCACCAACATTAACTTTGTATTTTTTATATAATTTATTTGTCTCTTGATTCAATTTTTCGCGATCATTTTTATATTTTTCTTGCAACGCATTAATCTCGGGCTGAATCACCGCCATAACACGTGACTGTTTTTGAGTGGACACTCGCTGGAACACATCCAGCGGACTCAACACAAGTTTCAAACATATAGTAAAAATAATAATTGCCCATCCATAATTGACAATCGTCTTTGCGAAAAAATCTATAATGATAGTCCATAGGTCGCTAGCTAGTAGCAAACTTACGCTGTTTAACATTTCCATTTATAATTCCCTGATAAATTTAATTTTACAAAATCGTACCCCGCTTTATGATTCGAACGGCATCTAATCAAACGTTTAATTGCATATACACCACCAATAATTGCTCCAAATTCTATAATGCTATCCAACGCATATTTGCTACACGTAGGAATATAGTTGCAACTATTAGCAAGCGCATATCTGACAATTCCTCTATATATTGATATAAGGAATATGCATATTAAAGTGAGCGGATAAGTAAGTATATAATAAAATCTAAACATTAGCACCCTTTCAAAAGTCCATTTTTTTTCAAAATCGTTAGAAGTTCCTTTTCAAAATCAGTCGATTTTTTGTCGACTATGTTTGCTCTTGGGGTGATCACATAATTTTTTACTGCCAATTTAGATATATTACGTCTGACCGCCTCGCTAATAATACGTTTCACCCTGCTTCGAACGACAGAATTGCCCACCTGCTTTGACACAGAAATTCCGATCTGAGGATAAGGTCGATAGGTCTTGACATAGTGCATCACGAAACTAGGTGCGTGAAGGACTTCGCCCTTTTTGTACACATAATTAAACTCTTTTCTTTTTTTCAAACGATTAATTCTACTCAACATAAAAACTTCATCTATGACTATTTGGTGTTGGTCAAATCTTTTTTCCCTTTGTTTCTACGCCTTTTGAGAACTTTTCTACCCGACAAAGTCTTCATTCTTGCTCTGAAACCGTGAACTTTATTGCGTTGTCTTTTCTTTGGTTGATAAGTCTGTTTCATAATTCTCCTTTTAATTGTACTAGATTATGATAGCAAATTCTTGAAGTCTTGTCAATAATAAACGAAGAAAAAAATCAAATAGAAAAATTTTGACAATTTTAAGCAAAATCAATCATCTTTTATTTAATATTACCCTATTTTTGATCTCGCAAAAATTGATTTTTTAAGTTTATTATTTGTTTGAACCCCTTTATTTTGAATTTAAAATCAATTTCTTTTCAAATATTCAATTATCTAGTTATTTAGTCCAAAATAAGAGATTTTTTATTGAAATTATTATCATTTTCTCACTATATCGTCTGTATGATTTTGTTGAATTTATTATTTAAACATAGATATTTGATCAAATAGTGAAACTATATCTTCGACAATTTCGATTAGAGCATTTTGCTTGGTGAAATTATTTCTACAAAGTCTATTACGAAAGAATTTCCAAGCAACCGCTATCTATTCTGCGACAAATAGGCAATACAACACTTCCTCAATCTCAATATCTTCTGGAACAAGCACATTTTCAATCGATCCTCTGAGTGCATTATCTTCGCAATACGCACCCATTTTCCTTAGCCCTTCGAAATTAGACCTTGACTGAATAGGCTCATCAAACGGCTCATAGCTCACTTTTATGCAATCTTTCAGCTTTTTTCCCGCACTTTTCGCGATTGCTTCAGCTTTTGATTTTGCATTTTTGAAAGCAAGGTCAATGCACTTCGACTTGGCACCATCTTCGTTTTTTAATCTAAATGTAATATTCGCGCGCGGACCATCCTTTAGTTTGCTGATCTCTTGCACGAGGTCAGCCAGTCTAGCAATATCATAGTCAAATTCTAAATGCGCGTCGTGATTGTAGATATAGCCCAAACGTACATCTTCTTTTTTCTTAGCATCATATTTTGTCTCTTCGTATACTCTGAACGAATTTGTCTTGAAATCGGACTTTTTATAACCTAATTTTTCCAATAATTTTGCGAATGTTTCCACCGCTTTCACACCCTCTGACAATGCATTTTCGTAAGTGAATGATTTTATCCTGAAGTCAAAATTCAAATGAATTATCTCAGGCACAAATTTTTTGATCCCTATTCCTCTGCTAATTATATCCATTACTTCCTCCTAAATATATTTTCCATTCGTGATTAAATAATCTACGATTATGTTTGCCTACTCCGCTTTCTCTCCTCGTACCCTTCGGCACTCG
>CALWEL010000008.1 GCA_944377305.1 uncultured Clostridia bacterium
GGATTAGTTAGAGCTGCATCTTTAAAGAAACCTACGAAAGTATATCCCTTGATCTCTTGTGGGACTATATCCTTGATGGTCGTACCTCGCTTGATATTGATAGTATATTCTTGTATCACGTCTACATTGTTTGAGATGTCTACTGATACCTTTCTCCTTGATAGATATACCGCAGTAGGCACGGTCACTCCTGCGATGAGCAACAAAACTACAGCAGTCGCCACAGCCGCTTTCTTTCGCTTGCTATCCTTGCCTGCATTCTTCTTGATCTTCTCTTCCTGACTGGCTAGCGTGAGATCGTCTCTCTTCTCTGCTGGTTTGACGTCATTCTCAGTTTGAGATGCTTTCAAATTGGACTTAGTTGCTTTGTTCGTATCCTTGATAGCATTGTCACTGATCTTTGAATCTGTGATACCATTCTTTGCCTTAGCGTTTCTCTTGGCTTTTGAATTCGTTGAATTGCTAGCTGAAGTTGATTTCGCTTTGTTTGGCTTGCTATTATTTTCTTTTTCCATTTTCTCTCCTTTGTATTAATTTGTATATTTTCGTACACTATTATACACTTTTATTATATACCCTCCCCCCTAGCCTTTGTCAACTAATTCAATATGGCATACAAAAATTTTTATTATTTATAATATACACATCATAAAAAATGGGCTAATGCCCATTTTGATTAAACCACTTTTAATTTTTGAGATTTTTTTGAGTAAAAGCAATGCGATTACTCAAGTTTATTTGAGTTTTTCTTTTGCCTTGACTGTTGAAGCCTCACAACTTCAAATCGTGATAGAAAATTTTATTCTACTTGTTTAATTAGCAACCGCAGTTATCTTTCTTTCCGCCACCACAGCCACATAAGATGAGTAAAATTATTATCAGCAAGCAAGGATCAACTTTGCAACCACAATTGCATAAGATTAATATTAGGACAATAATCCAAGTGCAATCATTACAGCCACATCCTGAACTGTTGCCACAATCGTTGCAACAGTCAGAACCGCCACCAAAGAATTTATTAAACATAATTCCTCCTATCGTATTTTAAAAATTTCAATATGTACTACAAAAGTCTTTGTCTTTGGTACCTAAAACTTCCTTTGTATACTACATACTATTTAACGGTAGAAAAAAATGTTCCAACAATTCTATTTTTGCAAAATATTAATTTCCAAACCTTAGACTTCCACTCCATCATTATTAGTTATTGTATCAAACGATGTTTTATCTCCTACCTGTTTAGCCATTTCTGATGCAACTTTGTCTAAATCTTCTTTGTTAAAACCATTTATATTATCTTGATTAAACGCCGGATAAAATTCATTGCCCTTTTTAATCAATTCCTTCAGTTCTTTAAAATCTATTTCATTATTTTGATCTATCAAATTATGTTTTTCAAAAAAATTTGATGAAATGTATTCATAAGCTTTTTTTAATTCTTGTTCGTCATATTTGATTTTTAATGCTGAAAGGATAGGATCCAAAAACAACAAATCAGCTTTCGCCTCTTGCCAACCTATCATCTCTATAGGAAGATGCTGATATCTTTTGTTCTCCCTGCCTGCTTGATTAAATTTTTTCACATTATCCTTTACCCACCCATCGTGGATGTCGGAAAGAACACCAATAATAAATTCATCAACATCCTTTACTTTCAGCATTAAAGCGCTTTTGACCTTTTTGTATATCTCATCATCAATTTTTGATGGAGAGACATTGTTTTCTGAGAGAACTGCAATTAAAAAATTATTAGTCTCCTCTTCAGTATAATTTAATGTTTTACTAATTGACTGAACCGCATAGGTAATTGAGTTTTTCGCCCACACTTTATTTTCCAACTCTTGAAAGGTTTGGGCTGAAACCAATTTCTCCGCCTCTTCCTCCGACAAACCATTCCAATTGATCAATGCTCGTTTTGCCACTTCTCTATACGGGGTTAATTTTATCATATTATATACCTCCACAAATTTAATTTTGTTTATTATATCAAAATGAATGTCGTATGTCAACGTACTAATCACATTTCCCACAAGACATAATAGTCTGTATCTCTATGAAATTAGAAATCTGTATACCAATCAAATTATTGTTTTTCATTGATTTCATCTTTATAATAGTTTTAGGATCCGCAACGAAAATATATTTAAATTGAGGTCTTTTAAGAGAATGATTCCACTTTTTTCCTAATCATCTGTTTTAGTTGAAAAATATTTTTTCCGCTCTTTGCCTCTACATAACAAGTATCATACGGATATGATTTTAATTTAGATATTTCGGCATTATTTAATTTATCAATCTTGTTGTAAACCAAAATCACTTTGTTGCTATCTACTCCCACGCGTTTCAATTCTTTTTCTACAACTTCAATCTGTTCATATTTGTGTGGATCACTTGCATCGACTACCAGCACGAGCACGTTTGCATCAATCGTCTCTTCTAATGTGGCGGAAAATGCGTAAACTAATTCGTGCGGAAGATTGCTTACAAATCCCACTGTATCTATCAATACGTATTCTATACCATCATCCCAAACTTTTTTTGACAACACGTCAAGGGTTGCAAATAATCTATCGTCAGCATAAGTGCCCGCCTTGGTGATCGCATTCATAAGAGTCGATTTTCCTGCATTGGTATATCCTACTAGCGCCACGCTTCGCATCCTTGTTAGACGCTGTTTCCTCGTGGTCTGCCTGTTCTTTTGTATCTCTTTGATTTCACGTTCCAATTTTGCGATATTATCTTTCACTCGCCTGCGATTAATTTCAAGTTTCGTCTCACCCACACCTCGAGTGCCTACTCCACGATCTTCATTACCCTCACCTGGATCAATACTGCTGAGTCTTGGCAAACTATATTTCAATTGTGCTAGTTCTACTTGCAACTTGCCTTCATTCGTCTTCGCTCTACTAGCAAAAATATCTAGGATTAGCATTGTTCTATCAATCACTTTAATATCGATTATATCTCCGAGATTTCTAAGTTGCGAACCAGTGAGTGGACAATCAAAGATTACAACGTCTGCCCCTAATTGTTTCGCTTCATCACGAATCTGTTCAACTTTGCCCTGTCCCATATAGGTTCTAGCATTAATTTCTTTCACCAAAAATACATTGCATTTCATCACATCTAAATATGCAGATTTTGCGAGCAATTCCAATTCTTTCGCTCTATATTCGGAATTGTCCAATGTCGTATATGCGCAAACTAAATATGCACGTTCTTTTTCCTCATTCACATTATTATACATACCTTTCTCCTTTAAAATAAAATTCTATTTTATATTCACAATTTACAAAAAATTTAACGTGCATTTTTATTTCAATTATCTTAATTAGCTTATAAAAAAATAAAATTCTTAAAAATTTCAATAAAATTTCTAAATCTATATAAATTTTGCTTATTTTTATATGTTTTGATTTAATTTTTTAAATTTTTCGTTAAATTGTGAGAAAATTTACTTTGCTCATCTCACACCTCCAAATCAGTTTTATTCTATAATAAGTAAATTTTTTTGTCAAGAAAATTAATAGTTCCATTTTTTATATTATCATACATAAATACACTAATAATTCAAAATTATCAACCAAATTAAGTTATTTATAATAAAAAATGATAGAGTTGTGCGTACGCTTTTGCCAGTACCAACTTTTTTAGCTTTAATATAAATTATTTTGTGTGTTTGTCTTTCGATAAATTGAAGCAACGCCGACTTATATCAAGACTAGGCTCGGCTAAATGTCAATTTTATATCTTACTTCAAAATTAGTTTTAATTTGTAAAATTTAAAATTTTTTAACAAAAACAATTTGAATTATCAGCAAAAATATGCAATTATATATTTAATTATTGATTATTGAACAAGTGCGAGGACTTGAAATGCAAATTGCAAAAAGGAAGAAAAAACAAAAAGATTTTGAAATGTAATTTTATAAAATATGTCACACAAGTATTGACTTTGAGAAATTATATAATAAAATGCTAAAAAAGGTTGAAGAAGTATTTTATTTCTCCAACCTTTTGCATTTTAAAAGGAGATTTGATATAATATGAGTATATTTGATAATTTAATACGAATTGATGAAAAAGGCAATCTTATCTATAACGGATGGATTGAATGGGACCATTTTTTAATACCAAATAAGCCAGAATGGTTTAGAGAAATTTTACGAAATTTGATGGCATTTTTGGGACATTGTCTTAATTGCACTGCTTTAGATGGATGTTATTTATTAGATAATAATCGTCCCGAACAACCATTGCATGAATACTGTCATTGTAAGAAAAATGATGTTAGTTTTGCAATAGTTAAAAGCAAATCAAATGCAGAGTGTGCTATTGAAAAGTTTACCGAATATGTGTTTAAGAACAATAAGGATTCTAAAGGCAAAAATAAAATTTTCTATGATTTGGGATACTCTATTAAAGATTCAGAATATCTAAAGAACGAATATTGTAGACAAGCATTAGAACAATACTTGCTAGGAAATTATAAACTGAAAAATTTGGATAGACGAGGACAAAGACTAGCAATTCCAATTATTTTAAGAAATTCAAAATTTTATAGTGGCTGGATGTTGTGCCCAGAAGGAAAAATTAGAAATACAACACCATTTGGAGGTTGGATAAAATGAAAAAATTTGATTTAGTATTATTGAAAAATGAAAATCCATATAAGCAATATAATCTTGAAAAAAATATGCACGGAATTGTATTGGAAAATTATTTTGATACACTTATTGTATTGTTTTTCAATCCAAAAAATCAAGGAGATTATATTACCGCAACAATTAGTGTGTCTGATGTTATGGTCTGCAATGAAAAAATACCAGAAAAGATGATAAATGAATTGAGTTCCAATTTTGACATCATTAAAAGCAAATCAAAGGAAAAGTTTGAACCATTAAGAATAAAAGCATATGATATGGTTGAATTGTTAGTAGAAGATATTAAATATACTAAATATGGCATTCATAAAGGCGATAGGGGTTGTGTAATGGAAGATAATGCAGTTCAAAATTATGTCGAAGTTGATTTTTCTGGCATAGATGAAAATGGCGAGTTTTATGGAGATTGTATTTCGGTAAAAATTGATGATTTAAAAGTTATTCAATAAAATTTTTAGAACTTAGATGATAATATAAACTATGAGATGTTCACTTTCAAAAAATTGAAATTGAATATAAAATTAAAATTTCATTACAAAAAATATTTATTTTGTCATCTTTGTTTTGATTAACATTAGGCACTGCAAAATACTTTGTGCTTTGCGACGCATTCTGATAATATATGGTTACTGTTGCAAATTGTTGCAAATATATCAATTTTAGGCAGTTTTAGAAAGCATTTGACCGAAAGTTAAAAATCTTAACTTTCGGTCATTTTTTATGCCTATTTTGATGATAGAAAACATTTGCTACAAATTTTAGGTGTATTTGCAACAGTTTTTTAAACAAATTTTAGTTATGAAAACATAATAAAAACCCCGAAAAAATCGGGGTTTTAGACTGGTAGAGATGAGTGGACTCGAACCACCGACCCCCACCTTATCAGGGTGGTGCTCTAACCTGCTGAGCTACATCTCTTCGTGGTGGAGAATATCGGATTCGAACCGATGACCCCTTGCTTGCAAGGCAAGTGCTCTAGCCAACTGAGCTAATCCCCCATACAATGCATATTTATAATAACAAGTTTGAAATCATTTGTCAATGAATTTTTTAAAAAAAATTTAAATATTTGATAATTTCATTTACATTAAAATGGCTAAATAAAATATTATAATTTTAGAAATTCTAGATTTGATAATTCTAAGAATAAAAACATAGCTAGTGATATGGCAATTTTAATTATATCGAAAAGATGTGTAATGAATATTATCCTGTATTAAAATTTGCTTTTAGGTAAAAATACTTTTGGAGGTAAATATGGATTTTCAACAATCAAAGACAAAAGAAAATTTAGCAAGGAGTTTTGCTTCTGAATGTCAGGAAGGTGCAAGATATCAATTTTTGGCTAAAATGGCACAAAAGCAGGGATATCAATATATGAGTATGTTGATTAGAACGCTAGCGCACAATGAAATGGCGCACGCTCAACAATTTTTCAATAAGATTTCTGAACTCGGCGGAGCGAATGTGCAAAATATTGAAATTAAAGCGGGGTATCCATTCAAGAGTGGAGAATTGCTAGAAGTTTTGAAAAACGAATCTCAAAATGAGGAGATGAGTGCTGATAGCATATATCCTTCTTTTGCAGATACAGCACGTGATGAAGGCTTCAAAGATGTGGCAGAATTATTTGATATGGTGTCAAAAGTTGAAAAGACTCATCAACGAACCCTTGAAAAATTACACGATAGTTTAATGAATAATACGTTATATAAATCATCAATTGGGGAACACGCTTTCAAGTGTGACGAATGCGGTACAATAATTAAAGCTAAATCAGCACCAAAAATTTGTCCGCTATGCAAAATGGGTCAAGGATATTATAGAATTGATTTTAATATGAATTAAAATTTTTATTTGTTTAGTTTTTCTTGTATAAAAGATAAAAAAATAAAATAATTAACTAAAACATTAAAAAATATGTGAATTTATTTAAATTTTACAAAATTTTCACATATTTTTTTATTTTTAATTGATTTAGATATCAATCATAATTTGTAAAGGTTAAATTCCTATTTGATTGTAGGATTAATTCTGAATATTGTACCTCGATGTTCGTGATGGGCACGTCACAAACTGCGCTTTTCTTAATTATTTCGCTATGCTCAATAATTTACACTTATGCTTGTTTGCTCCTTATCCCCACTCAACATCTGTTTTGTGGGGTCCCCAGAATAGATATCGCCCATCTTTAGCAAGTATTACCGTATTTAGTTGTTAGTTGGATTAATTCTGAATATTGTACCTCGATGTTCGTGATGGGCGATATCTAGGCGGATGTTTATATTTGGTATTATATTTTTGCTTTCAAGATAACTGGCGATTGTAGAGATAGCAAGGTTAACAGTATTGCTATGTTCGCTGATATGAGATAGTACGACAAGTCGTGTACCTGAATGAACAAGTCGTTCAATCGCTTTGGCACAATTCAGATTGGATAAATGTCCTTTTGGTCCATTGATACGGCGTTTCAAAAATGGTGGGTAATTAGGATAAGACATAAGCATCTCCGGATCATAATTTGCCTCTAGATAAATAAGAGCACTAGACTTTACCGCTTCAAATGTTTCGTCACTAAAATGTCCTAAGTCAGTACAAATTGATACTACTGCATCTTTTTCTGAAATTTTATATCCAACGCAAAATTTGCTATCGTGAGGCAGAGGAAACGGCTCTATATGCAAATCTTCAATATTAAAATCCGTATCATAAAAATAAAATAATTCATTAGGAATATGAATTTGATGTTTAATGATTTCACTAATTTCAATATGGGCATATACTTTTGTATTATATGAGCGGGCAAATTTTTCAATTCCTTTTATGTGATCACTATGCTCGTGTGTGATTAAAATCGCGGATATTGTTTCTGGAGCGATTTTGAGTTCGTTTAATGCATTAAAAATATAAGATAATGGTTTTCCATTATCTACCAAGATTCTAGTTTTTTCACTCTCAATATATGTACAGTTTCCACTACTACCGCTTGCTAAATTACATATTCGCATAAATTGATTTTACCATAGAATCTAAAATTAAGCAATAGTTTGTATATTAAATATAATCCACATAAAGAAATAATTCATTTTTTTATTATTTTAGTATAAACGAATCTTTTCGTCGCCAAGGTTATAATACAGCTCAAAAGACTTGAAAATGTGTATATTCTCACGACAGCCTACGACAATAGCACAAGCATTCATTTTTTGCAATTTAAAGTTGAGTTCAAAAAGAGACAAAGGCTATTTTTTGTCTACATCTTTCTAAAATATTCTGTAAGTTTCAAAATTGTATACCCTATATCTTTTTTTATATTTTATCAAAATATATTGCCTTTGCTCTATTTTTATTCTCAAATTTATAGATTAAATTTTTAAAATCATATACAATATCTACCTTATATGTTATAATTTAATAAAGGATTATATATGGATAAAAATTTTATCAATGCTGAAATAAATTCAAAAAAGTTAATTAAATATGGATTTGCTTTAGAAAATAACATTTATTCATATTCAAAACCTATTTTGGACAATCAATTCACACTAACAATAACAATTGAAAATAATGGAAAAATAAATACAAAGCTTATAGACAATTTGGCACAGGACGAATACATTCTTCATAAGATGGAAGATGTCTCAGGTTCGTTTGTGAATAGAATACGCAATGAGTGCAATATCATATTGAACGATGTCTTAGATAAATGTTTTGAGAAAATGATATTTAAAAGCAAACAATGTCAAGACATAATTAGGTATGTTAAAACCAAATATGATGATGACTTAGAATTTTTATGGAAAAAATCTCCTAACAATGCCATTTTGCGTAGACAAGATAATAAAAAGTGGTATGCGGTAATATTGAGTATTAATTACAACAAAATTGACACAAACAAGAGTGAACAAATAGAAATTGTTAATTTAAAAGCAGACACTAAAATAATAGACAAAATTATAGACAACCACACTATATTCCCTGGTTTTCATATGAATAAAAAACATTGGATATCTATTCCTCTCGACTATTCAATGCCTAATGAAAAATTATTCACTCAAATTGACAACAGCTATATTCTAACACAAAAGATTTCTAAATAAATTTATTTCAATCAAAACTTTAGTTAATATAAAAAATTTTTAAATTATATAGTAGAATTCAAATCTCTTGTGATAATTTATAAATTTGAATTAAATTAAATTATTCATATGCATATTGATGTATAAAAACAAATTTGATATACTAACAATAAGGAGTCAATATGGGTTTATCAACAAAATTTGAATTTTTAAAAACAGTGAAGATGCCATTACAGATACAAATCTATGATTGCATTGTAGAATATATGAATTATAAAGGAATTATTGTAGATGCAGGAAAATATGGTTATTTTGTTTTATATGACAATCAGGACCAAAAAAATGATGAAAGTTTATGTAGTCCCGCATTTTTTGAACAAGAACGTAAAAAAATTATTGAAAAAATAAAAAATTCTATACAAGATGACAAAAAAATAAATATTGAAATTGATGAATTTGTACATATTAAAATCAATGATTATGAAAAAATAAATATAGAATGCAGATTATATTTGCGTCTGCTCCCTAGCAATGTCTATAAACTCGCATCTATATTGACTGTTACTTGTGCCCAAAATAATATCCCTACTCATTTCAAATTTACACCATCAGCTAGAACTGACAATATAGTTTTATACACAAATTATGACCACGTACAAAAATTTGTTGATATAATTGATAAAATCTGTCAAGAAAATCCAAAATTGTTTGAAAATTCTGAAAAAATCCATCCGTTGTGGGGGTAATATCAATGGATATATCGGCTTTATGGAAGAGCCAATTGTTAGGGCAAAAATGTGTGAAAACCCTCTATTATATTTACCTAAGTCTGCAAATATTTATAGAACAAAACTATTGGACGAAATATCTTACTTTTATAAAACTAAATCAATTAACCCAACATTCATCACTACAAAATTCTTGCGAAAATTTGCTTCAAAGTTAGATATTGATGCTAGTTTTTTCCCGTTAAACGAAAGTAGCGTGATCGAATTGGAAAAGGCAGGTTATAATATCTCAGAAATAGGAACTAATGCAAATTCTACTTTTACAATTTAATTAATTTAATAAATTATTGCTTATCAACAATTTCACATCCAATTCTATTTGAGTAAAATTTTGTCTATAATATGATGAATAATAAGAATCATACACAGTATAATATTGTTCTAACCATTCTTTTTCTTCTTTATAAACATTTGAAAATACGACAACAAAATCGCAACTTTGACTTTCTATTGATTCAACCAAACTGTTATCTAATTCTGGGAAAATGCCGTTTTTAAATAAATTTAAAACCCAAAATTTTTCTGTTGGCACAATTTTTGCCACATTATAAAATCCATAATCGTACATTTTATAACAAAACATTGTTGGAGAATCTATATTATATTGTTTAGACAATTCGTGTATATCTTCCGCTACTTGAAATTGAGCATAGTCTTCTTCACTTTTCCCCAGCTCTCTTGCCACTCCACTAATTGACCAACCAATTGGGAACACTAAAATACACATAACAATTGCCAAGACTTTTTTAGTAATTTGTTTTATTTTGAACTTAGATAGATATTTAAATAGTAATGCGCAACCCAAAACTGAAAATGGAAATAAAATAGCAAAATAATTGACATGACAATCTTGTGCAAGTAATAATAGTATATTAAACAAAAATGCTGTTAATATGAAATATCCTTTCTTTTTAAATTGTTTAAAATAAAAGACTATTGCAAGTATCATAAAAATAAAGTTAACATTTCCCAAACCTAAAAGAAGTCCAATATTTGTAAATATATTAACAGGATTACCTGAATATATAAACAGATTAACATAAAAATATACGTAAAATAGATCGTATAAGGCATCGTTAATTGCATAATAGATAAGTATAGGAATTGTGACAATAATGAAACTAATCAGCATAAGGCCAATTGAAATAAACATCTGCTTGATATTTTTATTTTTAATACACATTACAATCCACATTATCATAATCGCAATAGGTAAAATTAGCATAGTATACTTAATCCAAAAAAGAATACTAATGCTAAACCCTATCCCAAGACTACGCAAAAGTGAAAATTGTTTATTATCTTCAATAAATTCCAAAAATGCTAATAACATATAATTTAGAAATGGCAGACTATAAAACTCCACAGAGCCATACCCAAGAACAGTATAATAAGATGTAAAAGTTAAGAAAGCAACTAAAAACAATAAAATTATACTGCTTTTTTCTGATAAATAGCGTCTTAAAATTTTGTATGCAGTATACAAGAATGCTACGCCAAAAATCATTTCGAATAAAAATGCGCCAACATATACGTTATTAAATAACGCAACTAATGCATATGCAAAATAAACAATGGGGCCTTTATGTTCAAACAAATCTTTGTATGGCACTTTCCCTGCCAACATACCCTCACCCATAGTTATATACCAATTTTGGTCTGGATTGTTGTTAAACACATACAAAAAAGAGTTCGGATTGCAAAATAAAAAAAATAAAAATGTTATTCCAAAACAAAGCAAAATAATCAAAAAATTTTTCAAATGAATATGCCCTGACAAATCGAATTTTTTTATTTCAAACTCTTTTTTCTCTTCATTATAATTAATTTCTTTACTCATACGATTATATTAAATTAATAAAAAAAATTTGTCAAATAAATAATTAACAAATCAAAACAATCCAAATATTAAAATAAAAAAAGCAATGAATAAACATTGCTTCAATAAGTGTAATTAATTATGAAATAACAAGTGGAACGATAATACCTGCAATCACAATCAAAAGACAAACAAAGTATAAAACTTTCCAAATCATCTGTTTTGAACGTACATATCTCCATGCAAGAATTGCCACAATCACAATCATAATTGCAGTTGCAAGACCTTGAAGAGCATTAACTACTGTTGCATTAATACCACAAGCTGAAAGTATTAATGCTATTGCATATAAAACAGTCACAGCTACAATTGTCCAAAAAGAGATTTTGTTTAGTCCCCAACTGCTACGTTTAGAACTTGAACTGCTAGATTTTGAACTTTTTGAAGAATTTGCCATAGATACCTCCTATTATTTTTATTATAAATAATTATAAAATTTATGTCAATTATTTTAAATAAAATAAAAAATATTTAACAAAATTTATATTAAATTTATGAACAAAATGTTAATTTTAAACTTATTATTTTGTCTATGTTTCACTTGTCCTTTCTTTGTCTATTAATTTCATACAAAAAGATGCTAGTAGCACACGCTAAATTTAATGAATCAATATTTTCGTTTATATCAATTTTTACCAGACTATCTGATAATCCATAAAAGTGCTTACCCAATCCTGCTCTCTCATTACCCATTAAAAGTAGTATAGGACTAGTAAAATCCTGTTTCTCTATAGCTTTTTGCGCTTGCAAAGAAGTCGCTATAATTTTTAGATTTGGAAATTTCGTTTTTATGTTTTCAACAAGACTTTCGAATTCTAAATTTGAACTCAAAAATTTGAAAGGTATTTTAAAAAATGAACCCATTGAAGTTGAAATCACTTCGTGATCATAAATATCAACGCTATGACCAGAATATAAAATTAAATCAACATTGAAGGCGTCTGCACTGCGTATTATATTGCCAAAATTTCCTTTTTTGCTCGGTCTATCTAAAAATAGCAAAATTGGGTTCTTGTGTTTCATAGTTATTTCTTGTTCTTTCATTTTAAATATCGCAACGAGTTCACTTGTGTCAGTTTTGTCACTCAATTTTTGCATTAGAGGAAGAGTTAATTCATAATTATTAGCGCTATAGTTATTGACAATATTTTTTGCCCAACCTGATAAGTTGTTGAAGTCAGTGAAAAATAGGGAATCAATTTCCCAGTCATAATTTAATGCATCGTTTATATTTTGCACCCCTTCTACAAAAAATTTTTTTAATACTTTACGCTTATTCCTATTCTCTTTAATAGACAAAATCTGTTGAAAAATCCCATTTTCTTTGCTAATTTTTAAAATTTTCATTTTTTTCTCCGAAACAATTTAAAAAAGTTTATCAATTTAGAATGAATTTTGCAATAAATTCATAGTACTTTTTTTCTAAAATTGATTTTTATAATAATTCTATTTTAGAATAGAATTGATAAACAGTGGACAAAACTATGAAAATTTGATAAAATTATATTTGAAATTAAATTGCAATAAATATTTTCCTATAATATTATGGAAGAAAATTTATTATTAAATTACAAAAAAAGGATTGAAATATGGGATTATTTTCTTATTTATTTGCTTCTGACAATAAACGAAGCTTGATGAAAATTGAAAAAATTGTCAAAAAGATTGAAGATAAATCAGATTATTATGCAAAGATGACTGACAGTGAACTTCAATCTCAAACAAATATCTTAAAAGAAAGATTAAGTAATGGTGAAACAACTAATGATATTTTACCAGATGCTTTTGCAGTTGTTCGTGAAGCTGCAACTCGAGTTTTAAATCAAAGACATTTTCACGTTCAGCTAATAGGTGGTGTTGTTTTGCATCAAGGGCGTATAGCCGAAATGAAAACTGGTGAAGGTAAAACGCTTACTGCAACCACAGCCGTTTATTTGAATGCCCTTACTGGGAAAAATGTCCATTTAATTACTGTTAATGAATATCTAGCCACCTCTCAAGCCGAAGCAATGGGCAAGCTATACAAATTTTTAGGTCTGACGATTGGTGTCACACTATCTGGGCAATCTCCAGAAGAAAAGAAAAAGGCGTATCAATGCGATATAACCTATGGAACCAATAACGAATTTGGGTTTGATTACCTGCGCGATAATATGCAAGTCAATAAGGATTATAAGGTGCAACGCGGGCATCATTTTTGTATCGTAGACGAAGTGGATTCTATCTTAATTGACGAAGCCCGAACTCCACTTATCATTTCTGGTATGGGCGGGAAAACTAGCGAATTATATACTGTAGCAGATAAATTCGCAAAATCATTAAAGAGTGAAGATATTGATATAGATATAAAAAGAAAGCAGATTCGTTTGACAGAGACGGGTGTTGCCAAAGCTGAGAGATATTTCAAATTGGAAAATCTATCAGATATCAACAATCTTGAAATCAATCACCACATAAACAACGCTTTGCGTGCCAATTATCTGATGAAAAGAGATATCAACTACATTATTAAAAATGATGAAGTGCTGATCGTAGATGAATTCACTGGACGTATTATGAATGGTAGACGTTACTCTGACGGACTACACCAAGCAATTGAAGCCAAAGAAAATGTGAAGATAAAAGAAGAAAATAAAACACTTGCAACGATTACCCTTCAAAATTATTTTAAACTATATAGCAAATTGAGTGGTATGACGGGTACAGCAAAAACTGAGGAAAGTGAATTCAACAAAATTTATAATCTTGATGTTGTAACCATCCCTACCAATAAACCAGTACTTAGAATAGATGAACAAGATATGATTTTCTACACTGAAGATGCAAAATACAAGGCTATTGTAGAAGAAATACAAGATAAATATAAAAAAGGTCAACCAATTTTGGTAGGCACAGCATCTGTAGAAAAATCTGAACGCATTAGCAAAGCAATAAAAAAACTAGGTATTCCCCATAATCTTTTGAATGCAAAAAATCACGAAAAAGAGGGACAAATCGTAGCTCAGTCAGGTAGAGTTGGTGCAGTTACTATCTCAACAAATATGGCTGGACGTGGTACGGATATTTTGCTCGGCGGAAACCCTGAATTCTTGGCAAAACAAAAGATGCTCAATGAAAATGTCGAACCTGCTATATTAGAAAAAATAACAACTTATAATTCAAATCTAAATGAAGAAGAAAAACAATTAAAAGATAAATATACTAAATATTATAAAGATTTCAAAAAGATTACCGATGAAGAAAAACAGAAAGTCATTGAATTGGGTGGTTTGCACATATTAGGTACCGAAAGACACGAATCTCGTAGAATTGACAATCAATTGCGTGGCCGTGCTGGACGTCAAGGAGACCCTGGATCAAGCATTTTCTTCATATCTTTGGAAGATGATCTACCTCAAAGATTTGGCGAAGATAGGATGAAAAGCTGGTTTTCGCTAGCTTTCCGAGGTAATGAAGATATGCCTTTGCAATCAAAGATTTTGACAAGATTCTTTGAAACTGCTCAAAAGAAAGTAGAGGCGATGAATTTCAGCATTAGAAAAAATGTGCTTGAATATGATGAAGTCTTGAATAAACAACGTCAAATTATATATGCTGAACGTGACAAAGTGTTGGATGGCGTAGACATTCACCCACAAATTGTTGAGATGTTGAAAGAATATGTATATGATATTTGCTCCGCATATTTAGACGAGACAAAGCCTAGTTATGAATGGGATCTTGATGAATTGAATAAAGCTTTGGAAGATAAATTACTCAAAAAAGGATCAAATTTAATTACTCAAGATATTTTGGAAGATACCGACATCAACACAGCCAGTCAAATTGTAGCAGAAAAAATAATTGACATTTATGAGCAAAAAGTGTCCGAAATCAAAAAATTGGGACTAGACTTCTCTATTATTGAACGTGATAGATTATTGCGCGTGGTAGACAAATTCTGGACTGATCATATTGATGCAATGAACACATTGCGAAACGAGATTGGTATACTGGCTTATGGTCAAAAAGATCCTATAGTTGCATACAAAAATCAGGGATTTGAAATGTTCGATAAAACCATATCAGACATCCGTGAATATACGGCTTCAATTTTGTTTAGAACAAATGTTAGCGTCAGAATAATCCCCGCGACTCAAAAAGGTCCAATTATGGCAGGCAATCAAAACAAATCCGAACAAACTAGAGCGAAATCAAATTCCTCACACATTGGACGAAACGATCTTTGCCCGTGTGGAAGTGGGAAAAAATACAAAAATTGTTGTATGAATAAAGATAGTAATTCGAAAAAATAGAGCTTTTATCAAGTGTTAAGGGCTGGTTATAGCTCTATTTTTTTAATAATTTGATTCAACATAAAAAGTATAATTTAAAATGAATTTTTATATTTTATTTATAAAATCGCTCTTGAATGATTTTTTCTATAAAAAAGGAGAGAAATTTCTCTCCTTTTTCTACTAAATCGTGAAATAATATTGATTGCCATCTCTTTGAATTGACAAACTAGAGAAGATTGATTGCAAGAGTTCCTGACTCAATGTCCCTGCAGATTCTATTCTCCAAGTACCTGAATAGATTCTATATTTGCCCGTTTGATTTACAATACGTACAAAACCATCTTCACTAATCAAATGGATAATTTGACTTTGTTCTGGCATATTTGCCTGAATAGTCAATGTATTTTTCACGATGATTTCCATTTCGTCAACCACCTTATTGAGTTCATAAACAAATTCTCCATCGCCAGTTGAAACAGGTTTGAAGTCGTCATTACCATCCGAAGCTGTACTGAATTGTTTGCCATTCGAAGTGTATACAATACCCAAATATTCTTTTGTAGAGTCTCCACCGAGTATAGTTGAAGTGTCAACTGTAATTGTCACAGACGATGACTCAGCTATGACACCATCAAGCGTTGCCCTGTCCGCTTTAATTTCAACTCCTGAAGAATCTTGATCATCTGATACACTAACAGCTATCTTATAACCCTTTTCAAATACAAATCTAATCGTTATATCTTCTGAAACTTCACCCAAATTTGTACCAGTGGTATTATTGATAGTCCCAGTGATAGGTCCTACAATCAAAGCATTGTCTCTATACACTGACACGATCTGATAATCATTATCCGCTACATTCTCAGCCTTAGTTTGACCTTCTATTTTAATCGTGCTACCGCTTCGAACTACTGTATTGCCAGTATATTTTTCACCATTTACATCAATTCCGAAACTTTCTCCAGAATTTGTATTACCTTCCACTTGAATTGTAACACTAATCGTCTTTGCAAATTGTGCAGTAATAGTAATTGTGCTAGTAACTATACTGTCCTGTGGAATACCTGAGAATGAATCAAATTCATATCCAGAATTAGCCGTTGCAGTGATATTATAGCTACCTATTGTCAACACGTTTGCATCTACACTTATTCGAGTACCATAAGTAACAGTAACACTTGTTCTATCCACGCGTCCGCCAGTGCTTGCATTAATGCTGACTACAAATGTCTTCAACTTGCCATTAGCTGTCAGAGTCAAATTACCTGTAATTTCAATAGTAGTATTTTGAGTCGCAATAGTTCTGTCTCCAGTCCAACTATCCCAATCATAACCAGCTTGTAACGTAGCATTGATTGATACTTCTGTACCATATTTGTACTCTCCAGCACCGCTTACTGATGCTATACCTGTGCCTCTGTTCAGTGTCAATCTATATGAAAGTCTGTCGTAGTAATAATTTACAACACTAGTTCCATCCGCTTTGATAGTGATAGTTTGCGCGCTAGGAGAAGTGAATCCAGCATAAGATTTGACTTCAGGAGTGACTTGAGTACCTGTCGTGCCAGCTTTATTTTCTGTATCAACCAAAGTATAACTATCATTATCTATATTTTGTTGATAATGTCTTACCACATAAGGAGTGTCCGTATCTGGTTCAAATTCAGCTATAATTGTCATATTGCCTGTCACGGTGGAATTATTCGTTGCTCCACTCCATCTGTTCAAATGATAACCTATCTTTGCGGTAGCAGTAACTGTGATATTGTTAACTTTCAATGTACCATTATCACCATTTATTGCTAGATTAATAATTTCTCCATAT
Organism: uncultured Clostridia bacterium; assembly: GCA_944377305.1. Lineage (GTDB taxonomy): Bacteria > Bacillota > Clostridia > Christensenellales > UBA1242 > Onthoplasma. The sequence goes on from CALWEL010000008.1 coordinate 17,513, forward strand.
TCTACATTTTCAATAGTGGTCCTATTCACAGTACCGCGATCTGCATTATTCGACTGAATCGTAATATTATAAGTTCTTACAGTAGCTGTATGTTCTACATAAATGTATATGCCACTATAATAAGTGCCAGACATAGTGAATGTTGCACTAGTTCCTGTAGTATAAGTAGCCAACAACGTTCCACTAGCATTATTTCCACTGAATACTCTCACTCTATATAGTGAATATTCATATTGTGCTGTAGTAGACTTGGCTGCCCAGTTGATAGTCAATGGGCTATTGAATGTACCAGTTGTAGGAGATGTAGATACACTATTGGTATTAGCATCTTTGCCTGTCGTTATAGTATATTTTTTAGCATTCCATTTCGCATACAAATTGATATTATTAGAATATGCGGTTGCACCTATTGAAGTGATAGGATTTCCCGTGCAGTTGATATTGGTATACCACCCAGCAAAATCATAACCTGTCTTAGTAGCACCTTTCAATGTTGTAGCTTTCCCATAAGTATGCGTAGTAGGATATCCAGAATCGTGAGTTCCGCTGAACGCACTACCTCCTTGATCATAGTAATTGATATTATAAGTATTTGCTTTCCATAGAGCAGTGAGTGTGGTGTCAGTGTTTCTGATATAATATTTGCTTGCACCGAGCAATTGAGTTAGATTGCTAGACACGACAGCCAAATCGTCAATTTTCACCCAAAGAGATACACCATAAGACGTACTTCCTGTTTTCCCTTGAACAGACACATCACTAGCTGATGGAATACCAGTTTGATGCGTAGAATAAGCACCGATCGCATAGAACCAATTTGAATGTCCTACAGAGCCTGACAACAATGTAGCAGTTTTGGTATTTATATCACTATTATTTCTCGTCAGACCGCCCCAATAATTGCTATCCCAGTCGATATCAATAGCGGAATATCCAGTGGCTGTAGTAGGACTTCCATTAGCTTTGTATTCATTCAATGGGTTGCTAGTCTGCGACCAATAGTTTTGTCCTGTAGCATATTCGTACTGAAGGATAAATGTATATTTGCCATCACGCACAAATTTTGACAAATCGTCCAAGATGCTGTATTTGTATTGACTGTTTGTAGATCTTGCTTCATTCACTGTCGAGAACAATTGAGAACCACCTTGCGCATCGTGATAGAATACACGAGCGAACGTGCTACCATCTCCAAGCAGGTCAGCAGTTTCGATCCAACCGGCGAATGAATATCCAGGTCTAGAAGGAGTTGGCAAAGTGATAGTAGAGCCAAAGTTTCCACTAGCACCATTGATATTTGCTCCGCCATTAGTATCATAGGTCACAGTATGACTATCAATTCTCCATACGGCGTACAGAGTGACAGTTGCGCCATTAGATGTGGTCAAATTCTCTACAGTTGCACCATTAGAATAGGTTGCTGATGTAGCATTATTCGTTTTAGCCCAACCCAAGAAAGTGTACCCATTGCGTTTGAATTGATTGGCTGTCAATTTCACATCTTGATCATAAGTCGCACCAATGTTTGCCATCGTGCCCCAGTTTGCTGAAGCTACTGCACCAGTCATAGTGAAGTTCTTATCAAATGCTATTGTATAATTGATCGCTGTCCATTGAGCATAAAGTGTAAGTGCAGAGGTTTTATCATAATTTCTAGCACTAGAACCATCTGCATTGTAATACTTCGTGCCCGAACCATTCGTTCCAGTAAAGTATCCGCCGAAGATATATCCAGCTCTAGTAGGAGGAGTGATCTCAGGCATTGCTTGCCCATAAGTCGCCGTCACAGAGCTATCTCCGCCACTGCCACCTTGCTTATTCAAGGTCACTGTGAAGTCCGCCAATTCAAAGCCGGCTGTGATAGTTCTATTCGCTGTGATAGTGCCACTAGCGTTTGTCCAGCCAGTGAATCTATATCCACTGCCAGCAGTTGCCGTCACGGTGATATTATTGATAGTAATTTTGTTGCTATCTACAGTTATTGCACTTCCGTAAGGCACGTTGGCAATTGATGTACGGCTCACTGTACCTGTACCATTCACATTAATTGTCACTGTATAAGTATTGATTTCCCATACGGCATAGAAAGTAGTATTTCCACTGCCTCTATACGAATCCCCTTCATCATAGGCTGTACCAGTAGCACTGCCCAATGCCCAGTGATCGAAGTGATAACCAGTCTTCGTGAAGCCATTATCTGGAAGAGTGACTGTACCATAACTAGTTGTATCCAAATAATTTGATCCATACGAAGAATCTACTTCTTTTGAAGAACTTAAATTGTAGTTGTATTGTAGTTTATAACTTTGCGTGCGTTTGTAAGTATAACTGATCGAGCCAGTGAGACTAGCAGTGCTTCCACCTGTGCTAGTATTGCCATTGAATGACACGGTATAGCTACCCGATCCAGTAGCTGGGCTGCCAGTCACCTCTCTAGTGTTGGTGGTGTTTGATTTCCACACTGCATAATAGGTAGTATTGGCAGTAGGAGCTTTGTTTCCGCTCGTCCAATCGGCAGTATGAGTGCTAGCACCAGTGTCCCAACCCATAAATGTATATCCACTTCTCGTTACGCTTTGATATGCAAGATTGGTATAGGTAGGAGTTCCAGCCGTTCCGCCAGTGGTCAAAGTCCTATTGCTAGACAAATTGTAGTTGAAGTATTTGGTCACTCCTGTATATGGAGTAGTTTTCTTGGTAGTTTCTGTAAAGTCGTTGCTAGAAGTGCCAGTTTTGAATGAATGAGTGAGAGTCGCTACCACACTGCGTGTACCGCTAGTGTTTCTCCACACTGCATAATAGGTGGTATTGGCAGTAGGAGTTTTGTTTCCGCTCGTCCAATCGGCAGTATGAGTGCTAGCGCCAGTGTCCCAACCACTAAATGTATATCCACTCTTTGTCGCTGTAGGATAGCTCACCGAAGTATAAGTCGGAGTGCCAGCTGTTCCTCCAGTGGTCAAAGTTCTGTTGCTAGACAGATCATAATTGAAATATTTCGTCACACCAGTATATGGAGTAGTTCTGGTACTGGTCCTCGTAAAGTCCGTACTGGTCGTACCAGTCTTGAACGAATGAGTGAGAGTGGTCTTGACTTCACGTGTACCAGTAGTGTTTCTCCATACAGCATAGTATTTCGTACTAGCTGTCACATTCTTGCTTCCGCTGGTCCAATCTGCCGTATTCGTGCTAGCACCAGTATCCCACCCAGAGAATGTGTAGTTTGCTAATGAACTGGTAGCATAAGGCACGGTCAAGGTTAGGCTTGGTATGGTTGTGGTCCAACTGCTAGTCGAGCCATTGTTGTTCAATCTATAATATGTAGTTGTTTTCTTATTAGTTTGACTTCCGCTATGATTGCCAGACAATGAATATGCGTGATTTTGATCGTAATATCCTGTATCATATTTATAATAAGTTTGACGATATGCAGACTTTGAAGACACTGTACTCCCATCTCCAGTATAGAAAGTGGCAGTGATAGTGCTTCCATAAGTGGTGGTAGCAGAATTGTTTCCTGTAGAAACTATATAATCTCCGTGCCATACTGCATATAGTGTTTTTGTTTGAGAACTTCCAGAGTCTATCTGGGTAGTAGAACTACCTGCTGAATATTGAATACTTAATCCATTGTATGAAGGACTATAGCCTACAAATGTATATCCAGACAATGTAGGGTTGTTCACTGTCAAATATTGTCTTTGATTCGCTGTGGTGGTATAAGGATGATAGGTCGTATCCTCGAAGGTGCTTGAAGTGGTGTTGCAACATCTCCAATTCTTGTAATATACAGCATAATATGTAGTGCTAGCTGTAGGTCTAGTCGTACCACTGGTCCAACTAGCATTGGTTCCACCCTTAGAGGTGGTCCATCCATCAAAATAATATCCTGCGAGTGTGGCGGACTTCCAAGCAAGTGTAGAATAACTATAAGACACCGTTCCTCCAGTATTCCTCGAGCTAGACAAATCGTAATTATAATATCTAGTAGCGTTTGAATAAGTATTAGTTCTAGTGGTAGTGCTTTTGGACGACGTATTAGTCGCAGTGTAGAACCTGTGGTTCAATGTGGTTGATGTAGAGTAGGACACGCCTGTCTTCTTCCACACTGCATAATAGTTGGTATCGCTAGTAGGAGATTTTGACCCACTGGTCCAATCTGGCGTGCTGGTGGTAGCGCCAGTGTCCCAACCTGCCAATGTATATCCAGACTTGGTCGCACTAGGCATCGAAACTGAATTCCACGCAGTACTGCTTAGCGTTCCACCAGTCAAAGAAGTTTCAAATTCTAATGTCTCAAGATAATTAAAATATCTCGCTCCCGTGGCACCTGTATATGTAGCTACCTGATAGTTAGTTTTGGTAGTATAGGTATTGCTAGCTGTATAAAACTTCAATGTACAGCTATCCACATTTTCTGTCCTAGTACCGCTTTTTTCCTGACCATAGACTGCATACAACGTATCACTAGCCGTGAATGTCTTGGTTCCGCTGGTCCAACTAGGCAGATGACTTGCATCTACATAACTATACTCCGACCATCCCAAAAAAGTATAACCACTCAAACTAGTAGTAACATTAGAAAACGAAATTGTAACACTTAATGACGGTACGGAACTTGAATAACTTCCATAAGTGTATCCGCTGTTGCTTGAATTGTTGTTATGATATCGCAAACGATAATATGTATTCACTGGTCCAGAATCACTGCCACTATGATAACTCAAATTATAATTATGATATTGATTAGCATATCTATATACATAATCTTGCTGTCTCTGAACATCTACGGTTATGTCATTCACTGCCGAGCCCCTTCCGTTTTCAAAGGTCACTGTAAATGATCCACCTGCACTATAACTAGTAGGATCATGTGCTACTGTATATTGATATGTGCCATACCATACCGCATACCAAGAGGTATTGGATGTAGGTGTTTCAGAGCCAGAAGACCAACTAGCACTCGTGCTCGATGATGATGTAGACCATCCCATAAATGTATATCCACTTCGTGATGCTGACGGACAAGATAAGGATGTATATGAAGTCGAAGATGAACCATTCCTATGGGAAGAAAGTGTATTGTTATAATATACTTTCGTAACGGTTTGCTTATATGTATTGTATGTAGATGTAGAATTTCCTTTATAGAATGTATGGGTATATGTTGCTGAATTCGTTGATGACGATTTGCTCCACACAGGATAAAAGTATGTTGTAGAAGTGATTGTCTTTGATCCTCTAGTCCAACTAGGATATGTACTACTGCTAGTTGCATAACCTTCAAATGAATAACCAGAAGTGCTAGTAGTCCTCCAATTAACAGTATATCCGACTTTCCTAGTGCTTGTACCTCTATAATTGCAATAAGTATATACGGAACCACTATAAGCATTCTGATAACCCGATGTGCTCATATATCGAAAATATGCTGTCACTCTAGTTGATTTCCTATATACTGCGTAATAAGTGATCAGGCCTGTATTATGCCCTTTGAAACTATTGCCTGGGAACAATGATGCCGTCGTGCCTGATCCCCAGCCATAGAACGTATAGCCAGACGGTGACGAACCGCTGTGGCTCGGCGCGGTCTTGGCTGTCCCTGTGTCTGGAGCATAGATAGTCGTAGACCAATTGTATGCTTGAAATTTGACATTATACGCATTGCTAGCAGCCATCAAACTGATTCCGCCATTGCTAGATAGATTTGAATTGCTGATATAGTCAGATGCTCCGCTATTGATATTGGTAGCATTTGAGTACACTCCACCGCCAGAATAGGCTGTGTTGCTACGGATGAATTGGTTATTGTACGTCACAGACGAGCCAGTGGCTGTGGTAGCGATGCTAGAGTCCACGAGATTCGTCTTCTTGATCGTGAGTTTGACCGAATAGATAGGATCTTCCGATTCATAGTCAATCTCTTCAAATGCATTGATACTAGCCACTCCTCCGCCATAATATGCGTAGTTGTCCGCTATCATTCCGCCATTCAGACTGAGTGAGGTAGGTTGGCTATTCACCCACAGTAGCACTCCGCCTCCAAAGGTAGCCTGCTCAGCATTGAATATCTTGGTGGCTCCAGTGTTGTTCGTATATGTACCTGTAGAGATGAATAAATATGCTCTATCTTCACTCAAATCCAAACTATTGTCCGTATACAAAGAGGCAATATTCTGCTCATAGGTGTTGGCCTCCTCTATCGTATCGCTAAAGTAAGCACCACTACCTGTACAATTGTTTATTATCAAATCTCTCACGATAGCATTCGTGCCCACGATAGCTATACCGCCACCCGCTCCTGCACTACAATTTTCAATCGTACCACCATCTATGGTGACATAGCCAGTGCCATTGCGTGAATTGCCCACCTTCAAATTGTACAAATATATTGCACCGCCATAGGAAGATGCGCTAGTGTTGTTTATATTATTTTTGAGAGTAACATTTTTGTATATTTTGAAATCATTACCTTGAGAATAAATCAATGTGCCTGTCTTCAAGCCATTGGCTTGCACATATTCTCTATTTCCATCAAAGGTGATTTGATGACTGTCGTCTTCATCACTACCCAAAGTAATAGTGGAATCCTGTGCGCCTATGATAAGTATCTCTGGATTGTCGGCTCCACGATAAATAGTGGTATCCACTGATGAATTGAGAGTGATATCACTTGATCCCAATGCTACGACTGAGTCGTCTACATAAACACCCTCTACTATAATATTGATCGTAGCCCTGCCTATTTCATTCGCTACTGCAAATGCGCTGGATAATGAGGTGTAATTTTCGCTAAAACCTGTGGTCTCATTGAAAATTGTGTTTTCATAATAACTACCCGTCAAGAAAACTTTGTTGAATGCGCTCAGTATTGGATAATCAAAATCTAATACTTGACCACCCTCAATGCAACTATAGTCGCACCATCTGCTATCCAAGTCATATTCGCTAGAATAGTCCCAACTGCTGAATTGAGAAATGTTGTTCGCTTTGATCACATTTCCATAAGAGACAAAGTCACTATCAAGCTTCCCATAGACATCATATTCGCCCGTATAATAGCTATTGCCCACGTCGACATTATTCATTGCCGAATGATTGGCATTGCCAAAACCTACTAGTCCGCCTATCACTTCGCCATTCAAGTTGGTATCTGCGAATGAATATTCTACTCCGTACATACCGTCTGTAGAAAGCATTTGCCCTACTATACCACCTACGTAATCTGCACCATTCACACTGCCTAGACGAACATACGTGTTGGATACCTGAGTGTTCATTGCATATCCGACGATTCCTCCTGTATATTCTTCATCGCTATTTATTGTGCAATTGTATAGTCCGATATTTTTGATCGTAGCATTCTCTACATAGCCAAAAAGACCGCTACCTTGAATATTCGCGTTATAAATAGTATAATACGATCCGTCAAACGTGCCTTGGAACGTGGAGAATACATCTGCACGCGCCTCAAGTCTCTTTCCTATTGATTCAATAGTGTATCCCTGCAAATCAATATTCCTGTTGAGATAGATCGTATACCCATTGAAATAGTTGTATTCAACTGCTCGCGCTGGGTCATTGACCAAATTGACAAAATAAACGAATGACTGTGCCGAATCAATCGTAAACACATTTGATCCCCTATTGCCAAACTCTGCGCCCGTGTACCATTCGCTATCGCTAGCGCTCTTCCCGTCCCATTTGTCGATAGACCAACTGATAGGGCTAGTCACCTCGGCATTGGGCTCATGTCTATTGCGATTGCCATAAATGCCTACACTCGCGATCACTAAAATTGCAACTAAAAAGAAAGCAAGACAACTGATGATTGCAATCTTTGCGCCTTTTTTAGTTTTGTTATTCATATAACCTCCACGTTTATATAAATTTAAAAAATCTAATTTTATTTTACAATTTTTTCAAATTAAATGCAAAGAATTTCGACTAGTTTTCTCGATTTTCTGACTTTTTTAGACCGATTTCGCTATTATATTGTGTAATAATTCTATTTTTAATAAAAAACAAGTGAAAATAAAAAATCTACCACTAGGTAGACTCCAAAGTTTCGTATCATTATATAGTTTGGTTTACACCTCACTCCAATTCTCAATATATTGGCGAGGAATTGATTGATATTTTGCTTGCATTTTGATCAACTAGCTTGAGAAAAAATTTATTGAATTTAATTATCTCTACATCTCGCGCCTTGAACTAAGCGCTTTGGATAGCGTCATAGCATCGGTGAATTCAAGTTCGCTCCCCATTGAAATACCTTGAGCTATTCGCGTAACTTTCACTCCAAGTGGTTTCAAAAGATTGGCAATATATATTGCAGTAGCCTCCCCCTCAACATCTGGATTGGTAGCCACGATCACCTCTTCTATATTCTCATTTTTCACGCGGTCTAGAAGCGAACGAATGTTCAAATCATTTGGACCTTTCCCCTCAAGCGGATTGATCACTCCGTGCAAGACGTGATATGAGCCCTTGAATTCGCGCACTTTCTCTAGTGCGGTCACATCCTTTGGCTCTTTCACTACACATATAATAGGTGCTTTGTCCTGTCTTGAACATATATCACATATCTCTTTGTCTGTGAAATTGGCACAAATTTTGCAGTAATGTATGCTCTCTTTCGCCGTCACCATTGCGTCTGCAAAATCTTTCACCTCATCATCTGTCATTGTCAGCAAAAAATACGCATACCTTTGTGCAGTTTTCTTCCCAACTGCTGGTAGGCGCGAAAATTCGTTGATCAATCGTTCGAAAGAATCTATTTGCATTTTACATCAATCCGCCAAGGTTACCCATTGGTCCCATTTTATCTTTTGAAAGTTCTTCCGCTTTCGCCGTAGCGTCATTGATCGCAGCGATGATCAAATCCTCTAGCATCTCCACATCGTCTGGATCTACCGCTGTCTTTGACAACTTGATGCTCTTGAATTCTTTCTTCCCATTCATTGTGACTGTCACCATATCGCCACCGGCCTTGCCTACGACTTCAGCTTGCTCAAGCTCCTCTTGTGCTTTCATCATCTGATCTTGCATCTTCTTTGCTTGTTGCATTAGGGCGTTCATATTCATTCCGCCACCAAATCCATTGAATCCGTGTCCCATATCTACTCCTTAAATTTAATTTTCGTTTTGAATACCTCTTTCAAATTGTCCTTGACATCTTGCTTGGAAGCATTTTCTCTATCATATTCAATCTCTACCCCTTCAATGCTATCATCGAACAATTTCACTACCTTTAATATTACATCAATTCGATCCCTGTTGTCAATCATTTCATAGCTACTTGAATCATTTGTGTGAATAATCAATTTGTGCCCCAATTCTTCTACCTTATTTACTGATGTGAGCGCATTGGAAAGGGCAAACAAATTGAGTTCTTTCACTTTCAATAGCACATTCCCCCATATCCTATCTATGCTTGAATTTTGAATCGGTGGTGAGATTTTTTTTGATTCGCTTTGGCTATCCTTTGTCTCGTGCGAATCTATATTGGATTTGTTGCCGAAACTCCGCTTTATATTCTGAGAAAGTTGCGAATTCGAAGTTTGCATAGATGTATTGGAGCCTGCATCATTTGCACTATCTATCATCTCTAGGCAGGCAGATTCAAACAAATTTTCTGGATTCAAGCTATACTTCAAATCTAGCTCTATCTCTGCAAATCTTGAAAATGCTTTCTTTAAATAATTTATTTCAAATAAACTAGCTATGTCTGCATAATCTTTGAATTCGCCAGGCAAAATGTCCAAAACTCCATAATCCGTGACGCCAGATTTTATCATAATCAAATTCTTGATAAAGTCCGCCATCTCTTTGCATAATATCTGGATATTTTTTCCGCTACCTAGTGCATTTTTGATCGAAACAAATAATTCATTTATATCTTTTTTTGATATAGACAACAATATGTTTTTTATACTTTCTCTGTCTGATAATCCTATCACTTGCTCGGTTGATTTATAGTCAATTTTGTAGTCGCAATATGAGGCTACACTATCTGCGATCGACAGCATATCTCGTACGCTACCTTCCCCTGCTTTCGCAATTAAATATATACTCTTTTCGTCATATGATATGCGCTTTTTATCAAAAACTTTTTTCAGATGTTCTGCCAATAAATTGGTAGGGAGCAACTTAAAATCAAAACGCGTACATCTTGAAAGAATAGTAGCAGGCAATTTATGAATCTCTGTCGTGGCCAAAATAAAAATGACATATTCTGGCGGTTCTTCAAGCGTCTTAAGTAGTGCATTGAACGCACTATCCGTGAGCATATGTACTTCGTCAATTATATATACCTTGTATTTCCCAATAAGCGGTGGAAAATTCACTTTCTCTCGCAGATCTCGTATCTCTTCAACACGATTGTTTGATGCAGCATCGATTTCCAATATGTCCGTGTTTGGTGCACTAAGCGCGGTGCACTCCGCACACATTCCACACGGATTGCCATCTTGAGAGTGCGTACAGTTCACTGCCTTTGCAAAGATTTTCGCACAACTGGTCTTACCAGTACCTCTTGGTCCACAGAATAAATATGCGTGCGTTAGCCTATTGGTTTTTATTTGATTTTTAAGCGTTTTGACAATAAAATCTTGACCTATCACTTCATCAAAATTTTTTGGTCTAAATTCTCTATACAAAGCTAAATTCATCTAAATTTCTCCTTTAATTCCCCTCAATTTTTTTTTGATCGCCTGCAATAGATTGTCCACTTTTTTTTTGCTAATATGTAGCGAATTCGCCATATCTTCATAAGATGCTCCATTTATAAACATCTTCAGTACCTTAAATTGCTCATCGGACAACAAATTCTTGACCTTGCTTATGACGATTGCGTTCATCTCTTTGTCTATATAATTCTTCTCAATGTCGCTGTCATCATCCACTATCACTAGTTTGTTGATCTTGTCATCATCGCTTGTATTCGAACCATCAAAATATTTGATCGGCACATACGAATTAAGCGGTGCGTTTTTTTTCCTATTTGCATTTTTTACTGCATTTTGGAGTTGTCTATGTATGCAAAGAGAGGCAAAAGCACTGAAATTATGATTTTTTTCTGGATCATATATTCGTATCGCTTTATAAAGTCCTATCATCCCTTCTTGCAACAAATCGTCAAAATCTGCTCCTATCAAAAAATATTCGCGTGAAATTGCTACCACTTTTGGCTTGAAAATGCGCAATAAATTTTCCATCGCCTCTTCATCGTGCGTTTGCGCTCGTTTAATCTCTTTGTTTATATCAATATCCAACAAATTATTTTCTCCTTTGCCTCACCACTTCATATATGGCAATAGCACCCGCATTGGATGCGTTTAAACTATTTACTTTCCCATACATATCTAGCGAAATCACTTCGTCTGAATGCTCTCTCACTAGTCTAGACACACCGCGCCCTTCACTACCAATTACCAGCGCAGTCGGATAAGTAAAATCGCAATCATATATCTGCTTGTTGCCCGCTTCTAATGCATATACCCAAACGCCGGCTTTTTTCAATTCATCAATTGTCCTAGTCAAATTCACTACTTTTACAATCGCTGTATGCGCTACAGCACCTGCACTTGTCTTATAAACAGTATCTGTGATATCTGCCGCTCTATTTTCCGGGATGATTACACCATCTACACCCGCACATTCTGCCGTCCTAATTATCGCACCTAAATTGTGTGGATCTACAATGCCATCAAGTATCACTATGAATGGCTTTGTGCCTTTGCTATCTGCCAATTTGAATAGGTCTTGCAATTCGGCATACTGAAAGTTTGGCACAAAGGCTATCACTCCTTGAGTCTTAGTTTTTGCAATTCGCTCAAGCTGATTTTTATTCACTCTTTCTACTAAAACATTGTTTCTGTTTGCCAATTTAACAATCTCTTCTATCTCTTGGTTTTGACTTTCCTCAGCAATAACTTTATCTATCCTGCTTTTGGAATTTAACAATTCGCGAACTACATTTATTCCTTCAACGATCATAATTTCTCCTTTACATATTTATCAAACATTTGATCTAGTTTTTTGAAATCTCCATTCAAGTACCAATATCCGACCAGTGCTTCAAATTGGGTGGCCAAGCTATACTCTTGCAAAGTGCTATGCTTTGCTTTACTATTAATATGGCTATTCCTTGCCCGCATAACTATATCCAATTCGTCTTCACTGAGTCCATCTTTCAATTTAGTCATCAATTCAGCTTGATTCTTAGCACACACTACCGTATTCGCAATCTTATTCAGTTCTCTCGCCTTGAGATTGTGGTTTTTGACTAGATGTTGCCTTACCATTAATGTGAACACACTATCTCCCAAATATGCCAAAACGAGTACATTTTTATAATAACTATCTGACAATTCCTGTTTTTTCATATAAAAAATATAGCACAAAAGCGCGCAAAAGTAAAGAAACTAATCTAAAATCTTTGACAAACTCTTTAGTTTGGTATATTATTATTGTGAGGAGAACTTTATGGAATTCATAAAGAGAATGAAGAAAAGAGAGTTCATCGAAATGGCTTTGAAGACACTCTCTGCATTGCTTGCTTCATTTTTGGCGATAATATTAATGGAAGGTATGATATATGCTATAGAATTGAATGCTATATACAATCATAGTACAGTGGCGATCTTTTATAGTGATAAGACTACTGCTTATTGTATTGAACAAGAGCCTGATCAATATTTTGTGATTTGCTATGATGAAGAAGATAAAACGTGGTCTGGAACTGGCGATACGTTATATACGAAAGAGGAATGTGAAAATTTTAATGCCAAAAATATAGTATTCAACGCACCTAGCGCCTTTATATTCTCTATCACTCCTATACATTACGTAATTATGGTTCTATTTGTATTAGTTGTGGCTGGATTCTTCGTATATAGGTTTGTTGCTCTCAAAAAAGATTACGATAGAATTATTAAAGAGTTTAATGAAACAGGGACTATTGAGATATCTAATTTATAAATTATAAATGAATATATATATTTTTCCACAGGTGTTATCCTGTGGTTTTTATTGAATAAAAATCAAGATTATGTTGAAATAAAACTACATATTATTAGGCCATCTGAAAATATGTACAAATATTTATATTAATAAATGCACTTATGCATATACTAGAAATATGTATTATAATTATCACGCACGTGCAAAAAAACTAATACTAGCCGATCATTGCATTGGAGCTAGCATCTTTTCAAACTATCATCACATCTACCCTGCTCTTGTCCTGTATTTTGATAATCACAGACCCATCCCAATTCGCGCGTATAAGTGGAAAGAATATTTTGAAATATTAAAAAATCAAAATATAACGATTCAAAACGATGAAAATATATTACTAGAATAATTCACCCGTATTGATTGAATATATGAATATATGTTCAACTTTTTTATTGAATGCTTTTTCCACTGCTTTTTTATATAATTGCAACTGTTCTTCATATTTTTCTTTCAATGTTGCAATGCGCAATTTCGAAAATTTATAATCTACGATAGTAATACTATTTTCATATTCAATAATCAAATCAACCACACCCTGAACTAAGACTTTGTCTTGGATATCGCTATTGACAATCTCATTATAAGGTACATACATCATAAACTCCGCTTCTTTTTTTATATTTATTGAAGTTTTAACTAATTTTGAAAGCGTAGAGTGTGCCATTTCTATCTTTTTATAATCAATGTCATCAAAATCTGTATTTTTCTCATAAGGTTTATTCAAATCTAGATCTTCAAGCGCTTTGTGGTAATGTGTACCTATTAGTGCCCTGTCTTCATCTTGAGAATATTGAGTGACTGGATTTAGCCATTTTTGCGTTGAAAATTTCTTTGTCTGTGAAAGTTCGCTATTCAATCCTGTAACCGTATTTTTCAAACTGATATTAAATTTATTTTGATATAAGTATTGAAAATCTCTATTTTCCCATTCTACTGATTTAATTTTTTTATCATTTTTATTGTCGCATATTTGTACATCATCATAAAAATTTATATCACAATATTTTAGCGAATTTTCTTCCTCATTCAAACTATCTATAAAACACGATAATATCATATTCATATATGAAGACTTGTTCATCTGCCTATCTTCAAATATTTTTGGCGAATATTGCCCTGTGATTATCAATTTATTTTTCGCTCTTGTCATTGCCACATACAATAGCCTCAATTCTTCTTTGTATCCCTTGTCCGAATTTCTCAAATCAATGGCATATTTTACCAAACCATACATTTTGATTCTATTAGGTATATCAAAATAATCCATCCCTAAACCGATATCTGCATTGAAATTTATATCATCATTTTCTCTAAGATAAGAAAACATTTTGCTAGTGTTGTACAAAATCACAACAGGATACTCCAAACCTTTGCTCTTGTGAATTGTTTGAATGGTCACGCTATCTTCATTGTCGACACTTAAATAATCTGAAGCCGTGCCTAGATTTGTCTCCACAACGTCAATAAATTCGTATAAATTCAATCCGTCTTCAAGCGTTGTGATTTTATTTAAAAACTCTTCCACGAGTCCCAATTCGCGAATTCCATTTTCTTTCGTCAAAATATAATAGCGCAATTTACATTCATTTAAGATATAGCGAATCAGTTGACGATTTGTTTTGGTAAAACTTGCATTTTTAATCTTATCTAAAAAATCAAATCCAATTTTTATTTTTTCATTATCTTTATTCGCATAAAGATTTTCTATAAAATTTGAGGTTGTGTCACGAATTTTTATTAAATCATCTATCGTCAAATTCGTCAATGCCAGAAATGAAGCCATATAATCAACTTGATCCCCACAACCAATCACGCATTTCAAAATGGACAGTATCAATTTTATACATTCATTATTATTTACTTCAAGTTTGTTATTGATATTCAACGGAATTGCGTTTTCTTTCAAAACAGATATCAACAATTTTGCATTTTCATCTTTTTCACTTCTTGTCAAAATCGCAATATCTGAATATCTTAATTTCCTATATTCTTTAGTATTTGCATCATAGAATTCTGTATCTATCAACTCAGTTATCGTTTTCAAAACAAGTACAGCTTCTTTTGCTTTTGCGTCTGTAAATTTCACTGTGTCAGAATTATCATTTTTGACACTATATATTCCAGAATCAATTTCTATTTCCTTCTGATTTGAAACCAACAAAATCTTGACTTTTTCATCTATTATATCAGTGCGTTTAGGTTCAATCATCGCATCCGATTTATAATCAATATCTCCATTTTCTCTTGTCATAAGCCGAGAGAAAACTTCATTTATAAAATTGAGGACAATTGGATTTGATCGAAAATTAATATTCATATCAAAAGCATTGCCTAAATTTTTATTTGATTTATAGAGATCATATCTGGTATTAAACCCTTCTGGACTTGCTCCTCGAAATCCATAAATTGATTGTTTCACATCTCCTACCAAAAATAACTTACAATCATTTCCTACCAACTGTGAAATTAACGAATCCTGAAGAGGATTAACATCTTGATATTCGTCTACAAAAATATATTTATATTTATTATGCAATTCAGTTTTTACACTATTGATTTTCAAAAGTTTTAACATCAATCTATTCAAATCATTAAAATCAATCAAATTATTCTTTAATTTTAATGAACTATAATTTTTAATAAAACTTCTTAAAAATTTCAAAAAATATTCAAAATATACCAAGATTTCAGTATTTTTTATGTCAAAATCAGCATTTATTCCATTTTTTTCAAAATCTAAACGTAAATCTTCTATATTTTTTATTCCCTGTTTTATCTGTTTCAATCCCTCGTTTTCACGAGATTCTTTTGTGCTGAACCTTGGAAAAGTTAATTTATATAATATAATCAAATTCGTTTTGAGACTTAAATTTTTATTTATTTTATCCAATTCATAAACGAAATTTTTTACCCTTTCCATAACATCAAAAGAAAAGCTATTCATTTCGTCCTTTAGATATATAGATAGTTTCGAAATTTTTTTACATAGATAATCGTTTACGACGAATTCTGATTTCACACTATTTACATATTCTTGTCTCGCCTCTAAAAGAAATTTTTCATAATCTTCTATGTTGATAATATTATAAAATGTATCCAAGATGATCTCTTTCAGATTGTCAAGATTTCGCTTATTGCCTCCATAAAAATCTAAAAGAATATTTATCATATCTGTTTTTTCAAACTCTTGTATCGTCATTTTCATTGCTTTAGACAGATAATAATCTCTAGCACTATCTGTTATAATTTCAATGTTTGGTGACAATTGAAGTTCGTAAAAATATTTTTTTATAGCTTTTGAACTAAACCCGTCTATGGTATCTATACTGGCTGTCTTTAATCTTTCAATTATAGAAAGCAAATACTCTTTATCTTCCACATTCTCTAATTCAGCCATCAATTTTTTATTTAATCTCTCCTTCATCTCTTCGGCAGCCAAAACAGTGAATGTCACCACCAAAATCGAATCAATATCTATTCTATCTTTTATAATCAAATTTGATATTTTTTCAATCATCACAGTGGTTTTCCCACTCCCAGCACCTGCACTGACCAATTGATTATTTTTTGTAGAATCTAAAATTTCTTGTTGTATACTTTCAAATTTATTCATACACTATCCTTTTTAAAACTTGATGGGAGAATTTTTTTCGAGCGCCTATAATTTATTCCATTTGTTGTTCGCATACAAATATGAATATATGGACAATAGTCACAGGGTTTGCTAATATCTGATGGCGATGGCATAATATAACCTGATTTTATTTCTTCTATCGCATTATTAGAAACTTGTATTGCATATTTTTTCATATCGTCCATTTCATCTTGACTAAGCTCTTTATATCCGCTAGTTCGGCTGGCAAGATAACTTTTGTTCATATTCACATTTATTATATCGCTCTTATCTCCTGGTTGCAATCTTGCATCAAATGCGTGCACGATTTCGCTATCATTTTCAAAGAATCCTTTTAACGAATAAGTGTTTGTCACATCCCGAGTGTAAGCATTATGTAGAGGAAGATAAAAACCTCCTATCGTATGTTTTTTTATACTATTTTCTATAGCGACAGAATATAAAAATAATTGCAATTTATTTCCGTAAAACAATTCTTTTAAACTCGCCTCTGCTTTGCCTGATTTGTAATCTACTACACGTAAATTATCGTTATAACAATCAATTCGATCCACTTTCCCAACAAGATCAATATCTTTTAAATGCAAAGCACTTTCTCCACTGAATTCATATTCAAAATACATTGGTTTAAACAATGAGTTTTGATCTATATAATTCAATCCATTGATCACTCGTACCGCCTCATCAATTAAATTGATTAAAATTGGACTATTTGCATTGAGCTTCAAACGTTCATCTTGATCAACAATTTTAAAAATTTGCGTTTTGCAAAACTCATATACATCACCTACCTGTTTATTTTTTTTATAATAAACAAATAATATTTCGTGTAAAATATTTCCGACATCCAACGATTGAATATCATTTTCAATATCAGGTTTAATTTTCAAAATGTTATTCACAAAATAATAAAATGGACATTTAAAATAATTTTCCAATTGAGAAGCGGAAATTGTAAGTTTATCGTTATAAATTTTTTTATTTTCATCTGAAATTTCGGAAAATTCTTTCAGATTTGAATAAAAATCAATAAAATAACTATCTTTTTTATTATATTTTGATAAGAATTCTAAATAATCCCATTTTGACAATGCTCTATATTTGCCGAAATTTACATTGCTAAATACTGGTAAATCAATTATCTTTTCTCCAATTTTCACCTGTAGTCTCGTGGTCAATTCTTTTATCAAATCGCTAGCCGTATGCGAGTATGTAATTGTTAAATTCTTTTCAAACATCAAACAGGTATTATATAACTCCAATCTTTTTAATTTGTTTATATGCGCAATAGTTGGAGATAATTTATTTTGAAAATGCAATTGTTCTATTTCCTTATCTAAAATGATTCCACAGTCATATTTAAATTTAGGAGCATTTTCGAATCTACAATTTATCAAATATAGATCAGAAAAAATCTCAGTACAATCATTCGCTTCTATTACTTTCACCGCGTCTATCGTCTGAGGAAGATTATTGATAGAAACTACACTCGCAATGTGTGAATAAATATCATAGATTGTCTCCAAATTTACATTAGAGTAATATCTTGAAATTTCATCAAGCAAATTCATCACAAGTTCTTTTGATTTTGTTAAAATTATTTTATCTTTCACATCCGCTTTTTCTATGGCAATTTTGTTTAATACTACATCAAAATGCAATGTTTCATTTGCTCTTTTTAAAATATCTATCAAATCAGATATATTTGAATTTCTATCTATTACGAGCAGATTTATGAAATTTTGCAAATCGTTTTTTAGTGTATTCAAATTATCTTCAAATTGCAAATTAGTTAGGTCTATGCCTCTAAATTTTATTTTTCTCAACTTTTTAATCAGTGCACTTTTTTCTTCAAATTCTAAAACATAAAAAGGAGAATTGATTAAATCAATCAGATATATTAAATTGTATCCTTCAAGGTTAAATTTTAATAAACTCAATAAAAATTTATAAAATATGCTCTGATTTAATTGAAATTTGGTATCTATATAAAAATTTATTTCGTATTTTGAAAAAATTTCTTCAACAATTTCTTCCTTTCCTTGCAAATCAAATATCGCAACACCGCTGTCTGAAAATTTGTTTCCTCTAATTATTTTTTGTCTAATCATACGTGCCACAAATTCAATCTCCTCACGGATGTCTCTCCCTGAATATATTTTCACAGTTTCCCGATTTAAGATAAATTTATTCGGCTTGATTCCAAAAAGATTTTTTGACAAAAATTCTTTTAAATTTTGTTGTTCATTATTAGAATTTGATTTCATATTTTTATCGTTTGAGCTAAAATCTATCGTCCTTTCAATTCGATTTTTATCAATAAGCATTGTATTTATATTGTATTCACCATTCAAATCAGTATCATCTACAACATCAAAAGGTAATTCATTGATATATGCCATATTTTTTAGTTTATCGTAAACTTGTCTATTGTAAAGATATTGATTATTATCTTTTGAAAAATAATTTATAACATTCACTTCACAAACTTTTGCCAATCTTTCAATAATCGTATATTCTATAGCCGTGAAATCATCAAAACCTACAAACAAAATCTTTTTTTTCTCTCTCCCATTAGCCACAGTCATTGCTGAGAGCAAAAATAAATCGGACGAATCTAGCAAGCCAGCTTTATTTTCTTCATATAACTGATATATTTTCGCTAAATCTAATATTTTTTTCTTCAACTCTTCATCGTCTGAATTAAATCTAAACATTTCATCATAACTAATTTTTGAAGCTTTCAATTGAGCAATAGTATTAAAAATTTCTTCCGCATAACTAAATGAGTATCGCTTGTTTTTTAATATTTCAAACTCTTCAGTATGTTCATTTAAAATCTTATATATCAATATTATACTTCCTATTTTAGTTATCTGCTTATCTTTTGATATAAAGGAATTCTTTTTAGCAAAACGATTCAGTGTGTTAACCTTTATATTAAAACTTGAAGTTAGATTTAATTTCTCAAATAAAAATCGTTCCATAAATAGACTCAACTTATCTGGAACTACTACTTCTATATCTTCTTTTATTTGTTTTTTACAAAATTCTACTGCTTTGTACAATCCTGAATACAAAGACTTTGCATTAATAATTCGTATCATATTACATATTATATCACAATCACTAGCATTTTGCAATCTAGCATAACCGATATAAATATTCTTAAATTAATTTTATAATTCTCAAAATTTGTTTGTAATTCTTAATATTTCTTATATATTTATTATAATAAATAAAAAATTTTTTATTATATGGTGGATAGACACATTTTTACATACAAATATAGGTTTAATATAATAATATTTCCTAAATTCAGAATAAATAAAGTTTCACTACACATACTATTTCTGGAGGTGCTATATGTCTAATAATAAACAATGGAAACCTGGCGAAACTGTTCCAAAAAGTGCCACTTATGTAGCATTTGATGCACAGGGTCACAATGGAGGTAGCCTTTACCTTGAAAAAGGTAAAAGATTCCCTGCTACTCAAAATTCAGGAAGTTATTATTGTTTAGGCGAATAATAGCCATCTACCTTGCCAATGCAAGGAAAAGCCATTGATTAAGTAACTTATTTAGTTATCAATAATCAATGGTTTTTTATAATTTTTAAAGGTATTATTTGAAATTTTTACACAAGATTTCTATAAACTAATAATTTAAATTTAGTTTAAAATAAAAAAATTTAAATTTATAAACATAAATGTTGACAACCTTTAAAATATCTGATATAATTAACTCGTTTAAAGTAATATATTGTTAAAATAAAAAAATCTGTCATCATTCTAAATATCTTGTTAATTATAAAATAATTTTAATATTACTTTAAACCCATATAGAATAATTTTAAATTTCAATATAAAATTTATCATCTTAGTCGATAATCTTAATCAAGGCTAAATGATAAAATATGGAGAGTTACTCAAGAGGTCGAAGAGGCGTCCCTGCTAAGGATGTAGGCGTCGAAAGGCGCGCGAGGGTTCAAATCCCTCACTCTCCGCCAACGATTCTTTTAACGTACCAAATGCCTTTTGGTACGTTTTTATTAAGAAGATATATTTGTTAAATAAAAAAATTATTGCATTTCAAAAATTTTAATAATTAAAAACGTATCAATGTTCATTCCCGCTTATTGCAATATCATTGAATGAATAAATTTTTATCTATCTATAATCTAATTGATTGCGAGATTAAGTCTTTAAAAATCAAGAAGTTTAAAATTTTTAAAAAAGCAAAAAATTGATTATATTTTTTTATTTTATAAAATTTCAAACACAAGCAAAATCATGTTGTATATTTTTTTGCAAATAAATCATTTGAACCAATGTGGGTTGAATTAATTTATTCATTTTTTAGGTAAAATTATTATAGAATTACTTTGGAAAACCTTCATTAAAAATTGTATGCATTAAATTGAATAAAAGAAATAAGTTTGTGTGCAAGAAAAAAAGTGCGATTTAACAAAATTATATTCGCACTCTTTTATGTCTATTTAATAAAAATTTAGTTGGTTTGTTGAACTATTTCTTTGCTACTAATATAAACTTCATAACAAAAGGCTCTAGATTGAATGGTGTTTTCATCAGCTTTTTGTCTTACAAGAAAAACTACACTTTTATATTCCCAACCATTACTTTCGTATGTCCAAATATAATTTTGATTTAGATTTAGGACATCCGACCAGTATTTTGTATTATAAACACACTCATTTTCATATGTTTCAATTAAAGAATCATCTATCCTTTCATCGCCTTCATACGAAGTTATATACTTTGAATTGTAAGTCACAACTTTGTATTCTAAATTCAATTCGGCTAACATAGCAGTATCTTCAGAAGTTATAGCGTTTAATTCATTTCTATACTTGGAATCATTGTTTTCATCAGTGTTTTCTTCACTATAAAATTTACCAATTCTTATCTTGTATGGGTCGTCACTATCTTGATAGAATGCGTATCTTTCTTCTTTAGTATCAGAATATTCCATAGCACCCAAAGTATAAATACCACAAAAATTATAAAATAACAAGCAATTTGCTTATCTTTTCATTATCAAACTGTTAAAACTGCAACCGCAATAGCACCGGCGAAAAGCCCGATTGCTAATAGTATTTGAAAAATTCCTACAAATATGTCAAGTTTTTTATATTTTAAACTTGGAGTTGTCTCAAGTTCTGCTTCCAAATTTTCAATTTTCTTTTGATTTTTTTCACGCAATGCTTTCCTTTTTTCCGCATTATAAACCACACCCATAATCGCCATTGCAAAAGCAGTGAAGGCATAAACTCCACAATATTCAAGTGCAGCAATAAAAGTTGCAACAAAGAAAATGCCAATAAAAAGCAATGCAACAACCTTTGCAATTCCACCACCAAGCGAACCACCTGTCATAAATGACGACAAAAACCAATATTCAAGCCCGAGCGCAGCACCAATAAAAAGCATTGAAAGGATGATTGCAAAAATTCTTGCACCAACACCCCCTCTTTCATATCTTCGCATATCTCTATAATGCCTGCTTGGAACGCTAAAAAGCCAACCTAAAAATTTCATAATTCTCTACTCCTTTATTTAAGGATAATATAAGTCTAAATTAAAGTCAAATAATATAATATATAAATTTTTTATCTTAAAAAATTTTGGCAATTTACATCAAGAAAAAATTAAGTTTACACCCTACTATTCATCAATTTTTTCTCTTTCACTCACTTTCCCACATCTAATACATTTAGCATATTACAAAATTAAATATAGGTATTATACATCAATTAATTAAAGATATTGAAATAATTAATTTCGTTAAATTCATTGCTAAATGAGCAGTCTAGTATTAACAAATATAAATATCGTAAAATATATAAATAATATTAATATGAATAACGATATCTTTCAAATTTAATTTTTATCAAAAAACTTTCTCAATTAAAATGCCTTATCGAATAAGTAATTAATTTCATTATATCACAAATTTTCACTTCTGCTAATTTAGTCTTTATTGATTGTTTCTCGAACAAAATATAATGGTCTATGTTTTGACTCTGAATAAATCCTTACAACATAATTGCCCACAATGCCAATGGCTATCAAGCAAATCCCTAGCACCAACATTAATGCAAAGATTATCGTTAAAACCAACATAACATAATAAGATTTCAAAATAAGACAAGGAATAAGCGTTGCTATTATTGCAATAATTGATAGAAATAATAAAATAAATCCGAAGTTGGAAATCATTTTTATTGGCAAATCTGTCTGCGAATATAAAATATCTAATGCTGAACTCATACGTTTTTTGAATGAATATCCAGACTTACCTTCAAATCTATCACTTCGTTCTATTTCGACAATACCCTGCTTAAATCCCATCCATTTAATATAACTGGTAAAACCTCTGTGTGATTCTCTCATAGACACCAAAGAATCAATAACTACTCTTTTGTATATCCCAAAATTACTTAAATTTGGATCATAGTCAACTTTCATAAGCTTTGAATAAAAATTATAAAAAATACGAGAAGTTAATTTTTTCTTAACTTGTTTTTTATCTTTTGCGAACACCAAATCGAAGTCATTATTTTTTATAGCAGAATAAAGTTTTTCAATGTCTTCTGGGTTGTCTTGCAAATCGCAATCCATTACCACCACATAATCTCCTGAACTATAATCAAGTCCTGCAACTATTGCCTTTTGTTGTCCAAAATTTCTAGAAAAATCAATTCCAATTATATTATGATTTTTGTTGCATACCTTTTTAATTTCTGACCAAGAACCCCGTGGACAGTTATCATTGACTAATATTATTTCATAATCATTTGTCAACTTGTTCAAAGTTGAATCTAAGCGCTCACAAAGCGGATTAATAGCTTGCGGACAACCATAAACAGGAACAACTACTGAAATTTCCATAAACACTCCTCGATTAAATGTAAAATACTATAATTCCTATGATAATTATAACATTACCAAGTATTATATTCCAACTGATTTTTTCTTTTAATATTAAAAAACTAAGTATCATAACAAAAATATAGGCAAGTGATTCAATAATTGGTCCACTAGTGTATGCAATCCTTGTATATGCCCAAATTGTGAGCAAAGTAGATAAAAATAATAGAAAATACCCACCGATAACATATCGATTTAAATATTCTTTTTTAATAGAGTCATACTTTTTGTTAGCTCCAACTTTAAGTAAAATTTGTGAGAAACTAGCCACAATGACAGATAATACCATAATAAAATAATAAATCATTTTTTCTTAATATTAACAATAATTATTCCAACAATAACTATTGCTACTCCTATAATTTTTGTTGCATTGATAGTTTCATTAAATATAATCAATCCCCAAACCAAAGTCCAAATTAATGCCGAGGCTTTGAATGAATAAGCAATCGCCAAATTCAAACGTTTTATCACTTGTTGCCAAATAATTGCATAAATTCCAAGTATTAATATTTCTAATCCATAATACAAAAAAAATTTAAACGAGAAAATTGGCTGTGATGCTGCAAATTTAGCACATACACCTGACAATGTGGATATAAAGATTGAAATCAATAAAACTAAATATAGAATCCAAGTATGTTTTTTAGTTGTTCTATTTTTTTCAGTGTTTGAATATTCTAAACTTTCCTTTTCTTCCATCAATCTTTTCTCCTATTATCAAATAACGAATTAAAGAAACCTTTTTTGAGTACTGATTTATAATCTAACATCATCTTTTTAAAATCTTTATATTTAGGAGAAAATCCAAAATCTTGAATTGACTTGCTGATATCTAATACATAAGATGGAGAATTATTTTCTTTTTCAGGTCTTAAAACAATATTAGATTTTTTCTTTTCACAGAATAGTTCTATTATAGTTTTGATTTGATCATATAAATATAGTTTTTCACCATTTGAAATGTTATAAATTCCTTTAGCTTTCGGAGAATTGATTGCTTGATAACATGCTTTTGCCACATCTTTTACATATACAATATCTCTATATAGATTTTTATCTCCCCACAACTCTATATCTTCTCCTTTGCGGGCTTTGTCAATGAAAGTTTGAATGCCAGATTTATACACTTTCCCATCGACATAAATTATTCCGTGCGGACCTACTCCATAAACTGGTGGTAATCTAAATATTATACTTTGTAAACCATATTCCGCCATATAATGTAATGCATAATCCACTGCGCACACTTTGCTAATGATATACGCAGAATGATCGCCAGTATAGTTCAACATTTTGCTTGCATCTGCTTTAATTGGCACTCCTTCACTTGCGTGCTTTAAAACATCTGAATACGAAGTCGTATATAAAAATGTCTTGACTTTATTTTTCCTACAATATTCAAGAGCATTCAATGTGCCTAAAATGTTGGTATTCACATATTCTTTTGAATCGTCATAAGGTGTATTCATCTTTACATTGGCTGGCAATCTACCAGCAAACATTATGACAGCAGAAACGTCTTTTTGAGGTAATTTATCATAATCTTCCTGTTTTGATATATCCAACTGGATAAACTCCAAGTTTGGATATGAATAGTTAGGTTCGTTGCCAAAATATGTTCCTATAACCTTCTCATTATGAGACAATAATTCTTCAATCAAATAACTACCAATGAATCCACTTGCTCCTAAAATAACTATCATTTGTTTAATACCTCCAAAGCTTCTTCTTTTTTATCAAAATGCATAATAGCATAACCAAAGCGAGTTGAACTATCTAATACGTTTTTGAATTCATAATTTTTGAGCTTACTAATGTGTTTGTCAATTATATTTTTCGAATCAATAGATTGAATTAATTTTATATCGTTATAATCAAAACAATACTTTACACAAACATAAGGGTAAACTGGACTAAGAGTCTTCTCAACTAAAATATCATTCCCTACAGCACAATCAATGACCATTTTTAGATAATCATAGCCAGTGGAGAATCTTACAAGGCTACTACCTATAAAATCTCCACCCATTCTAGAACCGATTTCAATGATATGAACAATTTTATCTTCCCTACTATATTTAAATTCTGAATGAGATGCGCCAAGCTTGATATCTAGAGCGTCTAGCGCTTTGAATATCGTATCTCTTATTTTCCCAATATCTTCATCAGATAATCCTGCCGGCTCTAAATGCCCTGTCTCTATAAAATGTGGTGAACCAGTTGTAAATTTTTTAGTGATATTTAAAAGATAATGCACTCCATTTTGAGATATACATTCAGCAGAATATTCATCTCCTTCTATATATTCTTCAACGATTGCTTTTTTTTCAAACGATATGTCTCGCGCTCGTATAATTGCTCCTTTCAATTCGGAACTATCTTTTACTTTTGTTATGGCTCTACTTCCAGATCTGTCTGTAGGTTTCACAATAATCGGGAAATTCATATTTTGGATATCTATTTCATCCGTATCTGTAATCAAAAATTTAGGGCAAAGAATTTTATGATTATATAACTCTTTTCGCATAGCATATTTATTGGTGCTCACCTTTAAACAATGTTCACTGTTATGTGGCAAATTTAAACGACTTGCAAGTTTGTGAACAGTAATATTAGCAAGATCACTAGCAATAGTGCATACACCTACAGGATTCAATCCTTTCACTATATTATAAATTTTATCAACATCTTTGATATCAATATCATAAAAGCGAGCCATCTTATCCAAACCAACTGCTCCATCCCTCCACGCAAAAACGTGTGTCGAATAACCCAAATCATTAGCTCTCTCTATCAACGGCAGTTGTAATTCGCTAGCCCCAATAATTACTAAATTTTTCATTTATATATCCTATCTCGTGTTAAGTATACTAAAAATCAATATTAAAATCAAATATATTCGCTAAAATAATTTGTTTTACGACAAAATTATGTTATACTTACATCGGAGTTATATTATGATACCATTCAATAAACATACAATTACTCAATTGGAAAAAGATCTTGTTATGCAAAGTCTTGATAACGATAAAATTTGTGGCGATGGGATTTTCACAAAAAAAGTAAATGAATTGATAAATCAAAAATTTGGCATTAAGAATTTTTTATTAACTACTTCTTGTAGTTCTGCTCTCGACCTAAGTGCAATTATATTGGATTTGAAATCTGGCGATGAAGTCATTATGCCCTCTTTCACATTTGTCTCTACTGCCAATGCTGTCGTACTGCGTGGTGCTAAACCAATTTTTTGCGATATTAAAAAAGAAAATTTAAATATTGACGAAACTAAAATTGAAGCACTCATTACCCCAAGAACAAAAGCAATTTATGTCGTTCATTATGCGGGACAAATTTGCGAAATGGACAAAATAATGAAAATTGCTAAAAAATACAATTTATATATAGTAGAAGATGCCGCTCAAGCAATCGGTTCAAAATACAATGGTAAATATGCTGGCACTATTGGTGATATAGGTTGTTATAGTTTCCATGATACAAAAAATTACACCTCAGGTGAAGGTGGCGCAATAATAATTAATAATGAATTCTTTTTGTCTCGTGCGGAAATCATACGTGAAAAAGGCACTAACCGTAGTCAATTTTTGAGAGGAGAAGTAGATAAATACACTTGGCAAGATGTTGGTTCATCGTTTTTACCCTCAGATTTATTATCCGCACTGTTATATGCTCAGTTAAACAGATTTGATGAAATATTTGAAAAAAGATGTTCTATTTGGAGCAAATACTACAAAAATTTATTAGATCTAGATAAGCAAGGTAAAATTGTTCTTCAACCCAACACTCTATATACTTCTAATAAAAACACATTTTCTAATGCTCATATTTTCTATTTCCTATGTAAATCAGAAGATGAACGCAATGCTCTAATTCAATATCTAAAACAAAAAGGTGTACAATCCACTTCGCATTTTGAACCATTGCACTGTTCTCCGATGTATAGACGACTTAGAGGTTCTTTACCTCCACCAAAATTAACAAATACTGAAAATTGCGCAAAACAAATAATTCGATTGCCAATGTTCTACGATTTGAAAGATGATGAGATAGAATATATAATCAAACTGATAAAGGAGTTTTATAACAAATGAAAGGTATAATTTTAGCAGGAGGAAAAGGTACACGCCTATATCCTATGACAATATCTGTCAGCAAACAACTTTTGCCAATATATGACAAACCTATGATATATTATCCATTGTCAGTTTTGATGTTGAGTGATATTAGAGAAATTCTGATAATTTCAACACCAAAAGATTTGCCACTATATCAAGAACTTTTAGGAGACGGACACAAGTTGGGATTAAATATTTCGTATAAAGAACAGCCCAATCCGCAAGGTATTGCACAAGCATTTGATTTGGGAAAGGATTTTATAGGGAATGATAACGTTTGTTTGATTTTGGGAGACAACTTCTTTTATGGACACGGATTTTCAGATTTCCTACAAAAAGGTAAAAATTTGAAAGATGGCGCATTAGTCTTCGCTTATCAAGTCAAAAATCCTTCCAGTTTCGGTGTAGTAGAATTTGATGAAAACAGACGAGTAATTTCTATTGAAGAAAAACCAGCAAAACCAAAATCAAACTACGCTATACCTGGAATATATTTTTTTGACAATTCGGTGATTGAAAAAACAAAAAATGTGTCTATGTCAAATCGAGGAGAATACGAAATAACCTCTGTTTTAAATCTTTATGTCGATGAAAAGAAACTTAGATGCGAACGATTGGGACGAGGCTTGGCTTGGTTGGATACTGGTGAGCCAAGCGGACTAAATGATGCGTGCAATTTCGTTAGAACCATTCAAGAATCTCAGTCATTTTATATAGCGTGCCTAGAGGAAATCGCGTATAATCGAAATTTCATATCTTATGAGCAAATGATTGATTTAGGCAAAGCTTACAAATCTGAGTATGGGAAATATATATTAAGTATAAAAAAGGAAGAAAATTAATATGAAAAAATATTTAATTACAGGCGGAGCTGGATTCATCGGTTCAAATTTTATTCATTATATGTTGGATAAATACAATGATATATTTATTGTGAATCTTGATAAATTGACTTATGCTGGAAATTTATTGAACCTGCAAGACATAAAAAATAACAAAAATTATAAATTTATTAAAGGCGATATATGCGATTCAAAACTTACTGATAAATTATTTGCCCAATACGATTTTGATTATGTAGTCAATTTTGCAGCGGAGAGCCACGTGGATAGAAGTATCGAAAGTGCAAATAGTTTTTTTGAAACGAATGTTATGGGCACATTAAATCTCATACAAACTGCGATGAAACATTGGAAAAATCCAGATGATTCATTCAAATCTGGCCGTAAATATTTGCAAATATCTACCGATGAAGTATATGGTAGTTTGGATTTGGATAGCAAAACTAAATTTTCAGAAAATACAAAAATCGATCCACATTCTCCATATTCTTCATCCAAAGCAAGTGCAGATTTATTGGTAAAATCATTTTTTGATACTTACAAAATGCCTATAAACATCACTAGGTGTTCAAACAACTATGGTCCTTATCAGTTTCCTGAAAAATTGATACCACTAATGTTTTCAAAATGTATAAAAAAAGAACAACTTCCCGTTTATGGAGATGGGAAAAATGTACGTGATTGGATATATGTCCTTGATCATTGCAGAGCAATAGATTTGGTATTGCATAAAGGTAAAGTTGGGGAAATTTATAATGTGGGTGGCGATAGTGAAGTTCCTAATATAGATTTAGTCAAAAAGATTATTCAATATTTATCCTCTTATGATAAAAATATCAATGAAAAACTAATTACCTATGTAAAAGATAGAAAAGGTCACGATAGAAGATACGCAATCGATTTTTCAAAAATTAAAGATAATCTAGGATTTTGCCCTACTCACGATTTTGACACTTCTTTGAAAATGACTTTGGATTGGTATCTAAATAATAAAGATTGGTTAGAAAAAATTGAAAGCGGAGAATATCAAAATGCTTACAAAGCATAAAAATCTAAAAGATTTTTTAATTGCACTGCTTATTTGCATTTTGTTTTTTGCATTTTTATTTATTTTATATGATTTTGTATTCGGTATCAATGATGACCGCGCTATATCAAATCTAATTGGTGGAAAATTTGCTCCTCCATCACAATACGGCATTTTTGTTTCTATCCTTATTTCATATCCATTATCAAAATTATATTCTTGGTTTCCTAATATCCCATTCTACGGATTAATGTATATTTTTTTAATGTTTTGTGTAGCGACTTTTATTGTATTTTATGTTCTCAATAAAATAAACAAAAAGACAATCTTTAAAATATCAATAATTATACTCATACTTGGCTTGCTATTGCCAAGTATTGTTATGCCTCAGTTTACAATATTGTCCGCTTTGCTTATTATACCATTAATAATTATTGTCTTAAATTTCAAAAATTTTAGCAAAAATGAAAAAATATTATATTCTATTCTTTTCTTTTTATTTAGCTTTTTTGCAATTTCCGTTAGAGAAGATGTCTTCTATATGTCAATTCCATTTATATTGTTATGTATATTCATAAATATACAAAAAGAAAAAAAATGGATAATTGTTCCTACAATATTCATATCAATTACAATGCTAATAGTCGGCACTCATTTGGTTTCCAATAATGCTTTGCTTAATAATCCTGAATACAAAAATTATGTTGAATACAATATTGTGCGTTCCGACTTATATGATTTTTATAATTTCCCAGATTATGAAGAGCATATTGAATTATATGAAGAATTAGGGATTTCAGAAGAAGCATATTATATGCTTACAAACTATATATTTGATATACCAGAAGCGAGTTAT
The DNA here is from genome assembly GCA_944377305.1 of uncultured Clostridia bacterium. GTDB lineage: Bacteria > Bacillota > Clostridia > Christensenellales > UBA1242 > Onthoplasma. The sequence continues at coordinate 47,979 of CALWEL010000008.1, forward strand.
GAAAATCTTTGTGCAATACGAGACTATCAACGTTCAAATTATTTTAGTTCTATAACTTTCTCTTCTGTTATTAATGAAATATCAAAATCATTTTTTGAAACAAGTAATTTAATTTTTATAATAGCAATTTGTCCATTATTTTTATATTTAATGATAACTTCATTTAAGTCAAGCAAGCGCATTTTCTTGTTAGTTTTATTTACAATACTTGGAACAATTGCAATCGCCGTAGGATTATCCATTTTTATGAAATTCCCTATCAGAATAGCAACCTCTCTTCTATTCTTTAATCTTGCAATATTAATTTGCTTATTCAATAATCTAAATTCACAACCTATCAAGCTAAAATCAAAACCTTTATCAATATCCGCAACTATCATTGTATCAATAATTGCCTTAATAAATATTATTACAACAAAAATCAATAATATCGAACCAGTTGAACACTGTAATTACCGCATCACGATAGAAAATTATATTTCAAATGATACGGAAAATTTGTATATGATAGATATCAATGTCACAATTCCACAATCTGCCTTTTTGATGCAACCCATTACACCCGTATACAATTGCTATTATTCTGATTGGTTTTGTTTCTCTCCTACATATAATGATCTTATGGAACGTCTTAGCTATGAAAGTTTTGCTGATATATTAGAAAATTCTGATAACTTCAAATTCATAACGATAGAAGGGAGCAATAAATTTGAATATATGAAAAGCTATGTTGAAACGAAATTTAATCGAACTTTTGTATATGAATCGAGTTTAAATGACCAATTTGACATTTATTCATTAGTTGATAGATAATACTAAAACATATTGCTAATTTTTAAATTTTTATTAAAATAATATTAGAGGTAATTATGGCAAAATATAATGAAAAATATTTTGAATCTGATGAAATGCATATTAACGGCATTGATGATATGCTAGAAGACGGAGAGGAAATTGTCTGGAGAGATAAGCCGAAAAAATCTGCCTTTATTTGTTCAAAAATCCTAACAATGTTACCTATTGCACTGATATGGATTTTATTTGATGGAATATTCATATTTATGATGATAAAATATGATATATTTAGTTCCTCACCTACACCATTAAAAATTTTCATAGTAATATTTTTTGTCATCCACCTTACCCCATTTTGGATTTGGCTTAGCAATATTATCACTGCAAACGCTCAACATAAAAATATAGAATACGCTTTAACTACTAGACGTGTCATAATTCGATCGGGGATAATAGTTGATATAAAGAACATATATTACGTAGACATTCAAACAGTAAATTTAAAGGTTGGACTTGTAGATAGGATTTTAAAGGTTGGAGATATCTACATCGTTTCTAATAATATGACTGCAGTATTGTCGGATATAAAAAATCCTTATGTTATAGCTAATAAACTTCAAAAGATAATCAATGATATCAAAAGTGATATATATTTCCCTAATGATTTGCGTCCAAAAGAAAATAAAGGATACAATACAAAATATCGTTCGTCCAGACAAAAATCAGATGATAGAACCTAAAATAAATATTATAAAACATATTGACAATTGTCCAAATTTCAATTAGTATATACGTAATAAGGAAGGTAGTATGGGAAATATTTATTTTAGAAGCCAGTATAAAAAAATTGGATCTCAAAAAACTGGTGTGGAAATTATTATCAATACCAAAATAGTTACTCGCGAATTGATTGAATATATATCTCAAAACGAATCACCTAGATATATCTCATTTACTGATAGAGTGGAAATTATTGATGAAAATTGTTTTTACCATTTGAATATTGATCGTGTAAGTTTCAACTCCGCTACAAACATACAAGAGATTCGTGCAGGTGCTTTCAAAAAAGCAGTTAGATTGCACTGCGTTGATTGCTTTGAAAAAGTAAATAAATTAGATGAATCAGCATTTGAAGAAACTCAAAGCGAAGATGCATTGCATCTACCCGATATAACTCGCGTACCTGAAAAATGCTTCAAAAATGCAAAATTTTTGGACATTATATTACCAAATGCAGAGCAAATTGCCGATTCTGCTATGGAAGGTTTGCAACTAGAAAAATCAAAATCTGTTTAATGCTTTATATTTATACTAACATTAAATCACACTTAAATAAAAATTATCATAAAAATGCATTGCTTAAAGCAATGCATTTTTTCAATAAATTCTTTTATTCTCTTCAAATTGAAATATTTGACTATACTACAATATTAAATATTCTATTTGGAATATAAATTATTTTTTTGTATCCTTCCATTAGATAAGATTTGACTTCGTCTAACGCCTTTTCCTTTATCTCTTCTTCTGAAGCTTGTTTGTTCACCACTATTTTACCACGAAGTTTGCCATTCACTTGAATTGGGATTTCTATCGTATCTACTATCGTTTTGCTTTCATCGAAGGTAGGCCAACTCTCATAAGCAATAGTATTGTTATGCCCCAATTCTTGCCATATTTCCTCTGTAATGCAGGGACAAATTGGATTTAGCAATTTAACGAACCCTTCAGCATACTCGCGCGGTAAAATTTCCGCCTTGCTGACTGCGTTGAGAAATATCATTAATTGAGCAATTGCAGTGTTAAAATTCAAACTTTCAAAATCTTCAGTCACTTTCTTCACGGTTTGATGATAAATCATCTCAAGATCTTTATTTTTCTTGTCCAAAATTGGTTTTTCTTGATATATTCTATAAACTCTATCCAAGAACTTTCGTGACGCTAGGACGCCTTTGTCGTCCCAAGGTTTTGACATTTCAAGCGGTCCCATAAACATTTCATACAATCGCAAAGTATCCGCTCCATATTTTTTAACAATATCATTAGGATCTACTACATATTCTGGATAGCGTTTACCCATTTTGATCCCATTAGCACCCAATATCATACCTTGATGTACGAGTTTTTTGAACGGCTCTTTTACTGGCACCAAACCTTTATCATATAGATAATTGTTCCACATCCTAGAATATAAGAGATGACCGACCGCGTGTTCAGGTCCTCCCACATAGAGATCAACCGGCATCCAATGCTTCAACAATTCATAATTTGCAAATTCTTTGTCGTTATGTGGATCTATATATCTTAAAAAATACCAGCTAGAGCCTGCACTTCCAGGCATTGTATTTGTCTCTCTCATTGCTTTTTTGCTATCAATAGTGACGTTCACCCAATTGCTTGCCTTAGCTAGTGGACTTCTACCATCTTTCAATGGTTTATAATCATCTAGCACTGGTAGTATCACTGGTAGATCTTTGTCATCTAGCGCTTGCATACTCCCGTCTGAAAAATGAACAATTGGAATAGGTTCCCCCCAATAGCGCTGTCTAGCGAAAATCCATTCGTGAATCTTATAGTTGACCATCTTGCGACCCTTGCCTAGTTTTTCCAATTTTTCGGTGATGGCAACTTTTGCCTGCTCGACTCTAAGTCCTGTGAATTCTTTGCTATTGATAAGTGTGCAACCTTTGCCTAGATATGAATGTTTTTCAAATGCACATCTGCTCACATCTGCACCCGATATCACCTGAATCATAGGGATATTGTGCGCGACAGCATATTCAAAATCACGTTGATCGTGACTAGGCACAGCCATTACCGCACCTGTACCATAACTAGCCAATACAAAATCCCCGATAAATACTGGCACCTCTTTGCCCGTGAGCGGATGAATGGCAAAAATGCCATCCAGTCTGACACCTGTCTTACCTTTATTTAATTCAGTACGATCAAGATCGCTGAGTTTGGCGGTTTCTTCTCTATATATTTCCACTTCACTCCAGTTTTTGATTCTAGACTTCAATTCGTCAACAAGTTTGCTTTCAGGGGCAAGCACCATAAATGTGATACCATATATCGTCTCAATACAAGTGGTAAATATAGAAAAATTTCCCCCACCTACAATATCAAAATCTACTTCTACTCCCTCTGATCTGCCGATGCGGTTGCGTTGCATCGCTTTGGTAGATTCTGGCCAATCGATCTCGTCTAATCCTTTTAGCAATTTCTCCGCATATTTAGGTATATCAATTACCCATTGTTTCATATTCTTTTTGACGACAGGATATCCTCCACGCTCGCTTTTACCATCCACTATTTCATCGTTTGCAAGCACGCACCCCAATTCTTCGCACCAATTGACGGGCATATCCACGCACTTTGCCAGCCCATCTAGATATAATTGCTTGAATATCCACTGCGTCCATTTATAATAATCTGGCGAACTAGTGGAGACCATTCTATCCCAGTCAAATGAAAAGCCGAGATTTTTTAATTGATTCGTGAAATATTCTATATTCTTAAGAGTAAAATCATTGGGATTATTCCCAGTTTCTATTGCGTGCTGTTCAGCAGGCAATCCAAAAGAATCAAATCCCATAGGATGCAATACATTGTACCCCTGCATTCTCTTCATTCTACTGACAATGTCCGTTGCTGTATATCCCTCTGGGTGTCCTACGTGAAGTCCAGATCCTGAAGGATATGGAAACATATCCAAAGCATAAAATTTTGGTTTGGAAAAATCCCAAATATCTGTTTTGAATGTTTTATTCTCCTCCCAATATTTTCTCCACTTTGATTCTACTTCCTGATGATTGTATTCTTTCATATATTCTCCTAGAATTAATAAAAATTGACAGCGGTTATGCTGTCAAAAAATCTTTTCAGCACAACCAAACAATGTGCCGACACTGTCGGCAAACACTATAATAGCAATGCCAATAATTTATTCAACATATTATATATTATAATACCTTTGATAAAATTTGTCAACCGATTTAAAATATGTATAGGACATTAAGTTTTGATTTTTAATTAGATTGTCTAGTTAATTATGCTTAATTATTTATTTGTTAATAATTAAAACTTAATTTTCAATTTTTGGATTATTAAAAAATTTTAGGAAAATATTTAGATAAAATGAATTATGTTTATAAATATATAATCTAAATATCATATTATTAAATTAATTGTTATAATCAAAAATTTACTTAAAATTTTAAAGGGGAACTTGAATGAAAAATTTTTTTAAAAAAATCAAAATTACTTCATTAATATTTAATATAATTTGCTTAATCTTTGGAATTTGTTTGATCTTTTTCCCAGAGACCACTAAATATGCAATAATTTTGTTATTCGGGTTAGGATTGTCTTTTTGCGGTATTATAGAAATCATCAATTACTTTCTCTACGGCTATGAAAGTCTTGGATTTTGGATAGGATGCATTGATATTTTATTTGGAATAATTGTGGCTTCATCTGCAAATATACTAACCAATATTGACGTTTTCGCTTTTGTAGTCGGAACGCTATTTGTGTTCGCGTCTTTAAACAAAATGCAAAAATCGCTCAACTATAGACGTCTGAATGCGAAAAATTGGTGGATAGATACGATTTTCGCACTTGTTATTTTAATTTTAGGAATTATGATCGTTGCCAATCCTTTTGAAAGTGAATATATATTCAATATTTTCTTAGGACTTGCAATCATATTCAATTCCTTGATGGAAATTATTGCTAACATAATAGTAACGACTAGGCTAAAAAAAATAAAGCATAATCTAAAAGACTTGGTAAAAAAAGAAATCATAATAGATCTAGATGAGGATGACTATACGATTGAAAAATAAATAATTAAAACGTCCCTATTATAAATTATCTAATAACATAAAACTGCAGTTTTATTTTTTAAAGAGTATGGCTTAATTATTTTACTATATAGTAAAGAAGGAATATGAAATGACATTATGTCAATTTTATTTTTTTATCTAGGCACGAAACTATTGCAAGGCGCAACAGATATAGCGCTTCCTACAAAGATTCCGTTTGAAAAACATTCGCCTTCACGATTAAAGATGCAGGTGTCACTATCGCAAGTAATATTCATATTTTTGCAATGATGATATGGAGCAATGTCTGGCTCGTGACTGAACATATCAAGTGAAACATCTTCAATATGCTTATCCTTATCAATAGATAGATCGCCACAATCTGCACTCGAATTTATACTAAGATTGGCACGCGTACACTTTGCTCTATCATTATATATACAACTATATTTTCTACAAACAACATCCATACCTATATTTTTCTCAAAAATGCATAATTTATACAAAATCAAGGTTTTAAAATATATATAGGTTAAAATTTTATTTTTTTAATATTTTGTTATCAAAAAAATCAATTTTTCCATATCAAATCGCTAACTTTTAATTTTTTTTCATTTTAGTATGATCATAAATTTTTATCCCTCAATATTTTTAACTTCATCTTTACATACCTAAACAATATAAAATTGACAATTTATTTTCAATGTGCTAAACTAATAATAGGAGTAAATATGAAAATAATATTGATAAAAGACTTGAAAGGAAAAGGTAAAGCAGGTGACATAATTGATGTCAATCCGAATTATGCAAACAATGTGCTAATCAAGCAAGGTATTGCAAAAGTGGCCAATGCTAGCAATCTAAACGACCACAAAGGTCAGATCGAAGCAAAAGAATTTCATCACGCAGAACTAGTGAAGGAATATCAAGCGATCGCTGGCAAAATCAGAAACAAAGTGTACAATTTCACCCTCAGTGTAGGCTCCAACGGAAAAGCTTTCGGTTCGATCACGAAACAGGAAATCATCAATGCGTTAAATAGTGATGGTATAAAAATTGAAAAAAATCAAATAAAAGATTTCCCTACTATCAAAGGAATCGGCCAATACAAAATTACCCTTCAATTGATAAAAGAAGTTTCGGTTGATGTCATCGCAAATGTGAATATTAAATAATCGTATTTCAAATGATACTAATTTTATAAATATAATACATAAATTAAAAGAATATTAGAATAACTTGAAAAGCTAATAGTATATCTTAAAAAATTTTATCTTTTATTAAATGAAAATTCTTTATATTGTCTAATAACATTACATTTTTAGGTTTTATAGATTTATGATTCATTAATATAAAATAACACAATGCATAAATATACGCATTGTGCTTTATTTTAATATTTTATTTTTTCAGCAATATAGTTTATCAAATCGTCAATTTTTAAGCGAATTTGTTCCATTGTATCACGGTCTCGAATCGTCACTGTATCATTATCTAATGTATCAAAATCAATCGTCACACACATTGGAGTACCTATTTCATCCTGACGGCGATAACGCTTGCCAATGCTACCCGCTTCATCATAAGTCACCATAAAATATTTTGACAATTTTGTATAGACGTCCATCGCTTTTTCACTCAAATTTTTTTGAAGAGGTAAAATTGCCACCTTATATGGTGCGATCGCTGGATGGAAATGCATAACTACTCGAGTTTCACCGTTCTCCAATTTTTCTTCATCATACGCCTCGCACATAACTGCAAGAGTCAACCTATCTGCTCCTATAGAATATTCTATGACATTCGGTATATGTTTTTCGTTTGTATACGGGTCTAGATAGAGCATTGATTTTCCACTATATTCTTGATGTCTACTTAGATCCCAATCTCCTCTATGGTGGATTCCATTTAATTCTTCCCACCCGATAGGATAGAGGTATTGAATATCTGAAGCAGCCTTCGCGTAATGTGCTAATTTGTCGTGGTCGTGGAATCTCAAGTGATCTGCTTTGAATCCCAGCGAAAGCAAGAAATCCATTGCCTTTTTCTTGTACTCTTCGTAGTATTTCATACTCTCATCAGCACGGCAAAACCACTGATGTTCCATCTGCTCAAATTCAATCGTCCTGAAGGTAAAATTGCCAGGTGTCACCTCATTTCTGAATGCCTTACCGATCTGAGCAATGCCGAAAGGTACTTTTGCACGCATACTGCGCTGAACATTGAGAAAATTTACGAATTCGCCCTGAGCGGTCTCCGGGCGAAGATAAATAAGATTTTGACTCTCGTCTGTCACTCCACGCGAAGTAGAAAACATCAGATTAAAATTCCTTATAGGTGTCCAATCGCATTTTCCACATTTTGGACAACTGATATGATGCTCTTTGATATAATTCTCCATCTCTTCATTGCTCATCAGATCTGGATTAACTTTCCCTTTGCTATGCTCTTCAATGAGATTGTCTGCCCTGTGTCTAGTTTTGCAATTCTTACAATCCATTTTTGGATCAGAAAAACTTGCAGTATGTCCACTGGCATCCCAAACTCTACTATTCATAAATATGTCCGCATCTACACCAAACGAATTGTGCGCTTCTTGCACAAACTTTTTCCACCACGCACGCTTGATGTTATTCTTCAACTCAACTCCCACAGGACCATAATCCCAAGTATTTGCAAGCCCATCATAGATATCGCTACCCGGAAATATAAATCCGCGATTTTTACTCAAATTCACTATTTTATCAAAATTTCCCATACTTTCTCCTTTTTTATATTTTTATTTTAATTTTTCTTTTTCATATAATTTTTGTTCTATTTTTTTAGTAATTTAATTGACTGGTAGGTAAATTTTCGCTTCAAGTACAAAAACTGTTTTTCTATCTAAAAATCAAAAACCCTATGCAAAAATATTGCATAGGGACGGTATCACCGCGGTTCCACCCTAATTGGTATAATAATATACCCACCTTAATTGTATCCTACGCATACCTGCGAGTGTCACTTTCACACTTCCTAGCAAATCGCCACTTTGCTCATCGGATTTTATTAAATTTTTGCGCCAACATTGATTTTCGCACGTCTTTCATTCATTATCTGGTGCTCTTTCAACATTTTTTCAGCTTGCACAATCTGTCTTTTATATTTTACGTATCTATCACTAGTGCTTCTGCCTGCACTTTTGAGTAAATGCAGATCCTTTCGTATCAGATCTTCCAAATCCTTGATCTTGTCATCTATATCGTCGATCATTTCTTCATCTGGACCATAATACATTTTATCTAATTTATTCAATTCTGAAATTCTATTTAACAACGTCTCCAAATTTCCACGATTCAATCTTGTCTTCGTACTAACAGTATTTTCGGAAGAATTGCTAGAATTTGATTGTTCCTCAATTGATCGCTCTGAATGTTCTCGTTCTATCGGCTGTTCAGTATTAGCATTTTCTGCCATTTCACTATTATCAACAGCTACCTCAGGTTGCTGGATTTCGGCAACAGAGTCTGTTTCATTTGTAGAATTGATAGTTTCATTGTCAATCTCAAAGTTTGCAGATTTGATCAACGTATTACCATTTTCATATTCATAACTAGGCAGTGCTTTTCCATAATTATAAATCTTTTGGGTTATAATATTTAATACTCGTTCCATTGGCACATTTTCTTTCTGTGTCTTATCTGAAATGATCTCATTCATCAAATTAGTAGTACTGAAAATTTTTCCGTCATAAGTAAATTGATTTTTTTGAGGATTATAGTCTAAATGTGAAATAAACTCTTTCTCATCCGCCGAAAAATAATCTTTAAACTCATCTTCTTGCTCAATGATATCCCCAAACTCTTTGAACGCAATCAGACCCTTCATTAAATAAACTTTATCTGTAACGACATCAAATTCTGGATTTTTTTCGTGCTCTTTGCCAAATGAAATATAATTGTTTGACTTTTCTTTGTATTCTCTCAGTTTATTTTCTAATTCCGCTTTTTTAATAGGGTCGTTTTTTGCTCCACGTCTTAATTTTTTAATTTCTTTTTCCAGCGCTTGCATCTCTTGTCTATACTTGCTAAATAATGGGGCATTTGCAGGTGTGACTTCAGCCTTACCATCCACCACTCTAAAGTCTGCATAAAACTTCGTGGTTGCAAAATCATCTGTCTTTTCCTCTATTTTTTTCATTCTATCTAAAAATACGCCTAAATACTGAGCTCTACTTTTTCTGGTCAATGATTTATATTCATCTTCTGACATAGTTCGAATGCGCTTGTCAATTTCAGCTTGAAGTTTTCTCCCCTTAAGTCCTGCAATTTCTGGATCGGATGAAGATAAAATTTGATTTTTTACATAATCTTTCAAAATATCATAATTTGATTGAGTCAATTTGTCTTGAGTTTGAGAATACAACTCTGACAAATCATCGTTAATCTCATCGCTAAAATGTTTTCTATTTTCATCTACTCTATCCGTATATTGATAATTTTTTCGATTAATTCTAAAACCTTTTATTGCCTCTACTATCGATTTTCCTATAGGATAAGCAACGAGCCCAGCAAATACTCCAAGCACAGCAACTGGCGCAATAGCCAAAGCAAATACTCCACCCAATGAAAATAGTGAGGCTGTGGCAATAAATAAATTTTTAAGTCCCTTTCCAATTTCTCTTCCTATTGCTGCTTTTGTATTGTATTTAGGTCCACCAGTAAATCGTCCAGTCCTAGCATCATAAATTAAATTATCTTTGCCAAAATATTTATACTGCTGGAGATCATTGGCAGGATCTGGAATTGTTTTGATAGTAGAGAGAGAATATCTTTTCTTTTGCTGATCTAACTCAACAAGATTGCCTTCATCGTCTACAACTTTATCAATAACATATTGTCCATTTTTATATTTTTCTACAAATTCAGCATTTGTTTGTTTGATTATCTCAGTTTTTTCATCTTGGTCCTTTTCAATCTTTTCAAAATATCCTGTATAAATATAATCTATAGTGCCATCCTCTTTTAATTTAGGATAATTTAACAACTCCGCCGATTCTATCATCTGATTATTACTACTGGTCTGAATCAAATCACATTCCATCATTGGCTTTGAAGTTAATTTAATTTTGATAGCATTATTTAATTTCAACTCTTTACCTTGTATTGATATAGATGAACTTGTTTTGAAAGCATCTTTATCAACAATAATCCCTTTGAATTCTGAGGTCGGTTCAAACAAAACAAAATAGGCATCAAAATCTGTATCATAAAATCCAACAAATTCATAACAATTTGGTCTGACCGTTTTATTCTCTTCCACATATCTTCCATCTTTTATACGTAGATAGGTGCCATCTTTCATTATTTCATTAGCATCAGTATTAACTTGCATAGTCCTAACATTGCTAAATATTAAACTTGTTTGTTCAATCGTCAACGGCTCCAATTCTCGTTGATAAGTCTCACCATCTTCTTCAGTGACGAAGATCAGAGCTTGCCCTACAAAACGATTAGGGTTAGTCAAAAATTCTTCTTTATCTATCTGTCCGCCAGCACCACCTGTACTGTCTATAAAATGCAAATTAGAAATTGGTATCAAAGTAGGTACCGATTCCCCTTTGAATATAACCTTGATATAATCTCCTCTACCTTGCCTATTTACTTCATAATTTGAGATATCTAAAAGATTTTGGTTCTCATCTCTATATGAAAATTGTTCAGAATATTTTGTATCTAAATCTAAATCAATTTCGTTAATTTCACCATTGGCTTCAATATTAAAAGAGTGTAATTTCAAATTCTCAATATCTATTTGTTCTCTTGCTTTTACTTCTCCGACAGAACAAGTTGACGAAGTAAAAATCTTAGTAACATAAATATTATCGATTGTATATAGATCTCTATCTCTAATAATTGACAAAAGATCTACATCCCTATTGAAACGTACAACATCTTCAAAAGAAACAAATCTGCCCGCATCATAAAATCCTATTTGATCCTTTCTTAAAAATTTCATATTTGGGTCATTACTTAACTCTACATAAACGTACGGATCAGAATTGTTGAATCCAATACTTTTTTTTATTTCAACAGCACGCTTGAGTCCATCTTCTACTCTGTCTTCGCTACCATCTTCTTTAACTCCGTTTAAATCTCTTGACACATAAATATCCGGTATTTCATTTGTACGTGTATAAATCTCTGTATCATTGTCTACCGAACTTCCAAGCAATAGATTATTGTTGTTATCAACAGCCATAAGATGAATCATTTCATCTCGTTTTTGTCTATCTAACAAATTATTAAATTCGTTTATTGAATTAATATGTCTATATCTTGAATCGTTAATATATTCTACAATATTGGAAAGTGATACATATCTAATATTTGAACCAATTCGTACGCGCGCGAAAACATTAGATAAATTCTCATTATTACCTCTATATGCTTCAAACTCATTAATGAATTGTGTAGCCATAATTACCTCTTATCTTGATTATAACATAAAGTAAATCAAAAATCAATATATCCATCCTTAAAAATAAAAAATGAATAATTCAAAATAAAAACTTATATTTTATATGTCTAATACCTAATTAGATCGTTAAATTTTTCAGACGAGTACTATAAATGCAATTTTTGATACTAAATTTTACACTAAATTTTTTTAAAAAACAAAAATACTAGTTTGATACCTTAACGAACACTACTATGTATTGCAGTTTTGGTGCCTCTGAGCAGGGAGAGTATCGTTAAAAACATACCAAAACTGGTATGTTTTAGCGTCACGAGTACGAATGTTTACCCGTGCTGACATCGTAGGTGAAACCTTGGTTCGAGCCCTAAATACAAAAAAAGACTGCATAGCAGTCTAAATGGCGCCCCGAGTAGGGCTCGAACCTACAACCTATCGGTTAACAGCCCAATCGTACCTATCTATTTTATAGGGGTTT
>CALWEL010000009.1 GCA_944377305.1 uncultured Clostridia bacterium
CTATTGTATACAGAAAAGGTATATGACGGAGAGGATAGCATATATAGAACAATTCCAACGAAAGACGCAGATGAGACATTTACATACACATTTGCGAACTGGCTAGATTCGACCGGTGCGATAGCTGACCTTACAAACATTACTGAAAACAAAAATGTATATGCAAGTTATACGCCAACATATATTGACTACACGATTGCGAATATTCCAAGTCAAGTGACAATTACGAAAGACGGTGAAAGATTATCTGCAGGAAGCATCGTGCATTACGGAGATATTTTAACAATTAATTATCAGGCTAGTGACGGAAAATATATGACGGTATTTAAAGTGGAAGGAGCTGATGAAACCGAAATAGCGGATCAATATTCTGTCACAGGTCAAGTAAATATCATTTATGATGAGGAATACATCGATTACAGCATAGGCACGATACCGAGCCAAGTGACAGTAATGCGTGCTGGAGAGAGATTGGATAGCAATGATACAATCCATTATGACGACATATTGACTATAACTTATGAGGTAACCACTGGCTACAACTTTATATCATTTGAGGTGGAAGGAGCTAGCGAAACTGGAGCGAATACGTATAGAGTGACGGGCGATGTTACTATAAGTTATAGTGAGGAGATTCAGCGCTTTACAGTGACGTGGCAAGATTATGATGGTAGAGTGCTAGAGACAGATAATGACGTTGCGTATGGCACGGTACCGTCTTATGATAGTGCGGATCCTACACGAGCAGATGATGAGGATTATAAATATACATTCTCTGGTTGGGACAAAACACTTGATCCGATCACAGCCGACACAGTGTTCACCGCACAATATGACACAACAGATATATATAGGATATATTTCTATGATGAAGATAGGACTAGCCTATTGTATACAGAAAAGGTATATGACGGAGAGGATAGCATATATAGAACAATTCCAACGAAAGACGCAGATGAGACGTTTACTTATTCATTTGCGAACTGGCTAGATTCGACCGGTGCGATAGCTGACCTTACGAACATTACTGAAAATAAAAACGTGTATGCAAGTTATACATCCACCTATATAGAGTATAGTTTAACGATAACCAACACCACTGGTGCTACTTTAGTAATAAAAAGAAATAATGCAACATTAAATTCAAATAGTATATTACACTACGGTGACCAGCTATCAATTACATATTCGCCAAATGCTGGTAAGGATGGGATATTGAATGTGACAGGCGTGTCTATAAGTGGCGATATTTACACGGTGAGAGGAGATGTAGTAGTTACATATACAGAGGAATATATTGACTACATATTGAACATTGACAATAGCACAGGAGCCACACTTGCAATCAAACGTGGAAATGAGACTCTATCTACAGGAAGCGTATTGCATTATGGTGACATATTGACGGTGACATATACAGCGAATCCAGGTATGACAGGCACGATTTCAGTCAATGGCGCAACAAAGAGTGATGACAGCTATGTAGTTGCAGGGAATGTAACGGTGAGATATACAGAGGAATATATTGATTATACTATTTCGCCGATCCCAAGCCAAGTGACGATTATGAAAGACGGCGAGAAATTATCTGCAGGAAGCATCGTTCATTATGGAGATATTTTAACGATCACATATCAAGAGACGACAGGATATGATATGACCACATTCAATGTGCTAGGGGCAAACAGAAATGGCACAACCAACAATTATAGTGTGACAGGGAATGTAACGGTTCAATATTCAGAAAAGATACAGACCTTCACAGTATCAATTGCGGTCAACAATGCAGATTATGGCGCGGTGAGTCGGTCTAGCGTGACGGTAAACTATGGCACTGCAATCACAGTGAGTGAAAATACGATCAAGATAGGCACGACCAGGATCACCGCTACACCAAAGACAGATACAGCACAGTATGATTATAGTTTCTTGAATTGGACTGGTACAGCAGACACGGTGACAGGGACAATGACTATCACAGCAAACTTTGATAGAGACGTTAAGTCATACACGGTGACGATCAAGAGCAATAACACAGGTTATGGTACAGTGAATACGTCTAGCGTGACGGTAAACTATGGCACGGCAATCACAGTGAGTGGAACTACGCTCAAGATAGGCACGACCCCGATCACCGCTACACCAAAGACAGATACAGCACAGTATGATTATAGTTTCTTGAATTGGACTGGTACTGAAGATACTGTGACAGGAGCGATGACTATCACAGCCAACTTCGATAGAGACGTTAAGTCATACACGGTGACGATCAAGAGCAATAATACAGGTTATGGCGCGGTGAGTCAGTCTAGCGTGACAGTAAACTATGGCACGGCAATCACAGTGAGTGGAAGTACACTCAAGATAGGCACGACCCCGATCACCGCTACACCAAAGACAGACACAGCACAGTATGATTATAGTTTCTTGAATTGGACAGGTACTGAAGATACTGTTACAGGAACAATGACTATCACAGCCAACTTCGATAGAGACGTTAAGTCATACACGGTGACGATCAAGAGCAATAATACAGGTTATGGTACAGTGAATACGTCTAGCGTGACAGTAAACTATGGCACTGCAATCACAGTGAGTGGAAGTACACTCAAGATAGGCACGACCCCGATCACCGCTACACCAAAGACAGATACAGCACAGTATGATTATAGTTTCTTGAATTGGACTGGTACTGAAGATACTGTGACAGGAACAATGACTATCACAGCAAACTTTGATAGAGACGTTAAGTCATACACGGTGACAATAGGAAGAAACAATACAGGCTATGGCACAGTGAGCAGTGCGAGTGTAACTGTACCTTATGGTACAACTTATACCACAAGTGGCTCAACCTTAATCTTTAGCAATGGTACGAAGATCACTGCTACAGCGAACTCACAGACAGCACAATATACTTACGCATTTGATGATTGGAGCAGTGCTAGCGGTACAATTACAGGAGCCACGACAATTACCGCGAACTTCACACGTACGACTAACCATTATGCTATTACATGGTTGAACTATGATGGAACAACACTTCTTACTCAGAGTGTAGCTTATGGATCAATTCCAACATATACAGGACCAAATCCTACTAAGCCAGACGATGAAAAATATATTTATGCATTCTCTGGGTGGACTCCTACAATTGCCAGCGTAACAAAAGATACATCATACACTGCCCAATTTGTCGTAGAATATGAACTATTGCCATACGAGATCAATGCTAGTGGAGAGATCACGAAATATACAGGTACGGCTACAGAAGTGGTGATCCCGAGCACCTACTCTCTATTGGAAAACGGCACTGTAATAGCCGGCACTGACTATACAATCACCGGCATAGCCGACGCTAGTTCAGCTTCGAATGGTGCATTCTATAATAAGAATATAACTAGTGTCACTCTACCATATACAATCGAGAAGATAGGCGCTTATGCATTCTTTAGTTGCGAAAGTCTCACCAGTATCAGTATAGGAGAGAGCGTGACCAGCATAGGAGAGAGGGCATTCGCATATTGCGAAAGTCTCACCAGCATAACAATCCCAGAGAGCGTGACCAGCATAGGAGAAGATGCATTCTATAGGTGCGAAAGTCTCACCAGTATCACCATACCTGAGAATGTGACCAGCATAGGAAATTATGCATTCTACGATTGCACTAGTCTTACTGAAATCAACTTCAATGCAACGAATATGCCTGACTTGGTAAGCATTAATGGTGTATTTTTTAGTGCAGGACAGAATGGTACAGGTATCACAGTAAATATAGGAGAGAATGTACCGCGTATTCCAGCATATTTGTTTAATCCAAATGATTCTTATTATTATTCACCAAAAATAACCACAGTCAATTTCGTAGGCAATAGTCAATGTACGGAAATAGGCTTTTATGCATTCTTTAGTTGCGAAAGTCTCACCAGCATAACAATACCAGAGAGCGTGACCAGCATAGGAGATAGTGCATTCACATATTGCTATAGTCTTACTGAAATCAACTTCAATGCAACGAATATGTCTGATTTGGAAAGCGGTAATGGTGTATTTAATTATGCCGGACAAGATAGCACAGGTATTACAGTAAATATAGGAGAGAATGTACCGCGTATTCCAGCATATTTGTTTAATCCAGGTTCTTTATCTTATCCACCGAAAATAACTACAGTCAATTTCCTAGGCAATAGTCAATGTATAGAAATAGGAAGTTATGCATTCTCTAATTGCACTAGTCTCACCAGCATCACAATCCCAGAGAATGTGACCAGCATAGGAGATAG
The DNA here is from genome assembly GCA_944377305.1 of uncultured Clostridia bacterium. Classification (GTDB taxonomy): domain Bacteria; phylum Bacillota; class Clostridia; order Christensenellales; family UBA1242; genus Onthoplasma. The sequence continues at coordinate 4,284 of CALWEL010000009.1, forward strand.
TGCATTCACTAGATGTACAGGTCTTACAGAGATCAACTTCAATGCAACGAATATGTCTGATTTGGCAAGCTATAATTATGTATTTGATAATGCAGGACGAGATAGCACAGGTGTCACAGTAAATATAGGAGAGAATGTACAGCGCATTCCAGCATATTTGTTTAATCCAGGTTCTTTATCTTATCCACCGAAAATAACTACAGTCAATTTCCTAGGCAACAGTCAATGTACGGAAATAGGCACTTATGCATTCCATTATTGCACTAGTCTCATCAGCATCACAATCCCAGCTAGTGTGACCAGCATAGGAAGTTCTGCATTCTATCAGTGCTTTGGACTCACTAACGTTATCTTTGAAGAAGGTAGCCAGTTAAAGAGCATAGGAAATGATGCATTTTCTGATTGCTATAGTCTAGTATATATAGTGAACAAATCTGCACTCGAATTCAATGTCGGAGATTATGGAACAAGCACGAGTAGCGATTCAATACTAGAGATAGTATCAGACGAATCAGAGGTAGTGTTCGTAGATATAGCCGGCAATAGATACAAAGATTATAATGGAGAGAGATATTTCATCAAGAATCTAGACGGAAGCAGTGAGATAGAGATAGACTCCTCATGCACGCAGATATATCAACGTGCATTCTATGATAGAGCCGATATCACTTCAGTGACGATTCCAAATAGTGTGACCAGCATAGGAGAGGGTGCATTCTGTAATTGCACTAATCTCACCAGCATCACGATACCAGAGAGTGTGACCAGCATAGGAGAAAGTGCATTCGAATTTTGCACCAGTCTCACCAGCATCACTATACCAGAGAATGTGGCCAGCATAGGAAGTTATGCATTCGATTATTGTAGGAGTCTAACAAGTATAACAATCCCAGCGAGCGTGACCAGCATAGGAAGTTATGCATTCAGATATTGCGAAAGTCTCACCAGCATAACAATCCCAGCAAGTGTCACAAGCATAGGATATTCTGCATTCTATAATTGCACTAGTCTCACAAGTATCACTATACCAGAGAGCGTGACCAGCATAGGAGGTTTGGCATTCTACGGTTGCACTGGACTTGCGGAGGTGACTTTTGAGAATGTTTATGGTTGGAAGGTGTCTGCGACTGAAGGCGAAGTGGGCACAGATTTGTCTCCAACAGACTTACAGAATACAACAACAGCAGCGACATATTTGACTGACACTTATGATAATTACTACTGGACGCGCGAACAATAAATACTACAGGCAAAGATCCACTTATATAAATTGGATGAGAGATATAGACTTTTAGAATGTGAAAAGATAGAATCAAAAAAAATATAGAGCAGACGATTGCTCTATATTTTTATATAAAGTTGTGAGAACTAGTTTTAGTTACTCATATTTGACACTGCCATTTTCAATCTTAATGCGTCTAAAATCGTGATAGGGGGGGGCTAAATTCCGATATAATTAAGAAAAAGATTTTTCATTTCTGTTATTTTTTTTTCAAGATTGTTAAATATAGTAAGAAAAATTTTCAATTATTCTAAATCATAATTTATTTTGATATAATATACTATGAAAAGATTCAAGACATTTTATAATATATATTCAATTCAAAGGCGATTCGTGGCTACGATTTTGATCATTATGATACTGGCATTTGCATTGCTAGTGCGAGTGTTTTATTTGCAAATTATAGATGGGAAAAATCTGCAGATCAAAGCGGCAGAAGAATGGCTACGCGATTTACCCCTATCTAGTAGGAGAGGTGAGATATATGATTGTTCAGGAGTGAGTCTTGCTAGCACTGTCACCACCTATGACGTGTATGTGCGTGCGCGCAATGTGACAGAGCCAGCGCGGTTGGCGAGCGCGATAAGTGATATATTGCAAGTGGACTATCAAATGGCTTACGCAAAAGTGACGAACAAGAGTTTGAGTGAAATCTTGATCAAAATGCAGGTAGAAGAAGATTTGGCATTGAGTTTGACTGAATACAGCGGAGTATATTTGTCTCAAAATGTGGCTAGGATTTATCCATATTCTAGTCTATTTACGCAGGTGTTGGGCTATTGCACCATTGACAATATAGGGCAGGCAGGTTTGGAACTATATTATGACAAATATCTTAAGGGTGTGGACGGAAAAAGCCTGACACAAACAAACGCTCAAGGAAAAGAAATTGAAAATTCACTTAGCTATTATATACCTAGCGTTGCGGGAGCGAATTTGAACACAACGTTGGATGTGCAAATGCAAGCCATTTTGGAAAAAGAATTGATGAATGCCTACACAGAGCACAAAGCATTGAGCGTAAGCGGAATAATATTAGACGCACAGACTGGAGGTATCAAAGCGATGAGCTGTCTACCTAGTTTCGATCTGAATAATGTACCACGTGATGATATATCAAAATTGCAAGAAATGACCAAAAATTCTACAGTCGTAGACGTGTACGAACCTGGAAGTACTTTCAAATTGATTACACTGACCGCAGCTCTCAATGAGGGTCTAACGCGACTAGATGAACAATTCTATTGTACAGGAAGATGCACTGTTGACGGTGAAACTATAAAATGCTGGAAGACTGTTGGGCACGGAAGTTTGACACTGCTCGATGCTTTCAAAAATAGTTGCAACTGCGTGTTTGTTCAATTGGCATTGAGACTCGGGGTGGACAAATATTATGATTATTTAAAACTATTTGGCTTGGGAGAAAAAACAGGTGTAGATATCGCAAGCGAATCGAGTGGTATTCTTATGAACAAAGATCAAGTGAGAAATGTTGATTTGGCACGTATAGGTTTTGGTCACGCCATAGCTGTGACAGAGCTTCAGATGGCAAGCGTCTATGCCAAAATAACCACAGGCTATGATGTCACACCGCATATTTTGTCTAGCATAGATAGTGAAGACGAAGTTTTGTATCAAGAAAATTATAATAAGAAAAAACTTGATATATCAGACGAGACGATCGCAATAGTGAATCAGATGTTGAGCAACAATATAAATAGCGGGGGTGATTATACTTTTATCCCGGGATACGATGTGGGAGGCAAGACAGGTACAGCCCAAAAATATGATGAAAATGGACAAATTGCTACTGGCAAATATATATCAAGTTTTATCGGCACATATCCAGCAAGCAATCCTAAATACATAATCATAGTATGCGTAAATGAACCTAGCAATGGCGTATATTATGGTGGCGTAGTAGCAAAGCCTATAGGAGAACGAGTGCTGAAATCTATTTTTGAAACGAAATCATTCGCTCCGACAGATATTTCACAGATCGACAATCAACCAAATATTGAAATGCCGTATGTAGTTGGTATGAGTCTAGCGGATGCCTGTGCTAGTTTGAAAAAATTGGGCTTAGATATTCTGCTAGACAAAGAGGGAGAAGTGGTGATTGAACAACTACCGCCTGAAGGGACATTGTTGTATTTGGGAGAAATAGTATATTTGATCACAAATTGAGTTTTTTTGTCTATTTTTGGTAGGTGAGTTAAATTCGTTAGAATTCGTGATAAATTACGATGTAGAGGTAAATGGGTATGAAATTGTATGATATTATATCAAATTTGAAGTTTATCGGTATAAAGAACTATCAAGAATTAAATATAGATTCTTTGAGCTGTGATAGCAACGAAAAAATTAATGATGGAATTTATTTTTGTATAAAAGGGATCAATCGAGATGGTCACAACTATGCAAAAGATGCAATAGAGAATGGTGCAGTTTGCTTGGTGGTAGAAAAATTTTTGGATTTACCTATTACGCAAATTTTGGTAGAGAATTCACGCATTGCGATGTCGTTTATTAGTTCGGTTTTTTATGAAACATACAAATCAAAAATGAAATTTATAGGAATTACGGGTACGAATGGCAAAACTACAACTACCTTTTTGATTCGTGAAATTTTGACCAAACTAGGAAAATCTGTGGGGCTTATCGGCACAGAGGGGATATATATAAATCATCTACTTTTGCCTGCGAATTTAACCACGCCTGATCCGATAGACCTTCATAAACTCATTAAGGATATGGATAATAATGGTTGCGAATATTGCGTAATGGAAGTGAGCGCGCACGCAATCGCACTCAATAAAATAGATAATATCTATTATGATATTGTCGGACTGACAAATATCACAAAAGATCATTTGGATTATTTCATCAATATGGAAAATTATATGAAATGCAAGGCAAGTCTATTTGATTATAAGCACGCCAAATTCGGAATAATCAATACGGATGTGAAGTATGGAAAAGAAATATCAAAAAGATCAAATATCGAGATCCAAACGGTAGGAAAGGATGCGGATATAAAAATTATAGATTCAAACAAAGGACTCTCAGGCACAGATTTCAAATTTCAATATCGAGATAAAATATATAAAGCACATACAAATCTCATTGGAGATTATAATATTTCGAATATAATGATGGCTATAGCGTGTTTGATTAATTTAGGCATCAATATAAATGATATCATAGATACAATCAATACTAATGAATTTATCGTGCCGGGTAGATTTAATGTTTTGAATCTGGATACAAATTATAATGTAATAATCGATTATGCTCACACTCCAGATGGAATTAAAAATGTGTTGACAGCGATAAAAAACTTGCCAATAGCACGATTAATAACGGTGTTCGGCTGTGGAGGAAATCGTGATAAGACAAAAAGGTCCGAAATGGGAGAAGTGGCTACGGATCTTAGTGATTTTGTAATCGTCACAAGTGACAATCCGAGATTTGAAAATCCAGAACTTATAATTGATGACATAATGGCAGGAATTAAATCAAACAATGCTTATAGGATAGAGAATAGGAAAAGTGCAATTGAGTATGCACTCAGCATCGCCAAAGCAAATGATGTCGTGGCAATTCTTGGCAAAGGTGCCGAAAACTATCAAGATATAAATGGGGTGAAAATTCCGTATAGTGATTATGATGTGGTGGATAATTATTTTAAATATTCCAAAAAAAGTGAAGTAGGACTATGATAAAACTACTTGTAGCCTTTTTGGCTAGTTTTGGTTTGTCTACAATATTAATGCCGTTAATTATTCACTTTTTCAAAAAAAAGAGTGCTCAACAGACGATTTTGGGTTATGTAAAAAATCATAAAGACAAAAATGGTACTACCACTATGGGTGGGGTAGTATTTATAATTTCTACACTAATACTGGCGTTTATATTCATAGAGTATGATACGGTTTGGTTTACTTGTTTGTGTGTCAGCGTATTTTACGGAATACTCGGATTTTTGGATGATTATATAAAGGTAAAACACAAACAAAATTTGGGACTTAGAGCATATCAGAAGATTGTTGGACAGGCAGGTATCGCCATCATTTTTTCAATCTTTATTTATTTTTCATCGCAGGCGGGTAATATGTTTGTGCCATTTTCGTCATCAAGTTTTGATATAAAATATTTTATCATTCCAATAGTGATCATTGTTATGGTGGCATCTACAAATAGCGTAAATCTTTTAGATGGCTTGGACGGTTTGGCTGGATCGGTTAGTTTTATTTATTTGATTATATTTACAGTGATTACTTCAATTATAGGAATAGATTTGTACAATCAGGGGGAAACTGGAGCGATCGTCACCAACATTGCTAATATCAATATTTTATCTATGCTGTTTCTAGGGGCTATATTAGGTTTTTTGATATTCAATACAAGTAAGGCTAGTATATTTATGGGAGATGTTGGTTCATTATGTCTTGGAGGTTACATTGGGGCAAGTGCTTGTGTTCTTGGCTTAGAATTAATTCTGCCTATATTAGGGATATGTTTTGTGATCAGTGCATTATCTGTAATATTGCAAGTAGCAGTATTTAAGATGAAAAGAAAACGAATTTTCAAAATGGCACCATTTCATCATCACTTGCAATTGTCTGGATTGAGCGAACCTAAAATTGTGACTATTTATTCAAGTATTACATTGATAATTGGTGTGTTGTCTATAATTTTTTACCTTTTGTAATATTTTGAATATTAAAAAATAATATTATATAGGTGGAATATGAAATTTAAATATAAAAACGTTTTAGTCTATGGAATGTCTATCTCTGGCGAATGGGTAAGCAAATTGCTTTTGAAACTGAAAGCCAATGTTTTTTTATATGATGATGACAGACAAAAATTGAAATGTAAGAATATTGAAAATTGTTATTTTGTTCAGGAATTAAATGATAACCTAATATCTCAATTTGATTTCATAGTAGTATCTCCAGCTATAGAAAAGGATAATAAATGTTTGCTTTCTGCAAAAGCTCAGAATGTCAAAGTTTTTAGCGAAATAGAGTTTGCAAGTCAGTTTTGCAAAGAGTTTGTGGCTGTTACCGGGACAAATGGAAAAACAACTACAGTGGAATTGATTAGTGCGATACTGAATAAAAAGCGAAAAGCTGTCGCTTGTGGCAATATTGGATATCCTTTATCGCGCGCAGTGCTCGAAAAAAAGAGGTATATAAAAGTAATTGAAGTTAGCAGTTTTATGCTGGAGAATATAGACACATTTTCACCGCACGTTGCGTCGATTTTAAATATTGAACCAGATCATTTAAATAGGCATAAGACAATGGAAGAATATACTAAATTGAAATATAGTATTTTCAAAAATGTAAGACCACACGATTATATTGTGGTGAATTTAGACGAGAACATTCATCCTACAAAAAAATGTTTCATTCTTACATATTCACAAAAATGTTTGGCGGACGTGTATATAAGGCAGGGCTATATTTATTTGCATCAAAATAGGATAATTGCGATCAACGAATTGAAGCTGAAAGGCAAACATAATTTGAACAATGTAATGTGTGCTATTTGCTATGCGTACGTTTATAGAGTTTCTCCTGCGAAAATAAGGGAAGCTTTGCTCAGCTTTAAAAGTGAACCATTTAGAATTGAGGAGATAGGAACAGTCAACGGAATTCATTTTATCAATGACAGCAAGTCGACAAATATATCATCCACTTTGGCCTGTGTTGAGTCTATTAAGGGATCCATCATTCTTTTGCTAGGCGGATCAAAAAAAGGATTGGATTATAGAAAATTGTTTTCAAAACTACCAAAACGAGTGAAAAGTATCATTGTATATGGTGAAATTGCGGATGCTTTAATCGAAGCAAATGAAAATTGCTTTGATATCAAAAGAACAGAGGATCTCAGTTCTGCATTTGCTCAGGCTTTAGCTAAGGCTATAAAAAATGATAATATTATTTTATCTCCGGCAACGGCGAGTTATGATCAATTTTCAAGTTTTGTCGAACGCGGAAAATTATTCAATAAACTAGTGAGCGAGTATGAAGTTAGCGCAAAGAAAGAATAGCATAATAATTTTGATTTGTACCCTAGCACTTGCAATTTTTGGTTGTATTATGGTTTATAGCGCGAGTAAATATTCTGCGGGTGTAAATTATGGTGACGAGTTTTTTTATTTGAAAAAACAGATCGTTGGAGTAGTGATAGGTAGTATTGGTCTTGCTATCACGAGTTTTATAAATAATAAGATTTACAAAAAATTTTATTGGATTTTTTATTTCGTTGGCTTAATCTTTCTCATTCTTGTTTTTATTCCCGGGCTAGGCAGGACAAGTTATGGCGCAACAAGGTGGATAGGAATTGGTAGTTTTACGATGCAACCTAGCGAAATTGCAAAATTTTGCTTGGTATTCTTTTTGGCTGGCTATTTGGCAGATGGAGATAAATTATCACATATTAAACATATTTTAATTACTCTTAGTTTGGGTGGATTTTATTGTGTTTTGATAATGTTAGAACCAAATATGTCAATCACCATTTGCGTGGCTTTTACTTTGATTTTTATGTTGTTTATTGGCGGAATGAGACTAAAGATATTTGGAATTATGATTGTTCCTGCTATTTTACTCGTAGTTGTACTAATTTTAATTGAGCCATATAGATTGAGTAGGATAGTGGCATTTATCAATCCGTGGAGCAATCCATTAGACGAAGGATATCAGTTGATTCAGTCTTTATACGCAATAGGTAGTGGTGGACTTTGGGGAGTTGGTTTGTTTAACAGTAGACAGGCAGAATTGTTTTTGCCATTCAGTGAGTCGGATTTCATATTTTCTATTGTAGCAGAGGAATTAGGATTGATTGGATGCATAATTTTAGTTTGTGTGTTTTTGATTTTGATCATCCATATATTCAAAGTAGGTATGCGGGCGAACAACAAATTTTCCGCTTTCTTGTGTTTTGGAATAGGAGCTTTGATAAGTATTCAAGTATTGCTAAACATAGCCGTAGTTACAGGTTCAATTCCGCCAACAGGGTTACCACTCCCTTTGATTAGTGCTGGTAGTACTTCACTCTTTGTGTTTATGTCGGCTATAGGAGTGGTGATCAATGTAGATAAACAAACGGCAAAAGAAAAATATATTAAATTCTAACTCAAAATATTTTTGATTTTCATAAATAATATTATGTGTTATAGTAATAAGGATAGATTGATAGTAAGAGGCGGAAAAAAATTAAAAGGAGAGATCAAAGTTCAGACATCAAAAAATGCAACTTTACCGATAATGTCGGCAAGTTTACTCGCAGATGGCAAAGTATATCTAAAAGATTGTCCCGATATTATAGATGTTGAAAATATGGTCAAAATATTGGCGAAATTAGGGGCCGATATCAAGCAAATAGGAGATGATTATTTAATAGATAGTTCAAAGATTATGGATGCGTGTTTAGACTATGAATTATGCAAGACGATGCGTTCATCAATCTTTTTACTGGGTTCGATTTTGGCAAGATTCAAATCTATTTGTTTAACATTTCCTGGTGGGTGCAAGATAGGTAAACGCCCGATAGATATTCATATACAAGCATTTAGACGTTTGAACGTAAAAGTGACAGAATTAGATGACTTTGTATTTTTCAATGCAACTAAAGCTAGAGCTGGAAAAATTAGGCTAAAACTTCCAAGCGTTGGAGCAACTGAAAACATAGTTCAATTCGCTTCTACATTAAAAGGTAAAACAATTATTTACAATTCAGCACGCGAGCCGGAGGTTGTGGATCTATGCAATTTTTTAAATAAAATGGGCGCCAAAATATATGGGGCAGGCACGAAGAAAATCACTATAATAGGTGTTGAGAAATTGAAAGGTGTGGAATACAAACCTATTACTGACCGTATTGTTTTGGGTACATTATTAGTAGCCACCGCTATATGTGGTGGTATTATACGTTTGATTGATGGAAATTATGATCAAAATAAAAAATTAATTGAAATTTTATCTCTAATGGGTTGTCAAATAAATATAAAAAATGATATAATAACGTTATCAAGGGATATTCCGCTAAGATCAATTCCGAAGATTCGTACAGGATATTATCCGCAATTCCCAACTGATCTCCAGTCAATAATATTGGTGCTAAGTTGTGTTGCAAAAGGACGAACAAAAATAGATGAAAAAATTTTCGAAAATCGTTTTTTGATCGTCAATGAACTGAAAAAAATGGGCGCAAAGATTGACCTTATCGACAACCATACTGCTATAGTGAACGGAGTTGATAATTTAAAAGCTAGCAATTTAAAAGCATTTGATCTTAGGGGAGGGGCAAGTTTGGTTTTGGCAGGGCTAGTGGCGCAAGGTGAAACAATTATAGACAATGTGCATTATATTGATAGGGGATATTGCCATATTGAGAAAATGCTGAAATCTCTTGGTGCAGATATTGAACGTATATGACTAAGAAAGCTAAAATCATCACTATTTCAATAGTATTATCAATTTTGGCACTGATTTTAATATTATTCGGTGCTGTATTTTGTTTGTACAAGCAAGATGTAGTGTTTATTGGTGACAGGACCTCTACAATAGATATAACCAATGAAGAAATTATTGAATCAGCAGGTTTAAAAAAAGGTCGTCCGATATTTTCATTAGACAAAGAGACTGCTATAAACAACATTGAGCGAACTTATCCATATTTAAAAGTGATACAAATCAATACTGTGAGTGCCATTAGAATCGAAATTAGTGTACGTGAAAGATATGAAATGTATTATACATATAGTGATTCTACAAAAAAATATTATGTCCTAGATGAAGAATTGAAAGTTTTGAGAATATCTAATATTGAGCCAATTGGCATTACCAAGCTTGAATCCTCAATCTTAGGAGAAGATATGTTAGACATTTTAGGCATCACTAGCAATACTATCGTTTCAGACTTTTTATCTACCGAAAATTATAGAGGAATTACATATGAGCTTTTTGTTTCAATGTATAATACAGTGATGATAGATGATGCGGGCACAGACAGATATGTGGATAGAGAAGATATCAAATCATTAATCACAAAGTTGCAATTTGCGAAAGGATATACATTGGAAGAGACTTATGATAGGGTGATATTAAATTTATCAAATGGATTTATTGTTGATATAGGTAAGCCTCAAGAAAATTTTCAAGATAAAGTAAACATTTGTTTTAGTGCATTGGATACGCTTATTGAAAATGGAGAGACGAGCGGAACCATTAAATATACCTATCTAGATGATGGAACGGAACGAATAAACTTTATTCGAGATGACAATATTTGACAATTGAAAGAAAGTGCTTAATCAATGAAATGATATTTTTATAGTTCACACCATCGATGTACTTTTCATATTTGTTGATATTATTTTGTTTAAACGGATGTTATTTTTATTTTTTTTATAACAAATCGTAATAGTATAAATGTATAATCAGAATTTAAGATTGAAACCAAATTCTAATGAAGTTTATTCATATACAACAAAAGTTAGCAATATAACTAAAATTCAAATGAATAATGGGTATTTAAAAATATATTGCCACCATATATTGTGGTATTATATAAAATTTGAAAAAATTTAGAAATTATTTAATTAATTATATATTAAATTATTTGACTATTGAAAAAGCATTTTGTATAATTATAACAAAATATGGGGGATGGTACGTGTTGAACAATTTAAAGTACATCTTGGATATAGGTTCTTCCACCTTGAGATTGCTAGCAGTAGCCAAATTTGCAGGAAATCCGCGCATTGTTGCAGAAGAGGATGTCCTGTACGATGGATATATGGATGGTGAATTTTTATCAGTCGACGAGCTAGATCACGTGTTTTCACAGCTTTTAGATAAGATGCAATTAAAGATACGTAAACCTATTCGATCAATAGTGATAGGCGTGCCTAGCGAATTTTGTATATGTGTGTGCAAACGCATTTCTAGGAAATTTGTAGATTTACATAAGATTTCAAATTCTGATTTGGTAGATTTATATGAGAACAATGCGGACTTTGGAGATAGCGAAGAGTATTCGGTGATTAATTATAGCCCAATGCAATTTATCTTGGATGATAGTTTGAAAACGATGTCTCCAGTCGGCAAGCGATCGACTTCTTTAGTTGTAGATGCGAGTTACATATTAGCAAAGCAAACGTTTTTAAAACTAATTGATACGAAGTTCAAAGATTTAGGTGTGACGCAAATAGATTTTATCTCACTAGCACTTGGTCAAGCTATGAATTGTGCAAGAGACAATGAAACCAAACCTCCTATAGCAGTGGTGGATGTAGGACATATTAGTACAAGCGTGTGCGTCTACAAGGGTGAAGGATTGGCATTGCTTAGCTCATTTTCAATGGGCGGTGGACATATATCATCGGATATTATGCAAGTGCTGAATATGAGTTTTAAAGATGCGGAGCTAATCAAACGTAAAGTGATTTTGACAATAGAGTCAGAGAGGAATGAAAATTATGAAGTTTGTTCAAAAGGCAATTTGATCAAAGCTCCCATCAATATCACCAATCAAATCGTGAAGAGTAGAATAGAAATGATAGCAAAGATCATAGGAGACATACTCAGCATAGACCCAATATTCAAAGATATTAATGTGTACCTTACAGGTGATGGCATATCAAATTTCAAGGGTGTGAAAAACATATTGAAAGAGATCACAGGATTGAATATTTATGAATATAAAAATCCGTTTGACAATTCAAAAGATAAGTTTCAAACATCAAAGACGGGCTTGGCATCGCTTGCTGAAATAATAGTGTGAAAAGTGAGAAAGGAGTAGGTTATGAACTTTAATGATACAATTTGTGATATAAAAGTAGTCGGAGTTGGTGGCGGCGGGAATAATGCTGTCAATCGGATGGTGGCAGCAGGAATTACTGGTGCGAAATTTATTGCAGTGAATACGGACAAACAAGATTTGATGATGTCCAATGCAGACGAGATCATTCAAATAGGCAAGGAATTGACAAAAGGACTAGGTGCTGGAGCCAATCCAGAGATTGGTAAACTTGCAGCAGAGGAGAGCAAGGAAGATTTGATCAAAATGCTTCAAGGTACGAATTTGCTATTCATCACCACTGGTCTAGGTGGCGGTACGGGTAATGGAGCTGCACCATATATTGCGAAGTTGGCTCACGATATGGGGATTTTGACTATTGGAGTTGTGACCAAGCCATTCAAATTTGAAGGCCCGAAGCGCGCTGCCAATGCAGAGAAGGGTATTCAAGAGATGAAACAGTATGTTGATTCACTTGTAATTATTCCGAATGAGAAATTGTATACTATTTTGAAAAAAGATGTCCCATTTGTAGATGCGTTTAGATATGCAGATGATGTTTTGCGTCAGGCAATTCAGGGAGTGAGCGATTTGATCGCAGTACCAGGACTTATCAACCTAGACTTTGCAGACGTATCTACTATTATGAAAGGGAAGGGTATTGCGCATATGGGTATAGGAAAAGGCAGAGGCGCAAACAAAACTATTGAAGCCGTTCGTCAAGCAGTCACAAGCCAGTTACTAGAAACTAGCATTGAAGGTGCTACAGGCATATTGATTAATATTACCGGTGGTCGTGATTTGACTTTATCAGAAGTGTATGAAGCGGTAGATTTGGTTCGAGACGTGGCAGACAAGGACTGCAATATAATATTTGGTGCTAAAATTAATAATGAATCCAGTGGTGAGACTGAAATCACTGTAATTGCTACAGGATTCGAAACTTACAATAATCAGCCAGTACAAGAATCTGTTCCAGAGTTCAAGAACAATAGTGCAAATTTCAAACCATTCACGAATCCTGCAGAACATCAAGATGAAGATGTAGAGGACGAGGAAGAAGATAGTCCAGATGATGATAACCAAGACAAAGTGGAAGATATTTCATTCAATAGTAAAAAACCAATAGTGGACGACGATACTATTCCGCCGTTTTTGCGAAAACTGCGAAGATAAAATATTTTTAATTAGAGCGAATAATAATTTGATATATATATTGAGGATATGTTTAATTTAAATGAATTTATTAGTCTTTATTTGTTTTAATCTATTTTGAAATATATTCGGATTTTTGCATAGTAAAACAAAAAAATTAAACACACTGAATCAAAGGTTTTATCTACGACCAGTGTGTTTTTATATTATATATAAATTTAATTAAAATTAAACATTAATTATTATAAAATTTATTCATCAATTTTTCAAACAATGCTACAGCAAAGTACATAACAGATGCCAAAATACATAATATCACAGTGGCAGTCATCACAAGATTTAGATCAAACACTTGACCGCCGTAAATTAGTAAATAGCCAAGTCCAGCTTTGCTGACGAGATATTCCCCCATTATCGCACCAATCCAACTCAAGCCAACATTGATTTTCAATGTTGCTACGATGTCTTTGAGTGAATTTGGAAGAATCAATTTGAAGAAAATTTGAAATTTGTTGGCTCCAAGTGATTTTGCTAGAGTAATCAGCTGTTTATCGCAACTGGTGAACGAATTGAGAATATTCATAATCGTCACAATTATTACAATGAGGATACACATAAATATTATAGCTTTGCTTCCTGCACCAAACCAGATGATAATTATTGGTCCGAGTGCAATTTTTGGTAGTGAATTTAATACTACTAAATATGGCTCAGCCACACGTCTTAGGAAATCGCTATACCATAATATGAAAGCTACCAAGAAGCCAATACCTGTCGCAATAGCGAAGCCTATCAGAGTTTCGCTAAGAGTTATTTGCGAATGATAAATAAGTTCGCCACTTCTAAACAATTCAACAATAGTGTCCATTATTTTTGATGGGCTAGAGAAGAAGAAAGAACTTATTATCTCATATTTTGTGAGCACTTCCCAAAGAATCAGGAAGAGAGCAAGTATAGATATTTGAGTTAATAATATTAGTATTTTTTTTGTTCTATATTTTTTAAGGTAATCATAATGAGATTTACTTAATTTCATCATTTTTTTCATTTTGTATTTCCTGCCAAATTATATCAAATAATTTTTTTGCTTTCGTAGTTTTTCTCCTGTCAAAAGGAGTACTGCTTCGCTTGAATCCTGTCTCGTGAATAGCTTTTATTTTGCCTGGGCGGGCAGACAGCACTATGATTCTATCTGACATACTGATAGCTTCATATATATCGTGAGTGACCAATATAGCAGTTTTCTTTTCAGATTTGATGATTTCAAACACGTGATCGCAAAGTTCCAATCGGGTTTGATAATCAAGCGCACTAAATGGTTCATCTAATAGCAACAATTCAGGTTTCAAACTCAGTGTTCGAATGAGCGCCACTCGTTGACGCATACCTCCACTCAATTCGCTAGGATGTTTTTTCAAGAAATCTTTTAGTCCATATTTTTCAGCGAGAGAGAGGGCGTATTCCTTCCTTTCTCCCGTTTTTTGTTTTTTGATCTCAAGACCAAAATAGATATTTTTTTCTATAGTTCTCCAGGGGAGCAAATTGTCGCGCTGGAACATATATCCACATAGATCGTCTTTTGGATTGGGCGTTTTGCCCAATACTTTTATCTCGCCACTGGTTGCTTTGATCAGCCCAGAGATGAGAGATAGAATGGTGGTTTTCCCGCATCCAGATGGACCTACTATAGAGACAAATTCTTGATTTTTTATCTGAAAACTAATATCTTCTAGTGCTTGTGTCTCAGATTTTACGCTCTGATAAATTAAATTGAGATTTTTTACATCAACTAATATATTGTTCATTATCCTTGCATTACTTTTGTAGCGAACGAGGTATTTACAGCTTCGTTCCAATCAACGCGTGCTTTCAATTCACC
This sequence comes from uncultured Clostridia bacterium, assembly GCA_944377305.1. Lineage (GTDB taxonomy): Bacteria > Bacillota > Clostridia > Christensenellales > UBA1242 > Onthoplasma. Next base: position 19,418 of record CALWEL010000009.1, read on the forward strand.
AGCATTGTCAATGATATCCAACATATTGTTCCAAGAGGATTCTTTCAGAACAAAACTATCTGCATAAGCACCAATTCGAATGTAGTTTTTCACTGATGCCAAGATCAAATCATCGCTCGTAGTAGAAAAAGATGGTTTCAATGAAGCAATAATTTGGCTATCAGTTGCGTCCATCAAATAATCATAACCCTTTTTCAATGCACGCATAAACTTATTTAATTTATCAGCATTATTTTTCAAATAGCTATTTGTTGCCACGAAAGTAGTGTATGGTATATCGCTCACTTCATCTCCAAGCGCTGCCACAATATAGCCAGTTCCGTCAAGTTCGCATTGACTTGCGGTAGGGTCGAACATTGTACAATAGTCGCCAGTCCCAGCCACAAACGAAGACGCTGTCAAACTAAATGCAATTGAAGTGTCTATGATTGTGTCGACATTTTCACCCAATTCATCACCGGGTTTCAATCCTTTTTCTTCTAGGATATATTGAAGAGTCATAGCGGGCATACCACCTTTCCTTCCACCAATGATATGTTTACCTTTCAGATTTTCCCATTTAAAATCGTCTCCTTCATCCGTTCTACCAACAAGGAATGATCCATCGCAAGCAGTGAGTTGAGCAAAGATTATAGGAGCATTTGTCATACCATTATTGCGAACATACACCACAGATTCAGGTCCCATCAGACCAATATCTGCACTATTAGAAATCAGTGAACTCATTACGGTATCGCTACCACCGGCATTAGTGAGTTCAATCTTCAAGCCCTCATCCTCAAAATAACCTTCATTAATGGCTACATAGAGTGGGGCATAGAAGATAGAATGTGTGACTTCACTGATTCGGATAGTGTTGTTTTCGTCTTTTTTATTTCCACAGCCTGTTAGCATAATGGAGAATACACCGACGAAAATTACTAATAAAATTGCAAATTTTTTCATTCATTCTCCTTCTAGGAAGATTTATAGTGGTTTAATCCTTCCATAATTCATTGTATGAAATAATTAAAATCTTGTTTATTCAAAAATGTAAATAAAATACAAAATCCAAATATTTCATAAATTTTTAAATCAAAGTTGATTTTTCATAGTAAAATAGTTGAAAATATTGCTGATTTTTGATAAAATACAATATGTTCAGAGGTTTATATGACTAGAAATGATATTTTTTACAAAATTTTATTTGCTATATCAATAGCATTATTACCTATAGTTATTTTTGCATATTTGTATCTACCAGATTGGTCGGTGAGTTTAATTATTGCAGGTATCTTGCTATGCAAAATATGGATAGAATTATTTAGAGATAAAACGAGTTTGCAACATTTGATTATAGATGCATTAGCTAGCATCTTGATATTCACAACGCTTTTGATTTTCTTTGCAGTGATTGAAGAGATCAATTTGGCTTTTGCAATTGTGACTATAGTATTAATTGTGGTTTTCAATATATATCAAATTGTATTTTTCAAAAAATCTATGCCTGAATTCGTAGATGCGGTAGACTATTGTTACACTTTATTTGAATGTTTGACATTACTAGCATTTACATTTTTGTTATTCTATCCGCTGATCACAAATATTGGCTTAGTTGCAATAATTCTTACTGCGGGTGTATCATTTTGCTACAAAGTATATTATACTTTCAGATATACGAAAGCAAATAATATTTTTTATATATTTAGACGCAAAAGATAATAAATTCTCTATTGACAAATCGTTCAATATGTGATAGTATATTCGCATAAGAATAGGAGATATGTATGAGTACTTTTTTATCATTCGTTAGTCCATTAGAATTTTTGTTGAGATATACAGTCATTACAGGTATTGTTTTGGCGATAATTGGTGCATCTATTTGTTTTATGGCGAAAAGAATTACTATGGCTAAAAGGAAATCGGATGAAATCAGTAAGAGTGATCGTTTTTATGTTGGACTCATGATTGCTGGTATTAGCTTCATTCTTATCGGAATGATCATTATGGTTTTGCCTATTGATGTGACCTTCTACAATTATAATTAATTATCTTTGTAGTTTTAGTAGTTTTATTATTCTTTGGCAATATTGATTCAAATTATATGCTCTCAACTAGAGGGCATTTTTCATATTTTATGCTAATTTTTGTTGACTTTATCTATATAAATAATGTATTATAAAATTAATAAATCAAGAGGAGGGAGATTTATGAAAAAATTTTTATCAAAGATGCCAGTGATGATTGTATTTTTATCGCTAGCACTAGTAGGGCTTGTGTTCTACATCGTTATGCTTGCTAGGCCAGTGAGCTATGGTATGACCTATTCATACAGCCATGTGGTGACGGAAGAAGATGCAGCATTGTTTGGCGAAGAAGTTGGCACAGAAATCAATATGGATATCAAAATCAAGAATGACAAGAAAATGGAAATGACAACGTTTGCCACAAGCGGTGAGACCGCAGAATGTTGGCTTATTCGTAATGGCAACAAAATTCTTATGATACCTGAAGGTATAGGAAGTGAAGAAGAGTATGACACTGCAGTCGAAGAGCTGAAAGCGGATGAAGAATTATGGAACGCTGTTTGGAACGGCGAAGAAGGAATGCCTGTATTCGAAGTAAATGCCTTCGGTATGAAAGCAAATCTCAGTGGAATTGATATTGATTTGACTTGCACAGGTGCAATCGTGTTTGCTTCAATTTGGGGAGTAGTGGAACTTGCTTTAATCACATTCGGTGTGTTATCTCTAGTTTTCTTCTTAAAAGATAGAAAGAGTGGCGCTACTCAATCTTCAGAGAGCCCAGCAGTAGAGCAATAATCATTAGTTGAATTTGACAATATTCCTAATTTTAATGATATTAATACATATTATTAATTAATAAATTGAAATATATTTTCATAATTATTAATGTTAATTTATACGCAATCTTATTAGAAATTTTAGTTAGCATAAATTATATCACTATATTGTATGAATAGAAAGCAATTTTATCAACACAATTGCTAATTCAAATTTTACAATATATATAGTTTTTGTTGGCATAATATAGTGGCATTTATGTCATTTATAAATTTTATTTTAACAATTGATTAGAAAATTAAAAAAATCTAACTATATGAAAATTGATAATATAGTTAGATTTTTTAGTTTTACATATTTTATAGTTTAATTTGAATTTTTAGCAAAATTTTAATAATTTCAATCTAGATAAAAGATTTATTTTAAAATATTTATATTAATTATAATTTTATCAATTTTTTTTATATTTAAAATGTGATATTATCGAATACATTATTTGTAATTATATTGTTCGTGCTAGGGGTGACAATTGAATTTTGGCATAATCTATAGCAACCATTATTCCTAACATTCCTACACAAAGTAAAAGCAGTTAGCGGAAGGGAGAGATTCGAAATTCTGACGCAATCACATCTGCCTATTCGATAGAAGAAATAAAACATAATTTACCTCCTATCACATAATATTATATAGTTTGTGTGATGTGTGAATTTGAATAAAATATGTGTGTTCAATTACCAAAATATGCTATTTTTTTTAAGAGTAAAATCAAAGTTTTTGCATATTATACATTAGAGGTATTTATGAGAGAGCTTGCCCTTGCCACCAAGGTGAGCAACAAAGAGATTATTGATTTTTTGTATGCAAATATTCAATCAAAAATTGATTTTTGTAAAACGATCATCACGCGATACAATGATAATAATTTTAGTTATCTTTTGTTTGCCTGTGAAGAAAAATTTGTTGAGCCGTGTGAGATGATATTGCGTGAAGTTATCATAGACTATATTGAATCTGTTTATAAACTTAATTATCTAAAACAAAAAATCAAAAATCCGCTTTCAAATTCGCTTGCGTTCAATGCTTATATCAAGGTGTTGGCGCTATTTGATAAGTCTACTGACGAAAGTGCGCTAGGCAAAATATTGATTTTCAATCAAACTTTTTTCGTGGATAGTTTTCTAGAATTTAGATTAAATCCGCTCAAAAAACATTGGAACAATTTAGCCGAGTTGAGCAGTGACAATCTGACGATGTTCAATTCTGCCACATTTATAGATATTATACGCTTTTTGATAAATACGATGGATAATTTAGTTTACAAAGTAAAAGTTATTTGCAATGGAGAACATTTCAGCATTTATAATATGAAAACCAAAAATGAGAAGATCAAAAAAATTGCAGAGTGCAAAAATTCAACAGAACTCATCATCAACGTTTTGAATTCGTGTCCTAGTTATATAGATATTTATATCAATGGGAATAGCAATTATGAAGCGGTTAATTTTCTTAGCAATGTTTTTACAAATCGTTTGAAAATTTTTATGAAGAATTGAGAGTGTAAAAATATTTATTGTTTTCAATTAAATTTATTTTAAAAGTCATTTGAAATTATTGTTTTAATTCATATTAAATTTAATGTAATTTATAAAAAATAAAATAAAGAGTTATAATCAGATGCTATATATTTATCATAAAATTTTTTACCTAAAAATATGCTTGACTAAGCCGGCGCGATGTGTTAAAATAAAAATAATTAAATAGACTATTGATTAGACAAGTAGTTTGGTGGTCAATTTTTACAGAGAGTGCCTGCCGGCTGAGATTGGCGCAAAATACCATTAAATGAAACCACTAATTAGGTCAATGCGAGTGAATTCTCGAATTATGAGTGGGTATTTTACCAATTTGGGTGGAACCGCGGTTGTTTAATCGTCCCGAAGCAAAGCTAGGGATTTTTTATTTTTAGGAGGGAAATATGAAAGAAGACAAACAAAGTATGTACCGTCATAGTATGAGTCACGTGCTAGCAAAGGCTATCAAAACTTTTTATCCTAATGCAAAGATGGCAATTGGCCCAGCAATTGACAATGGATTTTATTATGATTTTGACAATCTAAGCATTACGCCAGACGATTTCGATAAGATAGAAGAAAAAATGCGATCAATAATTGCTAACAATGAAGATTTTATTCGAAGAGAAGTTAGCAAGACCGAAGCATTGGAAATGTTTGTTGATGAACCATATAAAATAGAATTGATCAACGAATTACCTTCAGATGAAAAAATCACAGTATATTTTACTGGGGATGATTTTTATGATCTTTGTCGTGGTCCACACGTTGAAAATACAAAATTTTTGCGTGGTTTTTCGTTTAAAATTAATCGTATCAGTGGAGCATATTGGCGTGGTAGTGAAAAGAACAAAATGCTGACTCGTATATACGTATATGGTTTCTTAGACAAAGATGACTTGAAAGAATGTTTGCGTCTAGAGGCGGAGGCAAAAGAGCGTGATCATAGGAAATTAGGAAAAGAATTGGGTATCTTTATGATGAATGATCTGGTTGGCAAAGGTCTTCCTATGTGGTTACCTAAGGGTTTCATCGTAAGGAGGGAATTGTCTGATTATATTATTAACAAAGAGATAGAACTAGGATATCAACACGTTATGACACCATCTTTGGGTAATGTTAATTTATATAAGACTTCTGGACATTGGGAGCACTATAAAGATGATATGTTCCCAGTTATGGAACGTGATGGCGAAGCGTATGTGTTACGCCCAATGAATTGTCCTCATCATATGATGATATATAAAAGTTTTATGCATTCTTATAGAGATTTGCCTTTGCGTTTGGCAGAGGTGGCTAATGATTTCAGATTCGAGGCAAGTGGCTCGCTGTGTGGAATAGAGCGTACGCGTGCGTTCACTCAAAATGATTCACATATTTTCTGTCGACCTGATCAAATTGAAGAAGAGATCGATGGAGTGATCAAACTTATATTGGATGTTTACAAAGATTTTGGATTCAAAGATTACACCTTTAGATTATCACTTAGAGACAAAACTAATGTAGAAAAATATTTTGCAAACGATGAACTTTGGGAGAAAAGCGAGAATGCACTTAGAAGTATTTTGAAGAAAAGCGGAGCATCTTTCTATGAAGCAGTCGGAGAGGCGGCATTCTATGGACCTAAGATTGACGTTCAAGTGAAAACAGCATTGGGTCACGATGTGACTATGTCTACTATTCAACTAGACTATCAACTTCCTGAAAGATTTGAGTTGGAATATGTGGATGAAAATGATAATAGAGTGCGACCAGTGGTTATCCATCGAGCAATTTTAGGTTCTCTAGATAGGTTTGTAGCATTTGTTTTAGAGGAAACTAAGGGGATTTTGCCTGTATGGCTAAGTCCTGTACAAGTAAAAATCTTGACCGTAAACGAGCATAATATAAAATATGCAACGTCAATTGCCGAAAAATTATTAAAGAAAAAGATACGTATAGAGAAAGATTTTTCAAACGAATCGGTTGGCAAGAAAATACGTTCAGCAGTGATAGAAAAATCTCCATTTATATTAGTTTTAGGAGATAAAGAGATGAATGAAAATTTAGTTTCAGTTCGCAAGCGAGGTAGCAAAGATACTGTTAGTTATACTTATGAAGAATTTGAAAATTTACTGATGAGAGAGATAACAAATAAAGCATTGTAATTATTCAATATTTAATGCAAATTAGAATTGATTGCAGATTAATAATAAATTCATTTTAAATAAACGAAAAATTCAGAGATTGTCTCTGAATTTTTCAACAATTTAATATTTAATGTTCAAAATTGTACGAAAAATTTAAAAATTTTTTAAAAATTTAATTTTTTGTTTGACTAGATTTTCTATTAGTATTAAACTAAAGATAATAGACATTTGTTTATTATTTTTTAATGTTAAGGAGATAAAAGTGAACATTTTTAAGAAATTATATTGTAGAACATTTCAATTAGTTTTTAGGATTGCGATTCCAATATTGCCATATCACGAACCAAAGATTTTGACTAACAATGACGAATTAGTTTCAACACTACTTGAAAATAATACCAAAAGCGTTTTGCTTGTGACAGATGCGGGACTCACTAATTTGGGTTTATATAATAGTCTAGTTGACGCAATGAGAGAAAAGGGTGTGAAAGTCAGTGTTTATGATAAAACAGTGGCAAATCCTACTACTCAAAATGTTGATGAAGCACTTGGAATGTATAGAGACAATGCGTGCAATGCAATTATTGCATTTGGAGGCGGATCTTCTATGGACTGTGCGAAAGCCACTGGTGCACGAGTGGCGCGACCAAAGAAGACTCTTGGGCAAATGAAAGGCATACTTAAGGTGGGGAAAAAGATTCCGTTATTGATAGCAGTACCTACTACTGCAGGTACAGGAAGTGAGACAACGCTTGCAGCAGTGATAACCGATAGTGAAACAAGGCATAAATATGCGATAAATGATTTTCCATTAATTCCAAATTATGCTATGTTAGATGCAAATTTGACAGTAGGGCTTCCAAAATTTGTCACAGCGACAACGGGAATGGATGCGCTCACACACGCTATAGAAGCGTACATTGGTCGTAGTACCACCAAAGATACTAGACAAAATTCGCTGGATGCCGTGAAATTAGTTTTTGAAAATTTATATACTGCTTATAAAGATGGTGGCAATCTAGAGGCTAGAGATAATATGTTGAAAGCAGCATTCAAGGCTGGGGCAGCATTTACAAAATCTTATGTAGGCTATGTGCACGCAATTGCTCATTCCTTAGGCGGGAAATATAATGTGCCACACGGACTGGCAAATGCCATAATTTTACCTTATGTTTTGAAAAAATATGGTCGTGCAATATATAAAAAACTTTGGGAAATGGGCGTATATGCAAATCTCTTTGAGGCGGACACGTCAATTGAAGCAGGTGCAAAAATTTTTATAGAGAAGATTGAAGATCTGAATAAATCTATGGATATAGGTACTTCAATTCCTGAGATAAAAGGCGAAGACATACCTTACCTTGCCATCACAGCAGAAAAAGAAGCAAATCCTTTATATCCTGTTCCAGTATTGTATACTGCAGAGCAATTAGAGAAAATATATTACGAGGTAAAGAATGGATAAAGAATTGATTTTAGAAAAAATAAAAGCTCAGCGCGAATATTTGGAAATTAATCCAATGCTTGATTATAAAAAGCGTATTGAAGCATTGAAAAAGCTATATAAAAATATAAAAAATATGACACCAGAGATCAACGATGCGCTGAAAAAAGATTTGAACAAAGGTGAAGTTGAAACATATATGGTAGAGATAGGAATGGTGCTCAGCGAGATCAGTTATATGATCAAGCATTGTAGAAAATTTTCGCGTCCAAAAAGAGTGCCAACTCCGCTAGCACAATTTCCATCCTCTAGTTATAGATTGCCTTGCGCGTATGGTATTGTGCTTATAATCAGTCCGTGGAATTATCCTTTTATGCTTGCAATTGAACCACTTGTAGATGCAATCTGTGCTGGGAATTCTGTCATTATTAAACCTAGTGAACATTCGCCAAATACAAGTAAGGTGATCGAGCGACTAATTGCTACGACGTTTGATCCAGGGCATGTGACTACAGTGTTGGGTGCGGTTGAAGAATGTACATTTTTATTGGATCAAGATCTTGATTATATTTTCTATACAGGAAGCACAAGAGTGGGTGAAATTGTTATGAAAAAGGCGGCAGAGCATTTTACTCCAGTGACATTGGAAATGGGAGGCAAAAGTCCGTGTGTCATAGATGAGACAGCGAATCTTGCGCTTGCAGCCAAAAGAATTGTGTTTGGCAAACTGTTAAATTGCGGTCAGACTTGTGTCGCTCCCGATTACATCTATTGTGATGAAAAAGTGAAAGATGAATTAATATACGAATTGAAACGCCAAATTATTTTGCAATATACAACAGATCCTATTAGCAATCCAGAATATCCTCGTATGGTAAACCAAAAACAGTATGATGCAATGCGATCATTCATTAAGGATGACAAGCTAATATTTGGGGGAAAATGTTCGGATGAGAAGTTGAAAATAGAGCCAACTATTCTCAATGCATCTTTTGATGACGAAGTTATGAAAGAAGAAATTTTTGGACCAATCATTCCTATTGTGACATTCAAAGATATTGATGAAGCAATTAAAAATATAAACAGTTTGACTAAGCCACTTGCGTTTTATATTTTTTCGTCTAGCAAAGAGAATCAAAACAAATTCATAGATCGTTGCCCGTTTGGCGGAGGATGTATCAATGATACTATTGTGCATATTGCTACATCGAATATGGGATTTGGAGGACTGAAGCAAAGTGGTATAGGAGCATATCACGGAAAGGTGGGTTTTGAGACTTTCACACACTATAAGAGCATTTTAAACAAAAAGACTTGGCTGGATTTGCCTATGCGTTATCAACCATATAATAAATTTAAGGCATTTTTAATCAGATTGTTTTTAAGATAAAATTGAAAAATTAAGAATTTTAATTAAAAAATTAATAAAAGTATAGTAAAAATATCATATTATAAAATTTTTTAATTATTTAATTGGAATAAAATCTAATGTAATAAAAAAAATTGCTGAAAAATCATTAAAATAAAAGAATCATCAATTATTGGCAAATAAATAAAATGAAATAAAGCAAAGTTACGGTATTTAATTCAGAGAAATTCATTTTATATTATTCAAAATTCAATTTGCGAATAAAGTTTAGGAGAAAATATGAAAAAATCTGCATATATTCTAAATTCAATATTCCTCTTAGCAATTATAATTCTAGATATATTTTACATTGTCAATGGCGGAATTATTTTGAAAAGTATTACAAGTGCTTGCTTTTTTATGCTTGGCGTGATCAATTTGATTTTTGTGTTAAGGATGAAAACGGAAAAAATTAAATTTTCTATCCTTTTACTCGTGGGACTTTTCTTTGCTATGCTAGGGGATATTTTGTTAGAGATCAATTTTATAGTTGGGGCAATATTCTTTGCAATAGGTCATATATTTTATTTCATATCATTTTGTTGGCTTGAAAGATTCAAGTGGACTGATCTTATCTTTGGTTTTGTGATTTTTATTCCGTCAGTTCTTGTGATCACATTATATCCACATTTTGATTTCGGCGGAGTAGTGATGGAAGTTCTGTGTGTATTCTACGCTCTTGTCATATCCTTAATGGTAGGCAAGGCAGTTTCTACATATATTGCTAAAAAATCGCTTTCTAGATTGATTATAATGATTGGAACGATACTGTTCTTCTTTTCGGATCTTATGCTTCTATTCAACGTATTTTCTTCTGTCAGCAGTGCATTTGGCGTGCTTTGTCTTGCCACATATTATCCTGCGGAATTCTTGCTCGCCTTCTCAATCTTATTTTCTACTATATCAAAGAAAATCAATCAAGATGAATAGTTAAATTATATATTTTTCAATTTGTATATCAAAGTTTATAAATATTTAATAAAAATCGTTGACAAATAAAGATATGTCTGTTATAATGGAACTGTAAAAGTAGAAGTACCACTTCTCACCTTGAAGCAATGAGCGACAATGGTTATGAAATTACAATTAACGATAATGTAGTTTTTTGATGAGTGGATTCTTTTACTATAAGGAATTCCATTTTTTATTTTAGGAGGTAATTTGAAAGAATCACTAAAAAATGAACAAATTGTTTTAGCAGAAGTTCGTTTAATTGGACCAAATTCTGAGCAGTTGGGAATAATGAGCTCTCAAAAGGCATTGGAAGTGGCGAATGGCTATGATCTAGATCTTGTCTTGATTGCACCAGATGCTAAACCACCTGTATGCAAGATTATGAATTATGGCAAGTACAAATTTGAGGAACTCAAAAAACTCAAAGAGCAGAGGAAGAATCAAAAGGTAGATGAAGTGAAAGAAATCCGTCTATCAATGTCTATTGATGACCACGACCTTCAAATCAAGGCAAAACAATGTTGCAAATTTTTATCTGATGGTAGCAAGGTGAGAGTAAAGATTTTGATGAAAGGACGTATCCAAGTGCGTCCACAAATAGGCATTGAGATTATGAATCGCTTTGCAGACCTGGTAGCGAGTGTTGGTCAAATGGATAAAAAACCTGAAATAAATGGGCGAAATATCTTTATGGTATTAGCACCGATCTCAAACAAAAAATAAGTTATTTGGGAAAGCACTTCACTTTTTAATATTGATGAGACATAGACAAAACTTGTCTAGTGTTTCTAAGATAAGATTATAAGGAGAGAATTATGCCAAAAATGAAAACAAGAAAGGCTGTGGCAAAACGTTTCAGTGAAACAGGCACAGGCAAAATCAAACGTACTCACGATGGAAAAGGTCACATTTTGACCAAGAAATCAAGAAAGAGAAAGAGAAAATTAAGAAAAACCGGATATGTTTCAAAACAATACGAAAAGAACATAAAGGGTATGATGTAGGAGGCGAAAAATGAGAGTTAAACGTGGTGTCAATGCAGTGAAAAAGCGCCGTGCGATTTTGAAACAAGCTAAGGGTTATCGTGGTGCGAAATCAAAACTTTATAGAGTTGCTCGTGAAGCAGTGATGAAATCAGGTCAGTATGCTTATGTTGGTAGAAAGCTTAGAAAACGTGATATGCGCTCACTTTGGATCACTCGTATCAATGCTGGTTGTCGAGAAAATGGTATCAGTTATAGTTTGTTTATCAGCGGACTTAAAAAGGCTAATGTGGACCTCAACCGTAAAGTACTTGCAGATCTAGCTGTGACTGATAAGAACACATTTGCAAAACTTGTCGAAACTGCAAAGAAAGCAAACGACAGTGCAAAGAAATCAAAATAGATTAAAAAAATTTTATATTTGAAATAAAATTACTAAATTATATTTATTGAATAGACATTAAATGAACTAATGTCTATTTTTTTGAATAGATCTTCAATATAATCAACTTAAAATTCATATTAAATAGCTATTATTGTTTGATTTGATAACTTTTAATGATTTAATAAATCTATTAATATTAAATTTAAATTAGTTTTTTAATAATGCTTATTAATAATATTTTAGTCAATTTTATTTTTGTCCTTAAAATCTTTCCCTGTAATAAGATAGTCAATTGAAACATTAAAATAATTTGACATAGTGATGAGCATTTTCAAACTTGGCTCACGCTTGCCATTTTCATAATAGGAAAGTGCTTCACGCGAAATATTAAGATCAATCGCTACTTGTTGTTGATTTAATTTTTTACGTTTTCGTATTTCCCTCAATCCTTTCATTATTCAAAATATTTGTATTAAATCCTTGACAATATTGTAACATTTTGTTAATATAAAAATGTAACACAGTGTTACAAAGGAGAAAATTATGAAAAACAAGATATTGGGGAAAAAAGAAAGTATATTCATAATATCATTATTGACTATTGTCTGTATTTTATTAGTTGTACAATTCATCATTTCATTAGTATCTATTTCGGATGTTGCAAATATGATGAAATTGCTATTAGGTGGTGAATATTTCAAAGATTTCAATGTGTTGAGAGCTGTATCTATTCTAATGATAATATTAATATTATTTTCATTATTAATCTCTTTTACTTTATTGTTTATTAAAAAAGAAGAGATTAAACGTGCTCTATTGATAACGGTATTAACAATACTATTTTTGTGTGTAATATTTTTCTTTGTAATGAGATTTGTGACTGGTGAAGAATATGATGTAGCATTAGATTCATCAATGAATGAAACTACAGAGGGGCAAATTAACTATCGAATTAAAGATGACTTATTGAATCGTCATATTTATCTGTTGTCAAGTATCGGTATAGTGGCAGTCATAATCTTTACCAATTTTCATCTATCAAATCTAATATTTTCTGCAGTTCAAAAAGATGATGAAAAAAATGAAAGAAATATTGAAAAGTCAGAGGCAGAATTAGAACTTGAAAATGAAATAAACAAAATGAAAGGTAGATTGAGAATAAAAGATTTGGAGAAAGAATATTTGAAATTAAAAACTAAACTAGATGAATAATATAGTTCAAAAAATATTTTAAGATCACCTAACTTGAGAAGAATGTCATATTTCAAGATAGGTGATTTTTTATTTTGCGTTCTAAAATATCCAATCATTATATTATCAGATGATAATGATTGATTGGTGGGAAAAATATCCAAATGTTATTTGATATAATAAAAATTTTGTAATGATATTATAAGCATCGGAACGCTAAATATACTAATGATATTAAGTTATAATTAACTTAAAAATATTTTTCATACATATTTAATAATGTAAATTATAAAAATCACAAAGTTCAAATTTTGTATCTATTGATAACATTAGAGATGAATTAAGTTAATAATTTGACTTATTGTTAACAATTTGTTAATATGTTATTATGCAGACAACTAGACAAATGATCAAAAATTTGAAGGATAAAAGTTATAGAAAACAGCATAATCTCTTTTTGGTGGAAGGGGAGAAATTTTGTCGTGATTTGCGAAATTCAGACACTGAGATAATGAAAACTTTAGCCTGTGATGATAAGTTTTCTGATTTTCCAAATTTTGAATTGGTCAGCAAAAAAATAATAGACAGCCTCGCCTCGACCAAGACTCCACAAGATATCATTTGTATTTGTAGAGCACAAACATATCCAATTCAATCAATTGGGAATTCACTCATTTTAGACACTGTTCAGGATCCAGGAAATGTAGGTACACTCATTCGTAGTGCACTCGCCTTTGGGTTTGATGATGTTTATTTGATTGACTGTGCGGATGTCTATGGCGAAAAAGTGATTAGAAGTTCAGTAGGAACCGTTTTGTCCGCACGTATACACATTGTCAATAGAAATGATTTGATAAACAATAAAACAAAAATTGCAGAAAACTTTGTGGTTGCGGATATGATGGGGGTCCCTATTGACAAAATTCATTTGCCAAAAGGGAAATTTGCTGTTATAATTGGTAATGAAGGACAAGGAGTGAGTGATGAATTAATTCAATTGTCCGAAATAAAAGTTTCTATCCCTATGACCGAAAAAGTTGAGAGTCTCAACGCAGGCGTGGCGGGTAGTATAATTATGCAAAAGCTTAGTGAGGTGTAAATGTCAGGACATAGTAAATGGAACAATATCAAAGGTAGAAAAGAAAAATCAGACGCAGAACGCAGTAAAATATTTACAAAAGTTGGTCGAGAGATAATGGTGGCAGTCAAAGAGGGCGGACCAAACATTGATAGCAACAGCAAATTGAAAATGGCAATAGCAAAAGCCCGTCAATATAATATGCCAAATGATAGGATCAACAACATTATCAAAAAGAATAGCGAGGTTGACAATTCAAATTTCGTAGAGCAGACGTATGAAGGTTATGGTGTTGGCGGGGTGGCGGTCGTTGTAAAATGCTTTACCGACAACAAAAATCGCACCAGCAGTGATGTTCGATACGCATTTGATAAATTTGGAGGTTCGTTAGGTTCATCTGGTTGTGTGTCATATCTGTTTGATAATAAAGGTGTGGTTGTGGTCGAGAAGAACGACAAATTTGATTCAGATTCAGCAATGGAACTTGCAATCAACGAAAATGCAACCGATTGTGAAGAAGATGAAGTGTTTACAATCTATACCGAACCAAGTGCAAATGCGGTAAACGATATGGTATCCGCGTTCGAAAATGCAGGGTATACAATACTTTCATCAGGAGTTGAGATGCTACCGCAAAATTATGTGACTCTTGATGAACACAAACGAGAAACATTTGACAAAATGATAGACAAATTGAACGAAAGCGATGATGTTATAGATGTAATACACAATTTAGAGGAATAAATTATGAGTGAAGTAAAGAACGATGAAGAACTTTTGAAGATTGTCGATTATCTAAAAGAGTATGATGTGAAATTGCGTGGGTTGTACGGATTGTACAATACGCTTTTGTTGGATGCAGAAGAGAATAGATCAAATCTCAGTACATATTATGAAGAGATGATAGATTTGAAAAATTCTTTGAATTCAATTTCGCAAATTATCTATGGTAGCAAGAAAAGTGAGCGTGACTCAGTTTATTCACGTAAAAAATCAGAGATAAAGAAACTAAATTCTGAGGCGGACAAAACGAATGAAGAATTCATTGATTCGAGCAAGAAATATTGCAGTGCGCTAAAAGAATGCGGTTCACTAAAAACTGAGTATAAGCATAAAATCATCAATCTTAGAAAGGAATTCAAAGCAGCAGTGCAAAAAGAAACTCCGCAAATGGTGATAAAGTTGTTTGTGCGTCAAGTAAAATCACTAAACAAGACGCTTGAAAATATTGAAAAGTTGATTTCTGATTATAACGTTAAACGCAATCAAGTGGAAGAAAACAGCAAGAGGTTCAACGACCTTTATCAAAGCGTATTAGATTTGTTAGAAAGATTAAAAGTGCCAGCATAATGAGAGTGTTAGGAATTGATCCAGGATACAATATTATTGGTTATGGAGTGGTGGAAACGAATGGTTATAAGGTGGTAGATTATGGGGTGATTACTACTCCTAAAACTATGTCAATTAGTACAAGGCTCCATACGATTTTTAAAGCCACTTGCGAACTTATGGAAACGTTCAATCCGGATGAGGTCGCTTTCGAAGAATTGTTTTTCAACACGAACAATACGACCGCAATTCCAGTGGCAGAATCTCGTGGGGTGTTGATTGTGGCAAGTAAACAATACACTGATAGACTGTTTGAATACACTCCGCTTCAAATTAAACAGGCACTAACAGGCAATGGTAGAGCGGATAAAAAACAAGTGCAGTATATGGTCAAAAATATGCTTGGACTAAAATCGGTGCCAAAGCCAGACGATGCGGCAGATGCACTTGCTGTAGCATTGTGCCATATACAGACCAATAGTGTTCTAAGCGACAATTCTATTTAAATAAAACTAATTATTATTGATAATTTTTAAAATAATATCAAAGAATTTCAATAGGTAAAAATATAAAGATTAATTTTTAATAAAATTATAAATGGTATCCATATAGATGAGTAATATAAAAGGGCGAAATGATAGGTTTTATTAAGGGAATACTGAAAGAAAAAGATTTCAACAACATTACAGTAGATTGCAATGGTGTTGGTTTTCAAATTTTTGTGACGAATAGTTGTATGGCGAACTTGCCAGATATTGATAACGAAGTGCAAATTTATACATATCTGCACGTTAGAGAAGATGAGATGAGTCTATATGGATTCGTGAGTCCGGAAGAAAAACGTCTGTTTTTGCAACTCATTACAGTCAGCGGTGTGGGTAGTAAAACAGCTATTCAAATTTTATCAGCTGAGCGAATGAGTGCTATAATTAATAGTATTATCAACGAAGATTCTTCCGTCATAGCATCGTGCAAAGGTATAGGTAAAAAGGTGGCAGAAAAAATCATAGTTGAATTGAAAGACAAAATTCGACCACTTGATTATATTTTGCCTAACGAGTCAATATTTGCACAAAATAATGAAAATATTGAAGAAGCGGTCATCGTATTGACAAGTTTAGGTATGAGCAAGACTCAAGCAAGCAAACTTGCACGCGAAGTGGCTAGCGAAAATGATACAGCAGAGCAAATCGTTGCAAAAGCATTACACAATATGGGTGAATAATGGAAGAGAAAGATAGATTTATTTCAAGCACAAAAAATATGAGTGACGTAGAGGTCGAAAACAAATTGCGACCTATGACTTTTGACGAATATGTGGGGCAGGAAAAGATCAAATCAAATTTGAAGGTGTACATCACAGCGGCGAAGAAGCGAAAGGAAGCATTGGATCACGTTTTATTATATGGACCACCGGGGCTTGGCAAGACGACTCTTAGTCATATTATAGCTAATGAGATAGGCAGTCAAATAAAGATCACCAGCGGTCCAAGCATTGAAAACGCAGCAGATTTGGCAGCTATTTTGACCAATCTAAATGCAAATGATGTCCTCTTTATTGATGAGATACATAGAATTTCAAAATCTGTAGAAGAGATATTGTATCCCGCTATGGAAGATTACGCTCTAGATTTCATTGTAGGTAAGGGTCCAAGCGCAAGAAGTATGCGTTTAAAAATACAACCATTTACTCTTATTGGAGCGACTACGAAAGCGGGAAATCTATCTAGTCCATTGCGAGATAGATTCGGAGTGGTGTGTAGACTTGAATTGTATTCAGTGGACGAGATCGCCACAATTGTGACTCGTTCTGCCAAGATTTTGGGTGTAAATATTGAGCCAGATGCCACGCGTGAAATTGCAAAACGCAGTCGTGGTACTCCGCGTATTGCGAATAGATTATTAAAGCGTGTGCGAGATTACGTGCAGGTGGAAGATAAGGATACCATTTTGCTTGCTGACGCAAAAAAAGCGTTGACTCTGATGGATATTGACGAGTTGGGACTTGATTTTGTAGACAAACGTATACTTATGGCTATGATAGAAAAATTCGGTGGCGGACCAGTGGGGCTTGAAACTCTTGCGGCTACAACCAATGAGGAAGTTTCTACTATTGAGGATGTGGTTGAGCCATATCTTTTGCAGTTGGGATTCGTGGCTAGGACGAATAGAGGTAGAGTGGTGACAAGGCTTGCTTATGAGCATTTTCATCTGCCAGTACCAAAAAATTTGCAAACACCTGAAGAATTAGGTGAGTCGGAGGGAGAGGATGATTAATTATAAATCATTAGATACTTATGATTATCACCTTCCCGAAAATTTGATCGCCCAAACTCCGCTTGAAAAACGGGATGAAAGTAGGCTACTCATTTTTGATAGAAAGACTAAGGACATATATCACAGACATTTCAAGGATATCACTGATTTTTTGAAAAAGGGTGATGTCTTGGTCGTGAATAATACACGCGTGTTGCCTGCACGTTTAATGGCGAAAAAAGATACTGGGGCAAATGTCGAAATTTTGCTTTTGAAACGAATCAATCTGAACGATTGGGAAGTATTATTGAAACCGGGCAAGCGGGTAAAAATCGGCACAATTCTTACCATTAGTGACGAATTGAAATGCGAATTGATAGAAATCAAACAGGACGGAAATAGGATCGTCCGCTTCTATTATAATGGCGTGTTTGAAGAGATTTTGAATAGAGTTGGCAGTATGCCTCTTCCTCACTATATTCACGAAAAATTGAAAGACAAAGAAAGATATCAGACGGTTTACAACAAGGTTTTAGGTAGTGCGGCAGCCCCTACCGCAGGGCTTCACTTCACCCCTGAACTAATAAAAAAGATACAAGATATGGGAGTAGAAATACTTGAACTTACCCTTGATGTTGGGCTTGGCACATTCCGTCCGTGCAAAGAAAAAGATATCACAAAACATGTTATGCACACCGAACATTATCGACTCACGCAGGACGTGGCAGACAAAATTAATAAGGCAAAGATTGAAAATAGACGAGTTATTGCGGTGGGCACGACATCAGTTCGAACGCTTGAAACGGTCGCGAAAAATGGTATGCCACTTGAGGCTAGCGAGGGAGATACGAGCATATTCATCTATCCGCCTTATGAGTTTAAAGTGGTGGATGCGCTCATCACGAATTTTCATCTGCCAAAGAGCACTTTACTTATGCTTGTCAGTGCATTTGCTGGATACGAAAACACAATGAATATATACGAAACTGCAGTTGAAAATCAATATAGATTCTTCAGTTTCGGCGATGCAATGTTTATAGAATAGTTTTGATAGAATTGATAATATTACTCTAAGGATGTTATGAGCAAAAATTTTAGTTATGAAGTATTACACATAGATAAAAATAGTGGGGCTAGGACAGGCGTTTTGCACACTCCGCACGGTGATATTTTCACGCCAATTTTTATGCCAGTGGGCACACTTGCCACAGTGAAATCACTCACGAGCGATGATCTGTATGATGTAGGCGCACAGATCATTTTGGCGAACACATATCATCTCCATATTCGACCGGGTGATGACCTCATAAAAAGATCTGGTGGAGTGCACAAATTTATGAATTTCAATCGACCAATGCTCACAGATTCGGGCGGTTTTCAAGTATTTTCGCTAGCAGATATTAGAAAAATTACTGACAATGGAGTTGAGTTCAAAAATCATTTGAGTGGCGAAAAAATGTTTTTCACTCCTGAAAAAGTGATTGAAATTGAAAATAATATTGGTGCAGATATCATAATGGCACTCGATGTTTGCAGTGAATATGGTGCGACTCATAGTGAAGCAGAACAAGCGATGACAAGGACTTTAAATTGGCTTGATAGATGCTACAAAGCGCAAAAGAACCCTAAACAGATATTATTTCCAATAGTGCAGGGCAATTTCTACGAAGATTTGAGAAGAATAAGTCTAGAAGAGACGAAAAAATATTGCAAGTGTGGTATTGCGATAGGCGGACTCTCTGTAGGCGAACCAAAAGAAGTGATGATTCGTATGCTTGACGTCTTGAAGCCAGATTATCCCGAAAATATGCCAAGATATCTGATGGGAGTAGGTACACCTGACTATATTTTTGAGAGTGTTGAGCGTGGAATAGATATGTTTGATTGTGTATTGCAGACTCGTGTCGCACGCAATGGGCTTGCTATGACCAGCAAGGGAAAAGTGACGCTGAAAAATGCAAAATACAAAGAAGATTTTTCATCTCTAGACGAAGAATGTGATTGCTATTGTTGCACTCATCACACTAAGGCATATTTGCATCACTTGGTGAAATGCAATGAGATTTTAGGTGCACGATTATTAAGTTTGCACAACATTCGTTTTACTTTAAAGATGATGGAAAATATACGAGATGCGATAAATAACGACAGATTTCTTGAATTTAAGCGTGAATTTTATGAAAAATATGGTATAAAATAAATTGACTATCAAATTTTGATTTGATATAATCAAATTATTAGTTAAATAGGGGAGAAAGATATGACAGAGATAATATTATTAATTATTCTTATAGTGTTGGTAGTGGCACTATTTGTAGTAAGTTATATGAAGAAGAAAAAATATAATGCTGAGCTAAGTCAAATGCGTAGTGAATTGAAAGTAGGTGACAAAGTTATGACAGATACAGGAGTCGTTGGAGAGGTTGTTGATTCTTACATTGAAGATGATTACAAATACTTTGTATTAAAATCAGGTAAAGGTGTTAATGTGGGATATTTCACAGTTCACGCGAATGCTATTTACTATGTGTTTGGAAAGGAAGAAAATCAATCTACACAAAAAGTTGTAGTAAAGCCTATTGATAGCAAACAAGACAAGCCTGTAGATGACAAAAGCACTGAGGTAGCGGAAAACAAAGGAAAAGAAGATGATCGAAATGTAAAATCAACCTTAGAAGCTAAAAAAGAGAGCCCAGAAGAAAAATCTTCACAGAAAAAATCTCAAACTAGTAAATCAAATAAAAAATAATTTCAAATAGTGAATGAATGGATGTGAATTTTGTTTTAATAGTCAAATTGCATCCATTTTTTATTTGCGAATATTAGTATAGTATCATATTGTGATTTATTAAGATTGGTATGACCCATATTGAATAATTTAAGCCACATAGAGAATAAAATATTATATTTAAAATCTATTTTATACGTTTATAACAACGAAAGTACCTATATATTTATATTCTAATGCAATATGGTATTATTGAAATATTACATAAATTTACAAATTGTTTTATTAAATGATAAAAATATAATTTCAATTTTGTGATTAATTGATTTATCCAAAATACATTATAGTAGGAGGCAGTATGCAAAAATTGAAATCATTGAATTGGAGTGGATTTTTATCTATCATCAAATGCTGTATGATTGGAATATTAGCGACGTTGATTGGACTTATTTTATTTGCAGTGGTGCTAAAATTTGTAGATTTATCTTCAAATGTTATAGGATATGTAAACGATGCAATAAAAGCAGTATCAATATTCGTAATGTTGTTTTGTATCAAGAGAACGAATGGAGATAAGCTAATAGTCAAGTCAATCTTCGCGGGGCTTTTGTACGCTGTGCTAAGTCTGATTATATTTGCCATTTTGAATAAAGGATTTGTCTTTAATATGACAATTTTATACGACATTTTATTTGCACTAATTGTGTCGATCATCGTTGCAATCATCATTAATCTAACTCATAAGAAAAATGTATAAATTTTGATTGAATATCTTTTTTTAGTCAATAATACTATTTAGAACAAGTTATCTATAAATTATGACAATTGTTATACAATTTGAAGTTGAGTTTGTTTAATTCTATTAGTCTTAATTCTTAGAGATTTACAATAAGGCAAATTAAAAATAAAATATAAAATCAAATTATAGGCTCAATAATCATTTGTTTGTTGTTAAAATGTAAATTTACAAAAATAGACAAAAGACGTGAACAAAAATTGTATTTTGCTACAAAGAAATAATCTAAAGTATAATAATTGTTTGACAATAATTCCTAGATAAGTTATAATAAATTTTAAATTAGGAGATATTATGACTAAAAAACGATCAAAGTGCTTATTTGTTGTGTTTTCTATTCTTTTAGTTATATGTTTGATTGCTAGTTTTGTTAATTTTACTTATCCTTTTACAATTAATGGAAACTACTATTCTTATTCCAATTTCGTATCAAATTTGAAATTGGGTGAAGATATAGGGAAAACATATAGAATAGTCTATAGAGCAGATCTTCCAGAAGGTGAGGCTCAAGCAAACTATGATGATCTACGAACCTCTACAAAAGATGAATTGAAAAAAATTCTTCAAAGCGAAGGATATAGTGATGTCACAGCTAGCAAGTATGGATCAGATTCAATTCTTATACAGGTTGGAAATATCTTAACAATAGATGATGAAAATGAAATTGTAGATTTAATTGGTGCACCTGCCACTATTAGTTTTTCTGTGAATAGTGACAATTCCGATCCATTTGCTGGAGCAAAAGATATTGAAGAGGTTTATGCGACGTCATATTATGATCAAGAGACGGCTGATAATGTTTATGTCGTTGTAATAGATTTCAATGACGAGGTGATCGATTCAATAGCAGATGCTACTGCAGATGGTGGTACAGTATATATTTTCTTTGGCGATACCGAATTCACTCAGATGGATTTGGGCTCTTCTGCAATATCTGAAGGCGTGATATATATGCAGAGTGAAAGTTTTCAAAGTTTAGCACTTGCCAACACTGTAGCGAATAGAATTAAGACAGGTATGCTAGATCTTGAATTGACCACCGTTGAGTCTGGGACGATTAGTCCAACTTATGGGGTAGGTGCGAATTTATGGATCGCAGTGGCAATGGCAATATTTATCTTGATAGGATTTATTTTCTTGATAGTGAAATATCGACATCTAGGTTGGCTTGCTTGTTTCAATCTATTATTCTTCATTACGATCAGTTTATTCCTACTGCAATCAATACCATTAGTGCATTTGAATTTTTCGGGAATGATAGGATTTTTAATTGCGTTCATATTTATTGTGGATAGTTTTATCTCAATATTCGAAAAAGCAAAAGAGCATTATAATTATAATACAAAATTGTATATTGCGATGAAGGTGGCACAAAGTGAAACCCTTACCAAAACATTTGTTATGAACGTGGGATTGATGATTGTAGGGTTTATTAGTTTGCTTATGCCATCACTTGCAATTCAATCGTTTGGTTGGGTAGTGTTTGTAATGTCATTTGTAAGTTTATTCTGTATTCAGTTGCTCAATAGACTGTTTATAAAAATGTACCTTCCATTCAATAGTACTGATGGCAAGAAATGTAACTTCCACAAAGGAGGACAAAATGCTTAATAGAGATTTTTCAAAGTCAAATAGGGAATATTTCAAAAAAAATAAATTCACGATCATAATTTTAGTTGCGTTTTTGCTAATTGGTACAATTGTCTTGGCTTGTTTTGGAATGAATACGAATTTCGAATTGTCTGGATATAATGAATTCACAGTGAGAGTTGGCGAGGAAGCATCAAATTATAACGAATATATTGAGAAAATTCAGTTAGCTATAAATAGCGAAAATGGAGATTATGATTCGTTTTCAATAATGGGAGAAGGTGATGACACCAAACTTGTTATTCGTTATAATCGCGATTTGACAAGTGAAGAACAATCAAATATTAATGATATTATAGCCGAAGATTTATCAATTACTATTGAAGATGTGTCCGCACATTCTTATGTGTCTCCAGTGGTAGAAAATATAGATTATATATTTACCGCTTTGACTATTATTTTGATATTGATCTTGTCTAGCATATTTGCATACTTTAGATATAATGCTGCTAGCGCACTCACCACAATTATAGCTTCACTAATTGGCTCATTGATGTTTATTTCAATTGGAGCTATTTTGAGACTTAGCATCGGAATGAGTTATTTTGCAATGCTTATAATAATTAATCTACTAATAATCTTCTTTGCATTTAACATATTTGAACACATTCGGGAAAAGAATTGGTTGCAGACCGATGAATATTCAGTTGCTATTGATTCTTCTATGAAAGCCAATAGATTCCGTTTATGTGCATTAAATATTGGAATTTTCCTAATAGGACTATTATTAGTCATACTAGCGCCGACAAGTATAAAATATATCGCACTCAACATTATGTTTTTGGCGGTCGTAGTATTGGCAATTGAATTGTATGTTGTACCATTTAGTTGGAGTGTATTTATTACATTGTGCAAAAAACGTGAGGTAAAAGTAAAGGCGGATAAAGAAAAAGTTGTCGAAGAATCTACATCTAAAAAGGATATTGAACAATAGAATAAAAGCCTTTCTTATGAAAGGTTTTTTAATATTATTTAATTATGAAATACATTTGCAGTTTAAGTGATAAATTTAATGAACAAGAATACGAGATGGCAAAATATTTTGATTTGGATAAGAATCTCGTCCATCTTTTGTATTCACGAGGAATTGATAATAAGGATAAGATGAATAAATTTTTATATCCTAACTTATCAAATCTTTATGATCCTTTCTTGTTTGAAAATATGTCCAAAGTAGTAGAAAAGATTCAAAATCATTTAGAAAAAAAATCACGTATATTGATTTTTGGTGATTATGATGTGGATGGAATTACGGCAAGCGCTATTCTGATTAAATATTTTAATTCAATAGGTGCGAATGTCAGCAATTTTATGCCTAATAGGTACGCGGATGGATATGGCTTAACGATAGAGACAATTAATAAAATTTTTTCTAATAAAAAACCCGATCTGATCATTACAGTAGATTGCGGTATTACAGCCGTTGAGGAAGTCGAATATATCAAAAAATGTGGAGTAGATATAATAGTCACCGACCACCACGAGCGAATAGAATTTTTGCCTGATTGCCTGATAATCAATCCGAAAATAAGTGAGGCATATCCTTTTAAAGCTCTTTGCGGTGCGGGTGTTGCATTGAAATTGGTGCAGGCATTAGCTGGCTTGAATGTCGCAACTAAATATTTATCAATTTGTGCTATAGCGACAATTGCTGATATTGTAGAGCTTTTTGATGAAAATAGGGCTATTGTAGCTCTTGGATTAAAAGATTTTGATCATTTGCCATTAGGTCTAAATAGATTGATGCAAGAATGTGGTATCAGTTTAAATTGCAAGGCTAGTGATATAGCTTTCAAACTGGCACCAAAAATAAATGCTAGTGGTCGAATGGGATCGGCTGAGACAAGTTTGGAATTGTACTTAGAAGAAAATCCTGCTACTGTAAAAAAATTGTGTAGCAAGGTGATTGAATTTAACAATCATAGACAACAACTATGCGATAGAGTATACACGGATGTAAAACAAGACTTGAAGACTCGCGATATTTTCAAAATAAGTGCTATCATAATGTCTAGTCCAGAGTGGGATAGTGGCATATTGGGGATAGTGTCTGCTCGTATAGCAGAAGAATATCATCGTCCTACATTTTTGTTTAGCCAAGTCGGAGATGAATTGACAGGATCGTGTAGAAGTGTGAATGGAGTAAATGTTCATACTCTTCTTAGCAATGAATCACATTTGCTTACCAAATTTGGTGGGCATCCTATGGCTGCGGGACTAACATTGAAAGTAGAAAATTATGATGAATTTTGCAGACTCACAGAGATGTATGTGGAACAAAATTTAAACAAAGCAGATTTTTTACCAACAAAATCGTATGATTTCGAATTTGAAGATGGCGAAATAACGCTAAAACTTGTTGAAGATATTGATAGATTAGAGCCGTGTGGGCACCTAAATCCACGCCCGATTTTTAAATTCAAATTGAATAGAGCGACAATTAGTTCGCTTCCAAAGCATCCACAACATCTAGTGTTAACTTATCCTAATTTTAGTTTACTTGCATTTAATTCTAGTGAAAAATATTTTGTATTATCTGGCAACACATCTTCTACTATATTGGCTGATTTGAATATAGACAATTTTAGAAATAATAAACGAATTTCAGGCATTGTGAAATCTATTGACTATGAAGATATCTATAGACCTAGCGATGATGAAATAATTCAGGCTGAGTATTTAAAGCAAATATGTTATCCTCTAGATGGTAGTTACACATTTAATAATTACAATCGTGATCAATTGATTAGACTCTTGCTTGATATGGATAAAAATGTCTACGGTACGCTAATTGTTGCAAATGATTATAATACGTACATCAATTTTAAATCAATATATGATAGCAATAATATATTTAGAAATCGTATTTTTTCAATTAATGATGAAACGGGGTTGAATACAATTATTTTAGCTCCTACGAATTTTAATTCGTTCAATACGTTTAGCAGGATAATATTTTTAGATCCAATATTAAATATCGGATATTTATCAGAACTTAAAAAACATACAAAATCTACAATTTATCTTCCGCATTTTCCTGCGAGTACATTTTCTTTGATGAAAAAAATTAACTTGTCAAGACAAGAATTTGGTAGATATTTTAGACTTATCCAATTTGCATCTGAGAATAAAATTAGTGGATACTATACCTACAATCTATATACAAATATTTTAAGTAAACTTAAAGATAAATCGAATTATTCTTATTTGCAATTTTACGTGTGTTTGCTTGTTTTTAAAGAGTTAGACATAGTGATAACGGACGATACAGACACGCAGATTTTAGCAATCACCAACAAAAAAAATCCATTAAATGCCAGTTCATTTTACAATAAACTTTCCACAATGAAAGTGAAAAATTAACAAGACTTTACAATATATTGTGTTTTATATATTATAAATACTTTATATTTTGATTATCATTAAAATTATATTGACACAATTTTTAATAATTGTTTGCAAATTGGATTACTATCTGATATAATAAAAGTGAGGGATCGTGCTATATTATATTTTATTCAATGACTATTATACGCCAAGAGAAGCAGTAATTGTATTTTTAATTACCATTTTTGTCTATCTTATATCGCTTACTTTGCACGAATTTGCCCATTCATTGACTGCATACAAAATGGGTGATCCCACTCCAAAACTTATGGGTAGACTCACGCTTAATCCATTTAAACATTTAAGTCTTGGTGGGTTTCTGATGTTCGTCTTGTTAGGCATAGGTTGGGCAAAGCCTGTCCCTATCAATCCTTTGAATTTCAAAAAGTATAGAAAAGGCATTAGATTAGTTTCAATTTCTGGGATTTTGACAAATTTTCTATTAGGACTAATCGCGGCAATTATATATGCGATTTTACTTTCAACTGTAGGATATATAAATACAGCTATGGAGTACTTATTCTTAATTTTGCAATATTTTATGGTGGTAAATAGTTTCTTGGCATTGTTCAATCTCATTCCGATTTACCCAATGGATGGATTCAATTTCGTAACTTCTTTTATGAGGGCGGACAATAAATATATCAAATTTAATGTCAAAAATGGAATGAAACTATTATTATGCATTCTCTTGGTGACTCTATTGATAGAAATAATTTTCTCATTTGATTTGCTTGATTGGTATCTTTCAATTTTGTATAATTATGTATATTTACCGATAAGTTTTTTAGGGGTATAGAATGGATGCTGTAGAAACGTCAGACGAAATCTTGGCAGAATCTTCATCTCAATTAACTTTCAAATTGGAGGGATTTGAAGGACCTCTAGATCTTTTGTTGCATTTGATCAAAGAGCACGATATGACTATCTGGGAAATTAAGATTAGCGAGATCACGGATCAATATATGAAGTATATGGAAGGTATTGCAGAACTTGATATGGAAGAAACGACAGCATTTTTAGATATGGCAAGTAGATTGCTGGAAATAAAATCAAGAAGTCTATTGCCAGTAGAAACTTCAGAGGAAGAAGAGGAACAGTTGGATCCAGAGACTCAACTAAAAATCCAACTTCAAGAATATCAACTATTTAAAGAGGCAGGCGGAGAATTGCATAATATTGAAAACGTCAATAGATTCTATAAACAGCCAGACAAAAATGTAGGAGATCCTAGAATAGTATTCAATCAATTCAACTTAGATAAACTTCTAGACGCGTTTGCATTCATATTGATGAGGACAAAGGATAGAGATAATCCTCCAGAGAAGAAAATTAATCGCGACAGATGGACAGTCGCAGACAAAATTGCATTTTTAACTAATGTTTTGAAAGATAATAAAGAGATCAATTTCTTTAGTTTGTTTGATGATACATATTCAAAGCTAGAAGTTATCACAGTTTTTATGGCAATCTTAGAATTGCTCAAATTTCAAAAGATTGAAGTAGTGCAGAAAGAGCGCTATGCAGATATACTGATTAGGAGGAAGGAGATTGGCGATGAATCTTAAGGAAATTGCAAAGATCATTGAAGGTGTATTGTTTGTATCTGGCGAAGGTGTTGAGATTGACGAATTTAAATCTCGCTTTGATATGAATGATAGAGAATTTAACAAATGTCTAGATATATTGAAAGAGAAATATAATGAGGATAGCGGAATTAATATTATCCAATACAAAACTAAGGTTCAATTGTGCTCGAATCCTCAGATAGTAGACAATATTGCTGAGATATTAAATCCTATTAGAGAGCGAAGTTTGACTAAAGCTGCACTTGAAACCGTTGCTATAATTGCATACAAGCAACCAATCACAAGAATGGAGATCGAAGGCATAAGGGGAGTGAATTGCGATTATGCAATTCAGCTTTTGCAGGCAAATAATCTTATTGAAGTCGTAGGCAGAAAAGATGCAGTAGGCAAACCTCTTTTGTTTGGTACGACTGAAAATTTTTTGAAAAGATTCGAATTGAAGTCTATTGAATCACTTCCAAATTACAACGAATTGTTGGATAGAATTCGTGTTATACATAGTGAGGGTGATTCACTCTATAGAGAGTTCACAATTCCGGATGAGGAGGACGAAACAAAAGCGAAAAATTCTACCAACAATACTGAAAATAATGCTGGCACAAATATTGATTTACAATCAAATAATTGTAATGAAAATGATGAAAATTCATAACAAAAAAATAATGCAAATTAATAAAAATATAATCAAAATTATAAAACATTTTGCGTTGGTGAATAGAAAAAAATTAATTTAAGATACTATTTTTATGTGGTATCTTATTTTTTTGTTTAGCACGATTATGAATATATTAACGATAATCTATCCTTTTTTGATTTCATTTGATGTTAGGTTCAATATTTTGCGTCTGAAAGGTAGAGTAATAATTAAAATTTTCAACAAAATAAAATTCGAGTTTAAAATTCGTATAAAAAATGGCTATATTTACATTAATCATAAAAACAAATTGAGGAAAGAAAAAATAAGTAAGACAAATTTCAATTTTCTATTTATAATTACTTTATTGAATCAATTATACTTCAGAGAGCAATTTCTATTATTTCATTTCAGGACGAATTTTGGATTTATACTAGATTCTAATGTAACGGCAGTTGTTTGCGGTTATATTGATGTCATTGTAAAATCTTTATTATCAAAATTAAAAAACAATAAAAAATCTTCACATATTTTTATAGATATTGAGCCACAATACAATCAGGATATATTTAATGTTAGGCTAGAAAATACTATCAGAATGTCTGTTTTTGATATTTTGTATTCGCTAGTTTACACATTATTTGGAGTATGGAGAAAATATGAAAAAAATGGAACGAATTGATTTAAAAAAAGACAGCAAAATTGAATCATTAATAGATGTATCATTGCAAAAGATTCGCACAATGATAGATGTAAATTGTGTCGTTGGCAGTGCTATCACTATGCCAGATGATAGCATTATCATACCCATATCAAAGGTAAGCGTAGGTTTTGTCGCAGGGGGCGGAGAATACAATGATCTTAATGCTAAGCGAAATTCTGCAGATTTCCCTATGGCTGGGGGAACGGGTGGAGGCTTCACCGTGTCACCTATTGGTTTTTTTGTGGTAAGCAAGGACAAGTTTAAAATCATTCACGCAGATAAATCTACAGCATATTTAGGTCTAATCAAGAATGCAACTGAAGTATTGAAAAAATTTGCGGAGAGATTGAAATGAAAACTAAAATAATAAGAAGAAGTTTACTTCTTTTGAGTCTATTAATGCTATGTTTTTTGTCAATTTCAAATTTTTGTTTGCAATCGATAGAAAGTGTAAGTGCGAATTGTACTTCAATTTCAAGTGCTAAGGGGATGTGCGTGATTGAAAAGGAAAGTGGAAGAGTGCTATATTCAAAAAATAAAGATCAAAAACTCCCTATGGCATCGACTACAAAGGTAGCGACTGCAATTACCGTAATTGAAAATTGCGATAATCTAGATGAGACAATTGTTGTGAACGAAAAAGCGATTGGAGTAGAGGGTACTTCTATTTATTTAAGAAAAGATGAAGAAATCAAGATTATTGATTTATTGTATGGTTTAATGTTGAGGAGTGGAAACGATTCGGCCACTGCTTTAGCGTATCACATTGGAGGAAGCATCGAAGGGTTTGCAGATATGATGAACGAAACTGCCAAAAAAGTAGGAGCCAACAATTCAAATTTTGTCAACCCTCACGGTTTGGATGATCCAAATCATTATACTACCGCCTATGATTTATCAAAGATTACTGCTTATGCTTTGAATAATCCAATATTTGCAAAGATAGTATCTAGTAAAAATTATGTGATTGAAGAAACAAATAAATCTGAAAAAAGATATTTGACGAATAAAAACAGGCTATTATCCAGTTTGGAAGGCTGTTGTGGAGTGAAGACAGGATTTACGAGCAAGGCAGGAAGATGTCTCGTCAGTGCTAGCGAAAGAAATGATTGCACTGTTGTATGTGTGGTATTAAATTGCGGACCTATGTTTGAAGAAAGTAGCAATCTAATCAATTCTGCATTCGATAAGTTTGAATTAAAGAAAATTATAGATAAAGATAAGGAAATCTACAATGAATATATATTGAGCGACAAAGAGAGCAAATTATTTTTATACACAGATGAAGATTTTCATTACCCACTACAATCAAATGAGTTTAAAGATATAAAAATAAACTATTCGGTAGATTTAAAAGATGCAAAATCGGGCGATGAAGTTGGTAAAATCGATATTTTTCTCAAAAATGACTTGATTAAAAGTTTAAAATTGTATACAATGAATAAAATAGATAAGTTGTTAGATAGCAAAACTTTACAAATCGAAGAAATATTATGGGAAGAAAATATAGATGAGGATCAATAAGTATATTGCTCAATGCGGTATTGCAAGCAGAAGAAAAGCAGAAAATATAATCAAATCAAGAAAGGTCAAAGTGAATGGAAAGGTCACTACTGATTTGTCTACCGAGATTAAGGATACAGACATTGTTTCAATTGATAACAAAACTATAAAGATTGTGTCAAATTTGGTTTACTATAAACTCAATAAGCCTAAAGGGTATATCACGTCTACTTCTGACGACAAAGACAGAAAGACAGTCATCAATTTGATGCGTAGTATACATTATCGTGTTTTCCCTATAGGAAGATTGGATTATGATACGGAAGGTTTATTGTTGCTGACAAATGATGGCGAAATTGCAAACATTTTGACAAAACCTAATAGCGAGGTTAAAAAGACGTATGTACTGCATATAGGTGGGATAATCAATAAGGATGAAATAAAAAAATTATCAACAGGCGTAGATATAGGAGATTACATCACTAGACCTTGCAGTGTAGAGTTAATAGAGACTAATGGGACGCAGTCAAAATTAAAGGTGACAATTACTGAGGGCAAAAATAGACAAATAAGGAAAATGTTTGCATCAATAGGCAAAGAAGTCACATTTTTAAAGCGTATTCAAATAGGAGATATTAAACTGGGTGGATTATCCAGAGGCGAATATGCTCCACTAAATCAAAAAGAAATTAGATATTTAAAATCATTGAAAAAGTAGACTTTTCTACTTTTTTTATTAAATTTTTAGATGAGAAGTTAAATTTTGTATATGTATAAATGAAAAATTCATATTATTTTATTATTTGTTATCAATAAATTGCTAATTATATAAAAAAGTGTTAAAATATTATAATGACGGATATATATGATTGTATTATAATAGGTGGTGGTGCATCTGGAATGATGGCATCAATTTTTTCATCAAAAAATGGATACAATACACTAGTATTGGAACATAATGAAAAATTAGGCAAAAAGTTATACATTACAGGCAAGGGTAGATGCAACTTAACCAATAATAGCTCAATAGAAAATCATCTTCAAAATATAGTGACAAATAGCAAATTTATGTATTCAGCATTATATAATTTTCCACCAAATAAAGTGATGGAATTTTTTTCCGATGCAGGATTGAAAATCAAGACAGAGCGAGGCAATAGAGTTTTTCCATCAAGTGACAAATCTAGTGATGTAATCAATACTCTCATTGATCAAATGTATAATTATTCTGTGAAATACAAATTGAATACCGCTGTAGAACGTGTAGAAAAGATTAACAAGATATTCTATATCTATTGTAATAATAATATTATATACACAACATATAGATTAATTATTGCCACTGGAGGTCTCTCATATTCTGGTACCGGTGCTACTAAAATAGGTTATGAAATAGCACGTCATTTCGGGCACAATATCATTAGACCCAAAAGTGCTCTATGTCCTATTGTATTGAAAGAACATACCGTAGCACTCAACGGATTGAGTTTAAAAAATGTAAGATTAACTATCTTGCTAAATAATGGTAAAGAATTTAGTGAATTTGGCGAACTCTTGTTTACATATACATCGTTAAGTGGTCCAATAGCGTTGACACTTTCTAGCAAAATAAATAAATATAGTCTAAATAATGCAATTGCAAGAATTGATTTCAAGCCCGCAATATCCTATGAAGAGCTAAATATTAAATTTCAAAAAGAATTCAAAACTTTTGCAAAAAAAGATCTGCGCAACTATATTAAAACCTTGCTACCAAATAAATTTTGTGAATATTTTTTTGTAAGAACAGGGCTAAAAAATGTAAAATTAGCAGATCTTACCAAAGAAAATAGACAGCATATCATAAACTTGTTAAAAAAATTTGACTTTTCCATAAAATCATTAGATAATATAAATGTTGGTATAGTCACCTCAGGTGGCGTGGATGTGAAGGAGATCAATTCCAAGACTTGTGAAAGTAAATTGATAGAGAATTTGTATTTTATTGGAGAAGTTTTGGATGTCGACGCCTTGACTGGAGGATACAATCTTCAGATAGCGTGGTCCACGGCATTTCTAGCAGGTAATAACTTAAAAGGATAAATTGCTATGCTTTTTTATATCGCAATCACATTGATTATGATTCCGTGCTTGATTCTTTTTCCTATCAAAAAGATAGGCAAAAAAAATTTGAAGCAATTGAAAGGTAAGAATTTCATAATTTCTTGCAATCATACGTCAAATCTTGATCCAGTGATGATTGACATCACTTTTAATAAAAAACATAGGATATTAGCAAAAAAAGAATTGTTTAAAAATAAATTCATTTCTGCTTGTCTAAAGAGTCTTGGCGCTGTGCCTGTTGACAGGTCGCAAGCTGATCCTCGAGCAGTGAAAGAAATTTTTTCTTTGCTAAAAAAGAATAAACCAATTTTAATATTTCCACAAGGAACTAGAGCGAAGACGATCAATATTGAAGAGGGTAGTGCAAAAGAGGGAGTTGCATTGTTTTCTCTTCGTACAAATACGCCTGTTATACCTATGATGTTTACGAGGAAAATCAAAATGTTTAGACGTACAAAACTTATTATAGGTGAGCCAATTTATCCTGATATTTCTAGGAAAAAAGATAAAGAATATTTAGATGAATATGCCAACTTGATTATATCTAAAATGAATGATTTATTAAAGGAGAATTCACCTAATGAGAATGAAAGATTTTAATATTAATATGACTCAGTATAATCGAGGGGATATTATTACTGGAACAATTGTTATGATTGGAGCAAAAGAAGTTGTAGTAGCACTAGGAGGCCTGAAAGAAGGAGTTTTCCCGCGTGACGAACTTGATCCTGCGTTCAAAATTGGCGATGCGATTTTAGTTATGGTTACGGGAAAAATTGACGATAAAGGATGTCTAGTGCTCACGCATTCTGGAGTAAATAAAGCACTGGAAGACAAAGAAAAATTAAAAAATTTAAAAGTCGGTAGCGAATTGAATTTCAAAATCTCAAATATTAATACTAGTGGAATGTTGGGAGATTTTATGGGATATAGAGTTTTTTTACCATATTCTCAATGTGCTACAAAAGATTATTTCAACAAAGATAGTTTAATCAATAGAGAAATCACTGCCATAGTGATTGAATTAAATAACATAAAAAAATCTATTGTTTGTAGCACAAAGTTATTAGAAGAAAATCAAACTATTCCAGTTGAGATCAATGAAGTATTGAATGGCACAGTGATAAAGTTGGAAGATAAATATGCAATCATCTTATTAAGCAATGGGGCAAAAGCTAAACTATCAATCTCAGATGCTTCGTACGAGCATATTGATAGTTTAAAAGATGTAATAGAGCTCAACAAAAATTATGATTTCAGGGTGATAGATACTAATAGCGATTATTCAAGGATAAGCGTTGGTTTGAAACAACTTAAAGAAAATCCATTAGACATTAAATTCAATCAATTAAATATAGGGGATGAAGTTTCAGGTCTGGTTGTCAAGATTTTGCCTGTCGGAGCGATTATAAAATTGGATAATGGATTTAACGCAATGGCTATCACGAAAGAAAATAGTGATAGGGCAAATGTTGCCACTCATCACATATATAAATTGAATAATAGAGTGAATGGAATCATTTCTAAAATCAATAAAGAAAAGCATAAAATAAATATATTAACCAATCTAAAAAAAGACACAAATTAAAGTCGTTATAAGAAAAATAGCATTTTAAGCTGTGTTTAAACAATACGTCACTATTTTTAACTCTAATAAGTTAAATAAAAGTTGGGACTTCGATAAAAAAATTATATAATCACTACCATTTTATTTCATCAATATTTTATAATGAATAGAGCGGAAATAATGTGTTGTTAAGTACTAAATCAGAAATAGTATCAAAAAATTAAGATAGAGATTGATTATTGTTATATTTTTAATGTTATTTATACAATTGATTTTTTTTGCTTCGTAGTTACAAATGTAATAATTTAATATTATTTTACGAATATTTTATGTATTTCGTATATTTTTCGACAAAATATTTGAAAATTTTTTCCATTTTTTATATTATTTATTTGTGAACAAAAGGGTTCTGATTTTTTCTATATATTGTATTTTGATAATAACCGCCTTGGTATTATTCCTTGTTTTCTTTCCGCCCAATTCGGCAAATGCTACAAATATAGATAATTCTCAAATGAGTTCGCAAGTCGAAGAAGACACCAAAATTGATTTGCCAAACAAAGATGATTCAAATGTTGACGATCCGAGTACAGATGATTCGTCTGAAGATTTAATAAATAAACCTAATGAAACACCAACAGACTCGGACGAAACTGACGAAAATCAATCAACAGATATTGAAGATGGAACAGAGGATAGCGAACTTGGAATAGATTTAGAAGATGAATTAATTTATGCAAAAAGCTTAATCTTAAAATGTCCAAGAAGTATAACTATCAACTTGTCTGAATCTGTATCTTTGATGGGGGAATATATTTCAATTTATCCAGCAGAAAGTGCTAAATTTTTAAACTGCACAATATCTAGTAGATATGGAAGCGAACCGTCAGGTATATCATTTTCAGATAATGTCATCACGGCTAAACAAATAGGCACATATTATATTAAATTCACAATTCCGAAAGCTAAGAATCACTATCTTACCGATGGCATACAAGTGTCTGTAGTAGATAATGAAAATACAAATGTTGTTCAACTTATAAATTCTTTAGAGATAGGCTCAAATTACAATCTAGAAGCCATATTTCAATTTGATACAAAGGCTAAGATAGGAGTAGTTGTTTTAGATACAGATTACTTAAATTATGGCAATTATATATTTACACCATTGTCAGAGGGAGAAGCGAGAATAATTGTAAGTTTATCATACGATTACATTCAATATAATTATACCTATGCTGTGACTATAAAACCAAAACCTTTACCACCAGAATATATGATAGAGATATATGCAGAAAATGCAGATGAATTAAAATTTGCCAAGGGTGATATATATCCATTGATGTATAATATAATTGATAAAAATGGAATGAATGTCTACCAAAAGATTAGTGTGGTTAGCTCAGATACAGGGATAGTCGAAGTTTCAAGCATTGACCACCCACTAATTTATTTGAAATGTAAAGACAAAGGAGAAGTTACTTTGACTATAACTTGTTTATTAGATGAACAAGTCACAAAAGAAATAAAAATAATTGTATTTTAAAAATTGATTTGAATAGCGGATATTAATTAAATTAATAGTATGGCTTATTAATATTTTCATTATTGCAAGTATTTTGATTGAAATTTATTTTGCAAACTTAACAAGATGTTTATTTTTATTGCAAACTCAAATAATTTATTTGAAAATTTTTAAAATTACAAAGAAACAATTTACAAAAATTAATGTTTTTGATAAACTAAAAATATGAAGGCAATGGGAATTGATTTTGGACTAGCACGTATCGGTATAGCACTTTCAGACGAAACTAAATTTTTAGCTTCACCATATATCACATATAAAAGGAAAAATGAAAAAGAAGATATAGACTTTTTTGTCAATCTGATTATAGGTCAAAATATCGATGAAATAGTCTGCGGGCTACCTCTCAATATGCAAGGCGAAGAACAACGTATAGCACAATTGACACGCGAATTTATCCGAAAAATTTCAGATGCTCTTGCTCAACAGCCAAATCAAAAAAAAGTTAAAATTGAATTTGTAGACGAAAGGATGTCTTCAATCATCGCAGACGATATTTTAAAAAACACTATAAAAGATTGGAAAAAACGAAAAGAGAAATTAGATAGTGTGTCCGCATCAATTATATTGCAAGATTATTTAGATTCAAGGAGATAAAATGAAAAAGACAAATCAAGAAAACAAATCAAAAAAAAGAGAAGCAAAGGATCCTATCGCTCAGATACTGGACGAGGACAATACAGAAAATATCTTTTATCCAGATGTGAACAATGTTCCTATTGAATTTGAGCAAGTGGCGCTTATTCCACTAGACAGCACGGAGAAGTTGTATACTATTTTAATACCTGTCACACCTATGGAGAACGTGGAGGAGGGAGAGGGCGTTTTGTTTGAAGTAGACGAGAAGAATCGGAAGTTAATACCGATAAACGACAATAAAATAATAGATGAAGTATTGGAAATCTATCAAAAGTTGATTGAAGAGGGCTCAAAAAGTTAATTTTGGTTATATTATCAAAATTTTCAAATTATATCCTCAAATATCAAAATAAGATAAAGAAAATGACATAAATATTAAAAATTTAAGGTTTTTTATTGACAAAGACTATAAAACTTGCTACACTAATCTCGTTCAAAGAATAGCACCTATTATGATTGCTAGTCTGTTGCCATTATGGTTTATAGCAAAATGAGTAGTAGGGAAGAAGACAAACAGGAGGTTAATTTTATGTCAGTTATTTCAATGAAACAATTATTAGAAGCTGGTTGCCATTTTGGTCATCAGACAAGGAAATGGAATCCTAAAATGAAGAAGTATATATTCACAGATAGGAATGATATCCATATTATCAATCTTGAAGATACTTCAAAAAAGATAGATGAAGCTTATGTATTCATCAAAGAAAAAGTATTAGCGGGTGCGAATGTATTGTTTATTGGCACAAAGAAACAGGCAAGCGAAACAGTTAAACAGGAAGCTGAAAGGTCAGGGATGTTCTATGTCAACACACGTTGGCTTGGCGGTACTCTAACTAATTTCTCAACAATTAGAAAGAGAATCGACAGAATGAACAAATTAAACAATATGGAAGCATTGGGTGACTTTGATCTATTACCCAAAAAAGAAGTTATCAAATTGAAAGCAGAGAGAGATAAGTTGGCTAACAATTTGACAGGTATTAAGGATATGACATCCCTTCCAGGTCTTATCATTTTAGTTGATCCGCACACAGAGCATATTGCAGTTAAAGAGGCAAAGAAACTTCATATTCCTACAGTTGGTATAGTAGATACTAATAGCGATCCGGATGATGTTGATTATTGTATTCCAGCTAATGATGACGCGATTGGTTCAGTCAAGTTAATTTTGAATGCATTGACCGATGCGATTTTGGAGGCAAAGGGTGGTGTGATTCTTCACGATCCTAATGCTGAAGATGAAGATGTGTCTATGGAAGCTATGGTTAGTGGTGAAATTGTAAAGGATGAAGATAAGCCAGAAGACAAGAAGAAAAAAACAGTAAGAGTTAAAAAAGAAAAAAAAGTTGAAAAGGTAGAAGAAAACATTAGCGAAGAAAATAGCAAATAAGATTTTGATTATAAGTAAATTTCATATTATATTGCCGAAAACTAATTTATAGTTTTAGATATACCACTTATTATTAGTTAATCCATATATAAATTAGGAAAGGACAATTATATCAAAAATTATATAATGAATAAGGAGTAATTTATGAACATTACAGCAAAAGATGTCGCTCAATTGCGCGATATGACTGGCGCAGGTATGATGGATTGCAAAAAGGCATTGGTAGACGCCGATGGCAATATGGAAAAGGCTGTCGAGCTCCTGCGTGAAAGAGGAGTTGCCAAAGCAGCAAAGAAAGAAGGCAGAATCGCGGCTGAAGGATTTATTGATGCTTATGTGCACGGTGGCGGAAGTTTTGCTTCTCTTGTTGAGATCAACACAGAGACAGATTTCGCAGCAAAAAATGAAGAATTGAGAGAATTTGCGCACAACATAGCAATGCAAGTTGTGGCATCTCGTCCTATATGTGTGAATATAGATGAAGTTCCGCAGGAAAAAATTGATGCTGAGCGCAATATTTATCGTGTTCAGCTGTTGAATGAAGGCAAGCCAGAGACAATGGTAGACAAAATCGTAGACGGCAAGATCAATAAATATTATGAAGAAGTCGTGCTGATGGAGCAACCATATATCAGAGACGATTCAGGCAAGAAGAAAGTCAAAGATGTTTTGACTGAGTTGGTAGCTAAGATTGGTGAAAAAATCACTATCAGACGTTTCTATATGATGACTATGGGCG
Organism: uncultured Clostridia bacterium; assembly: GCA_944377305.1. Lineage (GTDB taxonomy): Bacteria > Bacillota > Clostridia > Christensenellales > UBA1242 > Onthoplasma. Next base: position 57,945 of record CALWEL010000009.1, read on the forward strand.
AGGGGCTTACCAAACGTAGCGATGATTTTGCAGCTGAAGTTGCAGCGCAAACTAAAACTAAATAAAAATTGACTATTTTGATTTAGAAAAACTTTTGAGTGCTTAGCTCAGAAGTTTTTTTTGATTTAAATTGCAATGATAATGTCTATACCAAAATTATTAATTCAATTAATTATCAATCAAAAAATATATGTAGAAGTTTTAAAACTATATATCTATTTCAATGAAATGAATAGTTGAATAAATAACTATATTTTGTATTGGAGAGAATTTCTTATATATAGTGAATATAAATGAGATTATTTATACTTTGCGATAATCTGAATTTAAGTATTTATATTAATTTTTATAAAAATTTTATTATGCCATATTGAATTAGTTGACAAAGGCTAAGGGGGGGGGTATATAATGGAAGTGTATAATAGTGTAC
>CALWEL010000010.1 GCA_944377305.1 uncultured Clostridia bacterium
TAATAGTATAATGGAAAACTTTTTTGGAAGACTTAAAACCGAAATGTTTTATGGAGAAAAATTTGAAAGTGTTAACAGTTTCATTGACAAACTAAAAGAATATATATATTATTACAATAACGAGAGAATAATACTTAAACTGAAAATGAGTCCAGTAAAATACCGAACTCAAAATCAAATTATTCAATTAAATTTTTGTCCAACTTTTGGGGTGCACTTCAATATTATAGGTATTTTTTTTATTTAAAATTAAATTATAAAATAATAATTAAATTTATTTAATAATTAGATGTGAAATATATTTATTTATAAGTTATTGAAATATATTGAGTAGAAAATCTATTAAAAATTAGAATATATTTTTTAATTATAATATTGTTTGCTAATTATATAAAATAATTGATTTATAGTTAATTTTTTGTTAGAATGATATTAGGGGATAAGATGTTAAAAATAGAGCATTTCACAAAAAAATATGGCGATAAAATTGCTGTTGATGATTTAAGTTTGACAGTTGAAGATGGTCAGATTTGCGCGTTTATTGGTCACAATGGTGCGGGTAAGACTACAACACTTAAAGCAATTGCAGGAATAATCGGTTTTGATAATGGCAAAATTTTAATTAATGACATAGATATTCAGAATGAACCTATGAAAGCGAAAACACAATTGGCATATTTGCCTGACAATCCAGACCTATATGAACATTTGAAAGGAATTGAATATTTGAATTTCATTGCTGACGTTTTTGGTTTGAGTTTTGAAGAAAGAAAGAGAAATATTGAAGAATATGCTAATAGATTAGAAATTTATAAAGATTTGACAGAACCGATTTCTTCATATAGTCACGGAATGAAACAAAAAATTGCATTAGTATCAGCATTAATCCATAAACCTAAATTATTATTGCTTGACGAACCATTTGTTGGTTTAGACCCAATCAGCAGTCATCAATTCAAAATAATTCTACAAGAACTCGCCGATAATGGTGCAACGATTTTTTATTCAACACACGTATTAGACGTTGCAGAAAAAATTTGTTCCCATGTAGCAATCATCAAACAAGGTAAATTAATTGTTAATGACACAATGGAAAACGTTAAAGGTATGAGCAGTCTTGAAGATATCTTCTTGGAGTTAGAGAATGAAAAATACGATTAATTTAACAAAGATTTATTTTAAGGAGAGTCTTAGCAATTCATTTAATAGCACAAATAAACGTGGTATTCTAAAAAATGTGTTATATTTTATCCTTATGTTTTTGTTCGTTGCATTCTGTTTAGGATATTCACTATATAATATGGCTAATGCTCAAATGCAATTGTATGGTAGCGCATCAAGTATAATATTAATTGGTTTATTAATGTCTACAATTATGGTTATTATGATGACGGGATTTGACACTCAAGGTTATTTCTATAAATCAAAAGATTATGAAATTTTGCAATCTCTTCCAATAAAAACGACAAGTGTTGTGACAGCAAAATATTTAAGTTCATATATGATGTCATTTATTTATAATTCTATGATTGCTATTCCTACATTCGTTGTATATTTTTATTTTGAAAAAATAAGTACATTAGCCATTATTTTTGCAGTATTTGGTTTGCTTTTGTTTCCTGCATTTACTCAATTAATAGGTAGTTTGTTGGCATGGATAATCAATATTATTTCGAGCAAAATGAAAAATAAAAATATAATGAGAAGTATATTGACAGTGTTGTTTTTAGTTCTATTATATGTCTTTATATTTTCAGCTGACACAACAAGTTTTATTGATGCATTTTTGGGAGATGTTCCATTAGTAATCAAGATAATTTTGCCACAAATATATTTTTTGTATAATTCTGTAATCAATGTTAGTTTATTGTGGTTTTTAGCATTTGTTGGAATTTGTTTGCTCTTTGCAATCATTAGTATATTGGTAGTTTCTATCAGTTATAAAAAGATAAATTCTGCATTAAATGTTAGTATAAAGACTAAACGCAAAGGTAGAATTTATTATAAAAAGACTAGTATTTTTTCTACATTATTGAAAAAAGAAGCAAAGACCTTTGTATCTAGTCCAGTATATTTATTGAATGGTATTATTGGTCCAATATTAGTAATCATTGTCGCAATAGTGCTGGGTTCTAGTCTAAAAGATATAAGTGGGTCTGCACTAAACATTTATGCCGTAATATCTATGACATTATTGACACTTAGTATAGGGATAGTGCCAACGACGGCTGTTTCAATCTCTATGGAGGGTAGCAAATTATTTAATATAAAAAGTTTACCCATAAAATATTCGACCATAATATTATCAAAGATTACATTTAATCTATTATTAGTATTTCCATTTTTATTAATCGCTCAAATTATATTGTGGATTATAAATCCGTTTGAAATAGGTGTATGTGTTTTATTGTTCTTCTACTATATAATAAGTTTGATTTTATATGTTTCGTTTGGTATGTTAATGAATTTAAAAATGCCTAGATTAAAATGGAGTAGTGAAACACAGGCGGTAAAACAAAGTGGTAGCGTGTTGACGACAATGATAGTCAATTTAGTGTTATCGTTTTTGCCAATGGTAATATATTATCTTTTTGGCACGCAGATATTATCTATGGGAATTGTGATGTATATAGGATTGATGTTTATGCTTAATGTAGTTTTATCAATTATTGTCATAAGTTTACTTTTTACTATTGGGAAAAAATTGTTTAATAAAATTCAATAAAAGGTATTTGACAAGTTTTAATATTTGTTATATATATAAAACAAACAAAAAAAAACACCACAAATGTGGTGCTTTTTTAAGCAAAGCATTCTTCCAATGAAAGATATGCTGATCGAGATTTTTTATTTACTTTTGTGAAATAATCTAGGGCAATCATCAATGAATAAACTAATTTTTTATCATTTTTTTCGCTAGCAATGAAGAGAGAATTTAATAGCATTGTGAATTCTTCTTTTTCATTTAACTTAAGTTTGTAATTATCAACATTTTTCATTATCAATCGCACGCAATTTTTGATTTTGTTATAATAATTAGTTTGATAATCATCAGTATCAACTATTACGTGGCGTTTTGAATATATATCATTGATGGCTTGCTTGAATGGAATGATGATCGCATTGGCAAAATTATAAAATTCTTTTCCATTAGGTTCGCCCTCGTTTTTAAAATACCTAGCAAGGAAATCATAAAAATCATAAATTTTGTTGTCAAATCTATATAGAAGATTATATACAAATGCGATGACTTCCTTTTCTTCAGGAGGCACTGAAAGGGTGAAACCCTTTTCATTTTCACGAGATGCTATTGAAAAGGCTGAATTGAAATCATAATCATCAATGCAAGATGAAACAATATTTTTGATTTTTTCGTCATCAGAAATGATTTTTAAAATCGAGGCAATTTTGATATCTGCTAAAATATATTTTCCCAAAATAAATTCGTCACAAGCGGTGTTGAAAGGAATTAATTCGTGAACGCTTTGATTATTCATATATACTCCTATGAACATTATATCAAAAATAAAAAATCATAGCAAGAGATTTGAGATGTAAAAAAGTTGTCATTTTTTTAATTTTGTTGTATAATAAACTGAAGGATAAATTATGGATTTCGTACCAGATAATACAGTAAACAAATTGATTTTATTATACGTTTTGGACAAAATGGAAATTCCACTCACAGAAAATTCCATTTTGGAAATTTGTTCTAGCCAGAATAATTGGGTAAATTGGATGGATTGCAAAGATCTATTGTCTCAATTGATCACTTCAAAATTTGTATATAAGCCCAATACGGATAGTGATGAAAATAGATATTATATTACGGTTGCAGGTAGGGAATGCCTTTCTCAATTTTACACTCGTATACCAGCCAGCTTGAGAGATAACATTTCACATTTTGCACAAGAGAATAAAATGCAATTTAAACGCAATCAAGAGTATGTGGCAAAATCATATAAGAATGAAGACGGAAGCTATACTGTAGATTTGAGAATCCTTGAACCTCTTACAACTGATTCAATTTTTTCGTTGAAATTGAAGACTGATACTCGACATAATGCTACCGTTGCTTGCAAACGATGGCGAGAATTGGCCGCTAATGTGTATGAATATATTTATAGTAGAATTATTGATAATTAAAATTGACAAGGTATCGATTGAAATATGCCGATTATGAAATTTAATTTTAATTAGATTAACTGTTGATTATGTTATTTTAAAAGTTTATGAATTAATTTTTTGATTATATATTACATATTTTTGATCTCTTTGGAATTAAAAAAAACGTGCATAATTTCAAAACTAAGCACGTTTCATTATTTTATATAATATATTGAATTTCAAAATTAATACAAAGCATTATATTCTTGGACATTTTGAATAGTGTTCATTTCCATCTTGATATGATAAACGCTATTAAATCCGCTGATTGCAAATAATATTAAAATTGGCATATAAAAGGTAATGGATGAGAAGTATACCAATTCCAGAACAGAATATGTGACTCCACAGACTAAGACTAGGAACATCACAAATGCTATAAATTTTGATAAATAATTGAACATTTTCAAAAAACTACCTTTTTTATTATTTGAAATCACGCTGATAGTGCGCACTGCTTTCCCTTGATGTCGAATTTGATTTATAATGTTTATATCTCTAAATGCATATATTAGTGCAGTTAGTGTCAGTATAAGAGAAACCAAAAGCACTATTATGCTGACAATTAACATTGTAGTAGAGAGCGAATCTTGAAAATAATTGAAGAACATTGAAATTAATTGCCAAACAAAAATAACTAGAAACAATGACATAAATATCATTCTAATTGTTGTATCTTTTTTTAGTAGTGGCATATCTTTGTGCTGATATTCAAGTTTTTTGAATTTCATATTCAACCTCTTATTTAATTTTATAAAAAATAGAAAATATTGTCAAACAATTTTTATATAAAGATAAATGCCAATGGTATTGTGACTATCAAACAAATTAAGCCTTGTGTTGTTTTTTGTTTCAAAATAGTTTTTGCTGGAATCTTCAATTTGTTCAAAAAAGATAGAGATTGCATAAGAATACTAATACCACCAAATCCAATGAGACCGCTAGCAATAATGGTCTTTATAGTCAAACTAATACCAGCATTATTCAATTCAATGATTCCACGAGTAATCTCAAATAATCCAATTATACTTGATTTTATAGTTTCAAAATTTTGAGGACAATCAAAAATGCTACATAAGGCTTTTGTAATATTATTCAATAACCCAATATTAAGCAGTACATCTATGATTAGAAAGCTCAATACCATATACGCACAAACCAATAATATTGAGATTGTAGAATCATACACTGTATCTGAAAGTATGTTCTCATTTTTATTACGTGAATATAATTGTTCTTTTTCAACGAGTTTATCTTTTCTATATATTAAACCATTTATTAGGGCAGATAGAACGTTTGCAATTAAAATAATCAATCCTGCTTTATAAGACAAAAAAATGTTGACTCCTACAGTACCTATAATAAACATCGGCCCGCTGATAGAGCAAAAAGACATCATTTTTTCGGCTTCTCGTGTCTTGATTTTCCCCTCTTCATTAAGGGCGCAAATCAATTTTGCACCCATTGGATATCCCGAAATTGCGGATAATAAAAATATTTTGAATCCAAAATTTGGTACACGATATAATTTGTTGAAATACTTGTCCAATTTTCCGGCTTTGAATGTCGCTAGGCTTACGATTAAACGTGTGAATATAAAAAATGGGAACAATACTGGTAGAACTTTCAATGCCCACACAGTAATGGCATCTAATACTGATTCTGAATAAATTTTGGGATTTAAAATGAAAATAATACATACAAATAATATTAGCAAAACAATAATTTTATTTGATTTTAAAAATTTAATCATATATAATTATATTATAAATGGGGGTGGATATGAAAAAATTTGCATTAGTCCTAGGAGGTGGATCATCAAAAGGATATGCCCATATTGGTGTTTTAAAAGTATTAGAGAAGAATGGTATCAAACCTGATATTATAGTCGGTACGTCTATGGGTGCTTTGATTGGAGGGTTCTATTCTTCTGGTATTCCTATTGATAAATTAGAAGATTTGGCACAAAAATTTAATAGTTTAGGACCATTTAGTTTGTATTCAGCACTATTCAAAGATAATTTGTTGAATGTAGACAAAGTTAAACGCTTGATCAATAAAGAACTGAAAGACAAAACGCACGATGATTGTGATATAAAATTTGTATCAGTTTCCACTGAATTAAACCTTGGAATAGAAAAGTATTTTGACTCGGGTTTATTGAGAGAAAGTGTATTAGCTAGCATATCTATTCCCGGAGTTTTTCCAAGATTCAAAATAGGCAATAATGTTTATGTAGATGGAGGGCTTTTAAACAATCTTCCCGAGGATGTGGCAAAAAAATATATGCCAGATGCTATAATCATCTCTGTTGACGTGATTGGCGAATATTCAAAGCAGATAGAAAGACAGAGAATGAAAACAATTGAAACCATTATGAATGCATCCACTCTTATGACTCAAACCATTGCTAACAGCAAACCAAAAGTAGCAGACTTAAGAATTGTTATATCACAGCCGAATGTCAGTCAATTGGATTTTTCAAAGAAGGCTGCACAAAGAGCAATTCATAAAGGTGCTAGTATAACTAGACAATATATTAGTCAAATTAAACAACTATTAGATATAGAGGATGCTAAGGTAAAAAAGTCAAAGAAAAATAACATAGCAAAGGATATTGAATTTAAAGATATTAAGAAATTAAAAACTAATACGTAGGAGAATTTAGATATGAAAATTGTAGACGAATTGAAAAAACATGCAAAAAAAATAGATGCAACCATTATATTACCTGAGGCAAATATTGATGAGAGAGTATATTTAGCAGCTAAGGAAATTTTAGATAAAAACATTTCAAAATTGATAGTTTTTGGAAACCCTAATCAATATGATGAAAGTTTCAAATCAAAAAATTGTACGATTATAGATATTTTAAAATATAGAGATTTAGATAAGTTCGCTTTCGAATTGTTTGAACTGAGAAAGTCTAAAGGTATGACTATAGAGAGAGCTAATGAACTAATTAGACGTCCAGACTATTTTGCTATGATGTTGTTGAAATTTGGACAGGCAGATGGAATGGTGGCAGGAGCCACTTGGTCAACTGCAGATACTTTGCGCCCCGCACTTCAAGTGATTAAGACCAAACCTGGCAAACCTATTGTCACTGGAATTATGTTGATGGTCAAGGAGGGTGTCAATCCTTTGGTTTTCGCAGATGTATCGCTAATTGAAAATCCTACTAGTGAGAACTTATCTGACATTGCAATCTCTAGTGCGGAATTCGCTGAAAAGGTGCTTAAAGTTGAGCCGAAAGTGGCTATGCTCAGTTATTCAACTAAAGGGAGTGCGTCTAGCGAAATGGTAGATAAAGTGAGAATCGCCACCGAAATTGCAAACAAAAAATCGCACTATCTAATTGATGGTGAAATGCAAGTTGATTCTGCCTTAGATAAGGCTACGGCAAGGAAAAAAGGTGTAATATCCGAAGTGGGAGGCAATGCTAATGTGTTTGTGTTCCCTGATTTGAATGCGGGCAATATCGGATATAAACTAGTTTCGCGACTAGGTGGATATACTGCAATCGGACCAATTATGCTCAATTTCAACAAACCAGTAAATGATTTGAGTCGTGGCTCAAATGTCGAGGAAATCATCAATACAATTTGCATCACGAAATTACTGATCTAATATCAATCTTTATTCAACTATTAAGATATTTGAATCTGATTGTTAATAATTAAAACCGACAAGAGCATAATTTTATTATCAAAATTGACAAAATAACAAATAAATCATTTTGTTAATTTTTTTAATTGTGTTATAATCTAGATTATTGAATATAGGAGAAAGTATGAAAGTTTTAGTTGTAAATTCTGGTAGTAGCAGTTTGAAAGCTCAATTGATGGAGACAGACACGGGTGCCGTGCTGGCAAAAGCATATTGCCAACGTATAGGGCTTGATAAATCTTTTATGGAATACAAGACGAACGAAAAAGTTGTGATAGATTTTGATATGCCTAATCACAAAGTTGCATTCAAATTATTTTTGGATACGCTCATCAGTAAAGATAGAGGAGTGATCAAAAATCTTAATGAAATCAAAGCTATAGGTCATAGAATCGTCAATCTTGGAGAGAAGTATAATAAATCAATTGTTATTACAAAGAAAATTTTTGAAGATATGCAAAAGTATGTTCATTTCGCACCATTGCATAATCCTGCGGCAATGTCAGGCATTCAAGCCTGTATGGAATTGATGCCAAAAGTGAAAAATATCGGAGTAATGGATACAGCATTTCATTCTACTATGCCAGAACAAGCATATATGTATGCTCTTCCTTATGAATTTTATTCTAAAAATAAAATCAGAAGATATGGCGCACACGGCACTAGCCATAGATATATTGCGATGAAATGTGAAGAATTGTTTGGCAATTTGAAAGGCAAAAGGATTATATCTTGCCATATCGGTAGCGGAAGTAGTGTTTGCGCAATCAAGGACGGAAAGAGTATTGACACATCAATGGGTTATACTCCGCTTGCAGGCGTAGTGATGGGTACGCGCTCTGGAGATATTGATCCAGCTATTGTGAAAGACATAATGCAAATTAAAAATATTAATATCGATCAGGCAATCAATTTGTTAAACAAAGAGAGCGGACTATTGGGAGTAACTGGTAAATATAGCGACTTAAGAGATATTGATAATAATTTGGATAAACCTAGAGTTAAATTAGCATTTGATTTGATGGTGTATTCAATTAAGAAATATATTGGGGCTTATGCAGCAATTATGAATGGTGTAGATTACATCATCTTTACTGCAGGAGTAGGGGAAAACGATGAATTGGTTCGAGAAGCGGTATGCAAAGATATGGAATATTTGGGAATTGACTTTGATTATAAATTGAATAAATCAGCTCCACGCGGTACTATTCAAGAATTTACCAAGAAAAGAAGTAAGGTTAAAGTATATCGTATACCGACCGATGAAGAATATATGATTGCTTTGGATACCGCCAATCTTGTAAAATAATAGACAAATATCAAAATTGAAACTATTATATATATGGTGTATATTATAAATCTTATTCACAATATATATGATTATGTATGCATTCCATATCATATCAAGCATTAATGATTAAACTAAAATTTTGAACGTCATAGACAACTTTTTCATAAATTTTAAAAATATTAAACAAACTGATTGACAAATTAAATTTAATTTGATAGAATCATTCCATATTTTGTCGTGTGCTTATGTATTGATAAATTTTAAGTTAAGCACGAATTATTATGGAGGTTAATATGGCAGTTCCTAAGGGAAAAGTTTCAAAGTCAAGACGTGATAAGCGCCGTGCGAACTGGAAAGCAACTGTTCCAACTTTAGTCGAATGTCCACATTGTCACGAAAAGAAAGTGGCTCATCAGGTATGTAAAAACTGTGGTTATTATGATGGAGAGCAGATTGTCAATCTAGATAAAAAAGAAAGTAAATAATTATGAAAAATAAGGCATTTGCCTTATTTTTATTTCTATTCAAAAAGGTGAATCAATTATTTCAAATTAATTATGAAAAACTTATATATGAAATTGTATAAATTACATTAAAATCATATTATAATTTATATTTGATTGAATAATAAATAAGTTTGTGTTATAATTACAAAGAGTGTATTATGGAAGATATGATTGAAAATATAAAAAAAGATGTAATTGAAAATGCAAGCAATTTAAAGAAAATGATATTAAGTGACAGTACAAATGAAATAAAAAAAATAATTGTTCGACCAGTTCAAATAAAAAATAGAGAGATGTTTCAAATTGAGCGATATTGTTTAAACAAAGTTTTTCACGAAAACATTGAATTCAATAAACTATTAGACATTCCATACGCTGAATACAAACAAATAATGATCGAAACAATAGGTAAGGACATTATATTTAGCAAGCAAAAGTCGGAATACAAAAAGAAAGAGCGACCTAATAATATAAGTCCTACAGATATCAAGCTTAGCCATAATAAACAAAAATCATATATAATCAACGAGGGGGATTACGTTCCCGCTATGATAGACTTAGGAATATTTACAAAAGATGGCAAAATCGTTAGATCTAAATATGATAAATTTAAACAAATCAACAGATTTATTGAAATAATAGATGATCTCTTCAAATCTATGAAAAAAGATGAAATCACAATGCTAGATTTTGGATGCGGAAAGTCTTATTTGACTTTTTTGGTTTACTATTATTTCGTTGAAATCAAAAAAATGAAAGCAAATATCATAGGATATGATCTCAAAGCGGATGTCGTAGATAGGTGCAATGAAATAGCAAAATCGTATGGCTATACCGGTCTGCATTTCCAAATGAATGATATCAAAAAAGACAAATTGTATGATGGAAAGATAGATGCAATTATCAGTTTACACGCGTGTGATACAGCTACTGATTATGCACTAGATTTTGCGATCAAGCGAAAAATTCCATATATTTTTTCTGTGCCTTGCTGTCAACACGAAATTAATCAGACCATTAAAAAAGGAGGAGATTTTGATATACTGCTCAACGATGGATTAATTAAAGAAAGATTTTCAGCACTTTTAACTGATGCTATACGAGTAGAGGTTTTACGTGCGAAAGGTTATAATGTAGATGTGATAGAATTTGTAGATTTTGCACATTCTCCTAAAAATATTATGCTACGTGCCAGTTTAACTGATAAGAGCGGATCTTTTGATAAAGTAGAAAAATTAATTAAAAAATATAATTTTACTCAAAAATTATATGAATTGACTAAAGAGTAGCTAAACTTGCTGTTTATTTTATAGTGATTTAAATTGAAATCTTAAATTTTGAATAAATTGTGATTGCAAATATTGTATATAGTAAATTATATGATACAAAATATTCATTAGTTTAACAAATCATATTGATATATATGCTTAATAGTTTTTTTCAATAAAAAAACGTATTTTATATATAAATCTATAAACAAAAAATATAAGATAATTACAAATATTTTATATATTATAAAAAAATGATAATTTTAATTTACTTTTTTTAAATTTATGTGTAAACTTATTATATGAAATTATAGGAGATTGTATGAAAATTGTAGTAGATGCTTTTGGTGGAGATTATGCACCATTTGAAATAGTTGCTGGAGCAGTAAAAGCATTGCAAGCCAATGAGAAATTGAATTTAGTACTAGTAGGAGACAAAGATAAAATTACTGAAATTTTGCAGTCACTAGTGTTTGTTTCAGATAGATTAGAGATTGTGCACGCGCCTGATGTCATCACGATGGAAGACGTGCCAACAGTTGCAATTAGGACAAAAAAGACTTCTAGTATTGTGGTGGCTTATGATTATTTGAAGCAAAATGACGATGCTATGGCTATAGTTAGTGCGGGTAGCACTGGGGCAACTTTGACAGGAGCGGTTTTAAAGCTTGGCAGAATTCCCAATATTAGTAGACCTGCATTGGCACCAATTCTTCCAACCGTGAATGATCGAGGAGTGATGTTGCTTGATTGTGGAGCGAATGCGGATTGCAAACCTGAAAATCTTTTACACTTTGGCATAATGGGTAACGAATATATGAAAGCTATCGGTGTGAAAAAACCTCGTATTGGACTCCTCAATATTGGCACAGAAGAGGAAAAGGGAAGCGAAATGGTTAAAGAAGCATATCAATTGTTGAAAAATTCAAAATTGAATTTTGTTGGGAATATAGAAGCGAGAGATGTGTTGCGAGGCAATGTAGACGTAGTCGTCAGCGATGGTTTTGCGGGAAATATATGTTTAAAAACGATTGAAGGAACAGCAGAAATTCTATTTGGAGAGCTGAAAGATGTGATGACTTCATCATTCAAAGCTAAGATGGGTGCAATGCTACTAAAAAAGAAAATGAAAGGCATCAAACAAAAATACGACCATACAAAAGTGGGAGGCGCACCATTATTGGGTGTCAATAAAATTGTTTTGAAATGTCACGGAAATAGCAAGGCGGATACTGTAGCTACAACGATAGAACAAGCATATACCTTAGCTAATAATAAATTGATAGAAAAGGTTAAATCAGCTGTTGAGAAAAATGAAGAATAGATTTTTAGAACTATTTGAAAAATGTACAGATGAGTTGAAAACTCTTGCATTTACTCATTCTTCTTTTGCCAACGAAAAAAAAATTGAAAGTAATGAGCGCGTTGAATTTTTGGGAGATAGTGTTTTATCTACGATTGTGTCAGATTATTTATACAAACATTATCATCAACCAGAAGGTAAGATGTCGAAAATTCGCGCAAGTTTTGTATGTACGGAGAATCTATCCAGACTCGCAAAAGAGTTGAGTATAGAATCGAAAATTCATTTTGGCAAAAGTTTCAAAGGGAAAGAAGTATCAGACGCAATATTGGCTGATACGATTGAAAGTATGATAGGGGTAATGTATCTGTCTTTTGGAATGCCATCTATTGCTAGTGCGGTGATAGAGGCTCTCAAGATCAAAGAAAATTTGAAAGCTGGCAATATCAATAATGACTATAAGTCAGAACTACAAGAGTACGTCCAAGAAAAAAAGATAAAACTTGAATATAAAGTTGAAAAATATATAACAGCTGGTGGGCAAGAAAATTTTAGAGCAAACGCATTTATAGACGACAAATTTATTGCTTTTGGTCAGGGGTCTACAAAACGCGAAGCAGAACAGAATTCGGCTAAAAAAACTCTCATTAAATTGAATAAAAAATTATAATCAGTTTACTTTTTGAATTTATTTCTTCGATTAAATTTAAGATTATTTTAGATAATCTAAAATATAAAACATATAAATATTAATGCAAGTGAATATCATATAATAACAAATTGAGACTTGCTGAACGAAGTTAAATTACTCATAGATATTTGCCTATCCATATCAAATTAATGAAGAGATTAATACACAATGGATAGACATCAATAAGAAAAAATAATTATTATTTAAGGAGACAAAATGAATGAATTGGAATTATTTCAACCTGTACTTGATAGCGATGAACAAATACTAAAACTCTATAAACCAAATAAATTCCGTACATTTTTTGGAACGATATTGATATGTTTATTGATTACCATTCTTTTTATAATACCTATCATTGGATCTTTTTTGGATCCGGAAACATTTATTACTGGCATTGGCTTTATTGTGTTTGTCATTGTATTTGATTTTTTAGCAATATTGATGATTGCATTGTGGTACAACAAGACGATTTACGCAGTCACTAATAAAAGAATTTTAATTCGTACTGGCTACATTGGAGTAGATTATAAAGCCCTGGATTATGACACGATTGGTGCATTAACTGTAAATGTCAATTGGTTAGATAAACTTTTAAAGAAAAACACAGGCACACTTTCATTCGGTAGTATGTCTAGCCCTATGATAAATACTGCGAATTATAAATTCTCATTTTTGTATATTAATAACCCGTATGAAACATATCGTGAAGTAAAAGCTATGATGGATGAAAATAAAACTAAAAAGGAGAATAATTAAATATCTTGGAAAATTTATAGAATATACAAATTTTAATTAACTCAGTAAATAATCAAATTTTGATTTGACAAGATTGATATTTTGTGTTATACTATTGAACGAATATTAAAGGAGCGAATTATGTTATTTGAACCACCAATTGATCTATTAGTAGAAAAATTAGGATGTAGATATGCAGTGGCAGTGGTTGTTGGAGCAAGAGCGAAAGATTTGGAAAATAAAATACCTACATTGTTGAATGGTAGTGCCAATTTAGCTATTGATTACGCTGCTAATGAAGTGGCACGCGGAGAAGTCGTGGGAGTTCAATCAAAATAACAATGTACGCCAAAGTAATAGTCGACATCTCCAATGATGCGGTTGATAGAGTGTTTGATTACGTTGCATTGGACGACACAAAAGTAGGTATGCGTGTATGCGTTCCATTCGCTGGTAGAACAGTTTTAGGTTATGTTATTGGTCTAAGCGAATATACCGATTTCGATATAAATAAAATTAAACCCATATTAAAGAATTTAGAAAGTGTTCCTAAACTTAAACCAGAGATATTGCAACTATGTTTATTTTTAGCAAAACACTTTTTTTTACGTCTTAGTGACTGTATCAAATTGGCTCTTCCTTCGTGTGTTCGTCTAGATAATCAGCACGAAATGTTCGATTACATTTTAACACCATTAATTGATATAGATACCGCTATCAATTTCATAGGGAAGCGGGCTAAAAATCAGCTTGGATTAGTGGCGACTTTGAGCGAAGAAGGATCGTTAAGCTATCAAAAAGCAATTGAACTATTTGGGAGAACTAGCGTCAATACTTTAATTGAAAAAGGTGTCATTTTAAAAAATGCAAATCGAAAGAATCGATTTCACTACTCAGTCACTACCACTGTTCAAAAAAATATTTTGACACAAACTCAACTCAAAGCTGTCAATGAGATTCAAAATAAAAATAAAACATTTTTATTGCAAGGTGTGACTGGAAGTGGGAAAACTGAAGTCTATATGACAATCATTGAAAATTGCGTTAAAGAAAATAAAACGGCAATTATACTAGTCCCAGAAATTTCGCTCACTCCGCAGATGATGGATAGATTCAACTCAAGATTTCCAAACAATGTAGCAGTTTTACATAGTGGGCTCAGCGAAGGAGAAAGATTTGATGAGTGGGAGAGGATATTTTCAGGAAATGCAAAAGTAGTATTGGGGGCTCGTTCTGCGATATTTGCACCACTTGAGAATCTAGGAGTGATTATAATAGATGAAGAGCACGATTCCTCCTATGTGAGCGAAAGCAATCCACGTTTCGTCACGCACGATGTGGCAGAGTTTAGAGCCAGATACAATTCTTGTCCGCTGATTTTAGGAAGCGCGACTCCCAGCATAGAGAGTTTTCACAAAGCGGAATTGGGGCAGTATCAATTGGTTAAATTACCTGAACGTATCAATGGGCTTGAAATGCCCAAAATTGAAATAATAGATATGTTAAGTGAAGTTATGAATGGAAATATTTCTCCGTTTAGCAAAAAACTGATAGCAAAATTAGATGATTGTATCAATCGGGGTAAACAGGCGATATTGTTCATCAATAGACGCGGTTTCGCTTCATTCGTGATGTGCAGAGAATGCGGTTATAGGGCAAAATGCGATGATTGTGAAGTGAGTTTGGTCTACCACAAAGAAGATAATGAATTGAAATGTCATTTTTGTGGTAAAAGATATAGAATGCTGACAAATTGTCCAAATTGTAATAGCCCTAATATAAAATATGGCGCACTAGGTACTGAGCGGGTGGTGAATGAATTGAAGACGATATATAAAGATATTCCGATATACAGAATGGACAATGACACGACTAGGAAGAAAGATGGACATAAAAAAATACTATCAGAATTTTCAAATCATACGCCAAGCATTTTAGTAGGCACACAAATGATAGCAAAAGGACACGATTATCCTAATGTATCGTTTGTGGGTATACTTGATGCAGATGTGAGTTTATACAATAGCGATTACAAATCTAACGAACGCACTTTCCAACTCGTTACACAAGTGGCAGGACGCGCAGGGAGGAAGACAAATGATGGATATGTGATTTTGCAGACTTATGCACCCAAACATTATGTATATAGATATGCTGTGAATTACGATTATAATGGCTTTTATGACAAAGAGATAAATCTAAGACAAACTACTGGCTTTCCACCATTTAGCAAGATTTTGCGCATTCTTATAACTAGCGTTAGCGACAATAGGGCGAGAGAAGTGACAAAGAAGATATTTGACAAAGCAAATGAATTGAAGTTAAAATACGGGAAATCTATAATATTTTTGCAGGCGATGCCCTCACCTGTGAAAAGAATTCAAACAAAATATCGCTACCAGATATTGACTAGATTTGTTCCAGATGATAAAATAACAGCAGATTTCTACAATATCGCAGACTTGATTGAAAAAGATGTCTCAATTTTTGTAGAAATCAATCCAAATAATTTGAGGTAGAATATGGCAATAAGAGAAATTGTACAACATACAGATAATTTTTTAAGGAAGCAAAGCAAACCTGTGAAATTTTTCGATGAAAAACTTTGGGAATTGCTTGACGATATGTGGGAGACGCTAGATGACCGCGTAGGTTCTGGATTGAGTGCGGTACAAGTAGGGATACTAAAACGCGTCTTTATTTTGAATATTAATAATATGAAGATAGAATTTATCAATCCAGTGATCACTTCGAAAAGCGGGGAGCAGTACAAAAAAGAAGGTTGTTTGAGCGTGGCACTTCCATTTGGATATGTAAAACGCCCAAAGACTGTGACAGTCACTGCTTATGATAGATTTGGCAATAAATTCACCTTGACCTGCGAAGATTGGACAGCGGTTTGTGTTTGTCACGAAAGCGATCACTTGGATGGAATGTTGTATATTGACAAATTGGTGACACCACCAAAAGGTAAGGCGGATGTATAATGAGGATTGTATTTTTTGGAACAAATGAATTCAGTGCAACGATTTTGAACGGATTGATTGAAAAGAATAGAGAGATCGTTGCTGTTGTTTCACAGCCGGATAAAGTCAATGGAAGAAACAATAAAATTACATTTTCTCCAGTAAAGAAATTGGCGATTATGAAAAATATTCCGATTCATCAATTTGAAAAATTAAATAGAGATGGAGAAATATTAAAGAATTATAATCCAGATCTTTTCATCACGGCTAGTTATGGTCAAATTATTAAACAAAATATTTTAGATATACCCAAATTTGCGACAATTAATGTACACGCAAGCCTGCTTCCAAAATATCGAGGCCCAGCACCAATTCAATGGGCGATTATGAATGGCGAAAAAAAGACTGGTATTACAATTATGAAAACGGATATTGGGTGCGATACAGGTGATATTTATTTTGAAAAAGAATTAGATATATTAGATACTGATACTGCAACTAGTGTATTCAATAAACTAGCCACACTAGGAGTAGAATGCATAAACGAATTTCTAGATAATTTTGAATATTATAAAGATAGACATTATCCACAAGAGGAAGCTAATGCAAGCTATCTACCTATGATCAAAAAAGAAGATTATCTACTCAATTTCAATCAAAATTCTAAAACCTTGTGTGACAAAATTCGAGCATTGGAGAATTGCTATTTTATATATAAAGGAATTAGATACAAAGTTTCTTTTGCTAGTGTATCTAATCTGTTTGGTCAACCGGGAGAGATACTCGCTTGCGATGGAAAAAATGGATTTATTATCGCCACGAAAGATAGCGCGATTGAGATCTTATATATTCAGCCAGAGGGCAAGCAAAAGATGTTGGCATTAGCTTATATGAATTCTAATAAATTTACAAAAGGTGATATTATTGAAAATTCTTAGCGATTATTCTTTGAATGAATTGTATGTAATGTTGGCGAAATATAAAAAGTTTCGTGCCAAACAGATTTTTGACGCAATTATTCAATCCAAAGATTATGAAGAAACGAACTTACCCAAATCAATGATAGACTGCTTGAAATCTGAATATATATTAAAACCGATCAGCATATATAAAGTTTTGACAAGCAAAGATGGGACGAAAAAGTATCTTTTGCGTCTTCACGACAACAATTTAGTCGAATGCGTATTTCTAAAGCAAAATTATGGCAATACGATTTGTCTTTCTACACAAGTCGGATGTAGAATGGGATGCAAGTTTTGTGCATCTACACAAAACGGATTGATACGTAATCTCAGTGCAGGAGAGATGCTATCTAGTATAAGCATAGTAAATGCAGATAATGGCAAGTGTACTGATAGAAATTTTACAAACATTGTCCTTATGGGAAGCGGAGAGCCGTTTGACAACTATGATAACGTCATAAAGTGGTTGGAACTAATTACCGATGAGAATGGATTTCATCTAAGTGAGCGTAATATCTCCCTTTCTACCTGCGGACTAGTTGACAAAATATATAATTTCGCTGATTTGAAATTCAATATCACACTATGCGTTTCGCTCCACGCCACAAATGATGAAGCGAGGAGGCAAATTATGCCGATTGCCAATAGATATTCAATTGATGAAATAATTAAGGCGTTAAAATATTATATAAGCAAAAATAATAGACGTATAGTTTTTGAATATTGTTTAATAAAGGGTATTAATGATAGTTTGGAAAGTGCAAAAGAATTGTCCAATCTGAGCAAAGGATTAAACTGTCACGTAAATGTAATATGCTTGAATCAAAATGGAGGCCCGCTCAAAGCGACGACTAAGAGAGAAGCATTTATATTTGTAAAAAAATTAAATGAATTTGGTGTGAGCGCAACTGTTAGGCGTAGTCAAGGAAGTGATATTGAAGGGGCTTGCGGGATGCTACGTGCCAAGACATTAAATCTTTCAAAAAAGTAATTTTCAAATTAGATTTGTTTCAATACAATTGATCTAAAGATATTAAAATTTTTAAAATCGCACAATATGCAATGATTAAGCAAGCGTATAAAATCAGTTTATTTATTTAATAAAAATATAAATTAATAATATGCAAATTCATTTTAAAAAATTTAGTATAGTATGTTTTTTTATAAATTTCATTTTTTAAATTTTAAAAATTATGATATAATAGATATAAATTAGGAGATAGTATGCAAAAAGTTGTAGTGTCTGCATCCAGTTTGCCTGCGGGCAGAAATATGTCGAGTCAAATTGATTATTTGCAAAGAGTGGGCAACTTCGGTGCTGATATGTACCATTTGGACGTTATGGATGGTGTTTACGTTAAAGCAAAAAGCATTGATTATACCTATTTTGAGCAGATGAAAGAAAAATCTGCTCTATTGTTTGACGTTCACTTGATGGTCGCAAATCCTGACAAACACATAAACAAGTATATCAAGTCAAAAGCAGATATACTTACAGTCCATTATGAAACGTTTTCAAAGGACGATGCACTTATCAAGACATTGAAAAAAATACGCAAAAATAAAAAAATGGTAGGTTTAGCAATAGACATTGACACGGAGATTGAAGCGATCGAAAAATTTTTGAAATACATTGACCTCGCCGTTATTCTTTGTGTAAAGGTCGGTAAAGGCGGGCAGGAATTTAATATTGAAGCGCTGAATAAAATTAAGCTACTAAGATCGTTGAGCAGTGAAATTTTGATCGAAGCAGATGGTGGAATCAATGCGGAGACTGCCAAACAATGCGTGAAAGCGGGAGCAGATATATTGGTGAGCGGAAATTTCATCTACACTAACGATACCTATGAAGCAATCTGCAAATTGAAGGGCAAGAATGGATAATAGATTTTATTTTGATGCAAAAAATCATTTAAACATAGAATTCATAGGTCAAGAATATATTCATCTAACGAAAGTCAGAAGATGCAAAGTAGGAGATTTGATCGTTGGTTTTAATGGAGACGGATTTGATTATCATTTGAAAATCGCGACGATTACAAAAGATAAAGTCATTGCCACAATTATTGACAAGCAAAAAAATAGATCTTATGATGATGTGAATATAGTAGTTTATCTGGCATTAATAAAAAATGATGCACTGACTAGTGCGATCGATTATCTAGCAGAGTTGAATGTGAAGACTGTCAAATTGTTCAAGAGTGATTTTAGTGTAGTGACAATTGACGAAAAAAAATTGAATAAATTAAATCAAATATCAATCCAAGCGAGCAAGCAATGCGAACGTGCAGATATTATGAAAGTCGAATTGATAGAAAAGTCTGATATAAAAAATGATATTAAAAAATATAAGAATCGTTATTTTGCCTATGAAAATTCAACTGATGGCATTAAAAAATTTTTAGGGGATTTTGCTGTCATCATCGGTCCAGAGGGTGGGTTTTCTCGAGAAGAAGTGAATTATTTTTCGAGTTTTGCCGATACTATCAGCATATCAAAGACTATTCTCAGAGCAGAAGTGGCTTGTGTCAGTGCTGTGAGTGCATTGAAGGCGGTGAGAGATGCTGGTTAGTGTTATAACGCTTGGATGCAAAGTCAATGAATATGAGAGTCAATCCATTTTGAATCAGTTGAAATCTGCTGGGTATGAAATACGAGAAGGCTTGGAGATAGCAGATGCATATATAGTCAATACTTGTGCCGTGACGAACACGGCAGAGAGAAAATCACGTCAGGTGCTTGCAAAAATTTTTAAGCTCAATCCAGAGGCAAAAGTGGTGGTTTGTGGTTGCGCTGTTGAGAATAACCCAAGTCAATTCTTAAAAAACAAGAATGTGATAGCGATTTTAGGGAATGAAGGCAAAAATGAAATCGTAAAATTTATAAAAGCGAAAAATCGCAATCTTCAAAAGATCAATAATGAAATGTATATAAATACTGCACGTCCTATAGAAACTCGTACGAGACAATATATTAAAATTCAGGATGGATGCAATTATTTTTGTACTTATTGCATCATACCATATTTGCGCGGAAGGAGTAGAAGCAGGAATATCAATGATATCTTGGATGAGATCAAGCACACAAATGCAAATGAGATTGTTCTAACTGGAATTAATATGTCTGACTATAGAATAAATGGAGAACTCGCATTGAAAACGCTAGTAAAAGAAATAGATAAATTGAATGTACGATTTAGAATATCCTCATTGGAATGCAACGTGCTAGATGATGAGATGATATATTTATTGGGTCGATCCAAAAATTTCTGTCCACATTTCCATATTAGTTTGCAATCAGCGTGCAACGCGACATTGAAACGGATGAATAGGCGTTATACAATAGAAGAATATATTGATATAGTGAATAAAATTAGAAAAAAATTCCCTTTAGCGTCAATATCTACAGATATTATAGTAGGATTCAAAGGTGAGACTGAAGAAGAATTCAATACAACAGTTGAAAATCTAAAGAAAATCAACTTTAGTTTTATCCATATATTTCCGTATAGTGAACGAAAAGGCACAGTGGCGACAAGGCTACAAGGCACTGTCGACAAATGTGAGCAGAAGAAAAGAGAGCACATCTTGCAACAAATCAATTTAGATTGCAAAGAAAAGTTTTACAATCAAAACAAAAATACAATTCATAAAGTTTTGATTGAAGAAGTTGTTGACGAAAAATTTTCTTTGGGATATACTGGTAATTATATATACACATATATAGATGCAAAATGCAAACCTGGTGAAATTGTAGAGGTCAGACTTACTGATCTATATAATAATGGTATGAAAGCGATTTTAATTTAGGAGGTTAATATGGTAGAAGATTGTGTATTTTGTAAGATTAGAAAAGGCGAGATCCCAAGCACTGTTTTGTATTCTGATGATGATTTTATGATTATTAAGGATATTAATCCGCAGGCCAAAATCCATCTTGTAGCAATTCCGAACATTCACGTTCCATACATAGATATGATGACGGAAGAAGGGGCTTGTATCCTTGGGAAAATTATTTCAAAAATTTCTCACCTTCAAGAAGAACTTGGTATCACTGGAGGCTATAGATTAGTCGTAAATCAAGGAGAGAATGCTCATCAAACAGTTGCTCACGTACACATACACATTTTAGGAGGAGAAAAGCTGAAAGATTTTTAATTTGACTTCATTAAATCAAATTCATTTAATAAACTTAATCATTTCAAATGAATATTCATATTAACATAAAACCCATAGATTCAAAATATAAAAGAGTCTTTCAATCAGTTGAAAAGGATATAATAGTAAAATTCATATAAAATTTAATAAAAACTGTTGACAATAATGTTTTTTTAGATTAATATAAGATATAGATTATATACATTAAAAAGGTGGTGAAAAGATTGACAACAGTTCGTTGCGGAGAGAATGAATCTCCAGAGAGCGCTTTGAAAAGATTCAAACGCAAATGTCAGAAAGATGGCATAATTGGAGACTTGAAAAAGAATGTAGAATATAAAAAGCCTAGCGTTCGCCGAAAAGAAAAGAGCAAGGCTGCTAGAAAACGTGCTATGAAACGCAATCGTTATTAATTCACTAGTTCAACTAGTGATTTTTATTGGTGGCTTAGTTAAAAAATTTTGATTTAGGCAATTAATAAATTTTTCAAAACTAGTTATTTTAGTATATTAAAATTTTAAGATAAAAATTTTGCATTTGAGATATAAATCAGTTTAATTAATTATTGGATTTGTTAATTTTTAATCAAATGTTAATTTATTAGATTGAAAATTATTTTTGTGCAAAAGAAAAAAATATATTTTTGAAGATAAAAACATTTTGTTTTTTCTTTTTATTTGGTATAATTGATTTATGAATTACAAGACATTATTGAACGAAGAACAATATAATGCAGTGGTGTGTACTGAAGGTCCTGTCCTTGTTAGTGCTGGGGCGGGCAGTGGGAAAACACGCCTTTTGACATATAGAATTGCCTATTTAATTACAGAATGCAAGGTTCCAGCTCAAAAGATTTTGGCAATTACTTTCACGAACAAAGCTGCTAATGAAATGAAAGAGAGGATTCAAAAAATCGCACCAGATGGCGAACTCGTTACAGTGAGCACTTTTCATAGTTTTTGTGCGAGGATGTTACGCTCATATTCTAGTTTTATTCCCAATTACAAGGAAAATTTTACAATTTATAGTGAAAATGATACAAGCAAACTGATGAAAGATATTTTTAAGCAGATGAATATAACGGACGAAAATATAAAGGATGAATTCAAGCACAATATCTCAGTTTTGAAAAATGATAATATCTCAATTGAAGAGTATGTAAAAATCTTCAAATATGATAGAAATATTGTTGATTTTGAAAAATTTTATAGGACATATCAATCTGAACTTGTTAAAAATAATGCTATGGATTTTGATGACCTTTTGATCAATTTCTATAATCTTATTAGCACCAATCAAGACGTATTGAAAAGCATTCAAAATAAGTACACGTACTTTAGTGTAGATGAATTTCAGGATACCAATCAAATTCAGTATGATATTGTGAAATTGTTGGCTCAGAAAACGAGAAATATTTTAATTGTAGGAGACGAAGATCAATCTATTTATGGTTGGCGGGGAGCAAATATTGATAACATTTTCAATTTTACGAAAGATTTTCCAGAAGCTAAAATATTCAAACTGGAACAAAACTACAGAAGTACGAAGAAAATTTTAGACAGAGCTAATTTAATAATCAAAAACAATCGTAATAGATTGGAAAAGAAATTATACACAGATAATGAGGAAGGTACAGATGTATTTTATTATCAAGCGATGAGCGAAACCGATGAAGCCGATTTTGTGGTGCAATCAATCATTCGCTCACATAACGATGGTGTGCCATATAATGAAATGGCGATATTGATGCGACTAAATGCGCTCAGTAGGACATTTGAAGAAAAAATGCTCAATTACAATATCCCACACGTGATGTATAATGGTTTCAAATTTTTTGAGCGTGCAGAGATAAAAAGCGTGTTAGCGTATCTTACAGCGATTGTCAATCCGAGTGATGATATATCCTTTGCGCGTATTATCAATTTTCCAAAACGAGGCATTGGAGAGACCAGTGTAGAGAAATTGTTAGAAATATCAGCTAAGGATCGCATTCCACTAAAAGAAGTGGTTATGAACTATGAAAAAGAAATTTTGCCAACCCCTTTGAAAGACAAATTGAAAGATCTGAAAGCTTTATTTTTAGATTTGCAAGAAAATATTGATAAACTTGGTATGTATGAATTTTTTACATATATGCTTGAGAAAACTAATATTTTAAAATCATTTGATCTGGAGAACGAGCAAGATTACGAAAGATATTTAAACGTCGGTTCATTAGTCAATTCAGTACGCGAATTTGAAGAGGTCAATCAAGGAGCAACAATTGTCGATTATTTGCAATCAGTGACGCTATCTAGTGCAATGGACAGCGATGATGGAAAAGGCGTTGTGATTGCTACCGTTCACGGTGCAAAAGGACTTGAATTTGATAATGTTTACATTGTCGGTTGCGAAGAAAAGATTTTCCCTATATCACGAAATGATAGCGAAGATATAGAAGAAGAAAGACGGCTGATGTATGTGGCAATTACACGTGCTAAGAAAAATTTGGTTCTCACCAGTAGTTCATCTAGATATCTTTATGGAAGGCGAGAATATAGTGTGAAATCACGTTTTTTATACGAGCTAGATATAGTCGTTGACAGACAAATAAATTCAAGTCAAACTTCATATAATAATTATAATATATTCAATAGTTATAGTAAAAATAATAAATTAAACAATTATAATAAAACAGGAGGAAATATGAATAATTTAGAATCAAATCAAAACAAATCATTTAATTATACTTTCAATAAGAATACAATAGAAAAGAAATCTATTGATTTTTCAAAAATAAAATTGGGAGCGAAAGTCAATCACCCTAAATTTGGACAAGGAGAGATAACGGAACTAACTCCGAATTCGAGCAATCATTGCGTGAAAATAAAGTTTGAAGGAGTTGGTGAAAAGATGCTATCTCTAGACTATGCACCTATAGAATTTATCGACTAATTGACATAAAATCAATTTTTGTTATAATAAAAACGAATTTATAAGGGGTAAAATGGACAAACTTGAACGTTTAAAGTGGTTGACACAAGAGGTAAATAAGCATAATAAAAATTATTATGTATATGACAATCCGACGATATCAGACGCAGAATACGACAAGTTGTATGACGAATTATTGGCTCTAGAAAAAGAGCTGAATTTTTCCTTTCCAGATAGTCCTACTTCAAGAGTCGGGGATGATGTCTTATCAAAATTTGAAAAGCGAAAACACGAATTCCCTCTCTATAGTCTTAACAAAGTAAAAGATTTTTCGGATTTAGGCAAATGGATCAGTGATATGCAAAATGATAGTGGCAAACAGGACTTAGATTTTTCACTTGAATATAAATATGACGGTTTGAAAGTCGTCTTGGAATATGATGGCGGAAGATACAAAACTGCAACGACAAGAGGAAATGGAAAAATCGGTGAGGATGTCACACTGCAGGTAAAAACTATACGAAGCGTGCCTATGAACATCCCTTTCAAAAAGAGGCTTATCGTTCAGGGTGAATGTATGATGACTAACAAGGCTTTTGAAGAATATAACAAGACCGCAGATATCCCTCTTAAGAACCCTCGCAATGGAGTGGCTGGAGCGGTAAGGAATCTTGATCCAAAAGAGACGGCAAAACGTAAACTTGACTTTTTTTGCTACGATATCTCTTTTGTGGAAGATTATAATATAAAATCGCAAAAAGATATGCACGATTTCATTGTTGATCAGGGATTTTTGACAGGTGATTATTTCAAAATTATCAAAAATCTGAAACAAGCAGAGCTCGAGATAGAAAAAATTGACAAGACAAAGGAACACTTAGATGTGATGATAGATGGTATGGTTTTGAAAGTAAATGATAGTTCTATAAGAGAAGATATTGGTTATACCAACAAATTTCCCAAATGGGCTATTGCATATAAATTTAAACCCATCGAACTATCTACTACTCTAAAAAATGTAGTCTGGCAAGTAGGTAGAACTGGCAAAATTACGCCTATTGCAATACTTGATCCAATTGAATTGTCTGGTGCTACAGTTAGTAGAGCAACATTGAATAATACGCAAGATATAGAAAGAAAGCAGATTAGTATCAATAGTAGAGTATTTGTCAGACGAAGCAATGAAGTTATTCCCGAAGTTATGGGTCTTGCTGAAAAATCTGATGATGCAATAGAAATTATAGCGCCAAAATATTGCCCTAGTTGCAATAGTGAATTGAAAACAATCGGTGCAAATTTGTTTTGCGTAAATCATAAGCATTGTTATGAACAAATAGTAGATAGATTGACACAATTCGTATCTAGAAATGCATTCAATATTGAAGGACTGAGTGAGAAGACATTGAATCAATTGTATCAAAAATTTGATTTGTCTTATCCTTATGAATTATTTACTATAACAGAAAGTATGCTCTCTCAACTGGAAGGCTTTAAGGAAAAGAAGATCAATAATCTCATAAATAGTTTGGAAAAAAGCAAAAATATAGATTGGTCAAATTTTATATTTTCGTTAGGAATATTATATGTGGGCGACAAAACGGCATTTGTTCTTAGCAAAAAATACAATTCAATTGAAGAATTGAAATCTGCCACATTTGAAGAACTTATCTCAATTGACGATGTTGGAGAAATTGTAGCTAATAGCATTATCGAATATTTTCAAGATAAAGACAATTTGACAAATATTGATAAATTGATTGAGTTGGGCGTGAAAATTAACTTCTCAAACAACAATACGGAGGAAAATTATTTTACTAATAAAACAATAGTATTGACAGGAGCTCTGAGTTCATTTTCTAGACCTGAATTGACGAAGATATTACTATCTTATGGTGCAAACGTAACATCTAGCGTCAGCAAAAAAACGGATTTGGTGATAGCTGGCAAGGATGCTGGTAGCAAATTGGATAAGGCAAGAGATTTAAATATTGAAATTATAGATGAGGATACATTGACAAACCTTTTATCTGAAATTAAATAAGACCTTAGTCAGACTAAATTATTTATATTTCAATGAATAATATTAATATCTTATAGAAATTAACAATAAAATCGCTTAAAAAAAATTATAAGTGATTTTTTATTATCTTATTGAATTTAATTTGAAAAATATTAAAATTTTGATATAATTGATTAGATTGCAAATAACAAAAGATGTAATTTATTTTGTAATTCTTTATAAATGGAGTCAGAATGATTACTTTTAAAGAAATTGAAATGGCGGGATTTAAATCCTTTGCCGATGAAACTCATATAAATTTTGACGGAGGAATCACTGCAATTGTTGGTCCGAACGGATGCGGAAAATCAAACGTAAGTGATGCCATACGTTGGGTATTGGGTGAACAGTCAAGCAAAGCATTGCGTGGTAAATCTATGCAGGATGTCATTTTTGCAGGCACAGAGAAAAGAAAAAAATTGAGTTATTGCGAAGTGTCTCTTATCTTTGACAATACAAATAAGTGGTTCAATATTGAATATGATGAAGTAGTCATTACAAGGAAACTTTA
The DNA here is from genome assembly GCA_944377305.1 of uncultured Clostridia bacterium. Classification (GTDB taxonomy): domain Bacteria; phylum Bacillota; class Clostridia; order Christensenellales; family UBA1242; genus Onthoplasma. The sequence goes on from CALWEL010000010.1 coordinate 27,202, forward strand.
TCGAAGTGGAGAGAGCGATTATCAAATCAATAGAAAACCTCGTAGATTGAAAGATATTCGAGATCTTTTATATGATAGTGGTATCGGTAAGGATGGTTATTCAATTATTGGTCAGGGTCGAGTCGAAGAGATTATCCAGTCAAAGCCAGAGGAAAGGCGCGCAATCTTTGAAGAAGCTGCAGGAATAGCAAAATATAAGGCAAGAAAAGTTGAAACTGAGAATAGGCTTGAGCGTGTAAGAGATAATCTCAGTCGTGCGGGAGATATCATAACAGAAGTTGAGCGTAGGCTAGGACCATTGAAAAAGCAGAGTGAAGATGCGAAGAAATATCTAGAATATAGAGATATTTTGAAAAATCTAGAGATCAATGCATACATATATCAATACGATCACGCTGCTCAGACGAAAGAAGAGATCAATGAAAAATTGCAAGGATACAAAGACAATTTAAATATATTGGAAAATAGTTTGCAGACTGAGCAAGCGAAATATGACAAATCATTAAATGAAATCAATCAGTTGGATAAAAAGGCTAGCGATCTCCACGAGCAAGTTTTGCACAATACAGTTGCGTTAGAGAAGAAACAAGGAGACACTAGGCTACTCAATGAGCAAACAAAATATCTGAAAGAGCAAATTGATAGACTAAATAATGAATATGAAAATTACAAATTAGATTATAATCAAAAGATCGCACTTATCCAGTCTGCCACATCCCTTCGCGATGAAGAAAAGGAAAATTTAAACAAATTATATTCGGAATCTCAGACACTGTCCGAAAGATATTTGCAACTAATAGACGAATTGGCAAAAAGTGAGGGAGAAAAGGAAGAAAATCAGCGTGCAATGATAGACAACCTTAGCAAACTGACAGACATCAAAGCGAATTTGTCAGCATATATAGCGAAACGCGACACAATGCGCGAAAATGTGAATCAAGACAAAGAAAAATTGACCGAATTAAATTCAGAAAAAACAACATTAGAAAATGAATACAATAAATTGCTTAACGAAGTAGAAACAATTAAAAAATCGCAAGAAACCAAGACGGATAATATCTCTAAGATAAATCAAAAACTACAAACGGTGAATCAATCAATTGACGATTTGAATTCTCGCATTTTCGCACTTAAAACTAGTATTTCAAACGATACAAATAGGAAAAATATTTTATCCAACTTGCAAGCTGATTTTGAAGGATATCAATTCGCTGTGAAGAGATTGCTTCAAGAGGGTAAGAACAATCCAAAATTGAATAGTGCGATAAAAGGTGTGATTGGCAATATTATTTCAGTCGAGCCAAAATTCCAGCAAGCCATCGAAATTGCTCTAGGTGGGAGTATTCAAAACATTGTCACAAAAGATGAAAATGATGCAAAGATTTTGATCGCATATCTAAAAGAAATGCGTCTTGGTAGAGCTACATTTTTACCAATAACCGCCGTGAAACCTAGAAGTTTGTCTGGATCAGATAGGTCGTATTTATCAAGTGCAGGTTGCTTAGGTGTGGCGAGCGAATTGGTGAAAACTGACACTGTTTTCAAGCCTGTCATCGAAAGTTTATTAGGCTCCACTGTCGTATGCGATAATCTCGATAATGCAGTTTCAATTGCGAAAAAAAGCAATTATTCGTTTAAAATTGTCACATTGGAAGGAGACGTTTTGTCACCACAAGGAAGTATGTCAGGTGGTAGCAAAAAGAGTAATGATAGTTCACTTCTCAGCAAAGAAACTGAAATTAAGAATTTAGCCAAAAATATAGAAGACAAGACAAAAGAATTGCAAACAGACGAAAACCAATTGAATTCATATTTATCTGCTAGGAATAAACTAAAAGAATTACTAGATAATGAAACTACATCATTACAGACCTTGAACAATGAATTTTATGCAAAAAATACTAGGTTAGAGAGTTTAAAACAAAATATTGCTTCGCTTGAAGAAGATATATTTAGCCTGTCTAGTCAATTGAAAGTTGCGGAAAATATTGTGACTGATCTTGAGACTAAGATAAATTCAATCGACAAAATCGAACTTGAATACGCCACATCACAAGCCAAAGTTGGCGAAATTACTGATGATAATAAAAATGCTTACGAAGAATTGAAACAAAAACGTGACGAATATCAAGAGAGTATGATGCAGTCAAAAGTGAAAATTGCCTCTATTGAAGAAAAAATCAGATCGCTCAATAAAGATATAGAAACCTATTCAGCAGATATTGAAAATGTTAAAAAATCAATAGACAAAGTTGAGGCGGAACTTGCTTCTCAACAGAAAGTATACGACGAAGCAACGAATATGAATCGATCGCAGAGTGAAGATTCTGAAATCGATACAATCAAGCAAACCATTGAAGAATTGAATACCAAACTTTCTCAGTTTGATGAATTCAAGCAAACTCTTATGAAAGAATTGAAAGATTTGGATGACAAAAAATCTGTTTTGTCAAATGATATTGCTAGATTGAATAATAAAATATATCAAGAAGAGACTCGACTTCAGAAAGTCGACCTAGATATTGAAAATATGCAAGAACGTATTTTTGAAGAATATGAAATGACTTATAATGATTGTCTACCATTCAAAGATCAAGACGAAAACTTTGATATCAAAGATGTGATGATTAGAATTAGCAAGACGAAAAATCAAATTACATCTTTAGGGTATGTGAACATAAATGCTATAGAAGAGTATAAGAGCGAAGGTGCCAGATATGAAGAGATGAATGCTCAAATAGAGGACTTGAAAAAGGCAGAAGAGGACGCAGTGAAGATCATTAAAGATTTGTCCGCTGAAATGCTTGAAAAGTTCAATGCCGAGTTTGTAAAAATACAAGAAAATTTCACCAAAGTATTCAAAGAATTGTTTGGTGGAGGCAATGCTCGTTTAGAACTTCTTCCTAGCGAAGATCCTCTCACGGCAGGCGTAGAGATAATTGCCCAACCACCGGGAAAAGTTTTGCAACAAATATCTTTACTCAGCGGTGGAGAAAAGACGATGACTGCGATAGCAATTTTGTTTGCTATACTAAAATTGAAACCAATGCCATTCTGTTTCCTAGACGAAATTGAGGCGGCACTTGATGATGCCAATATTGAAAGATATGCAAGATACCTCAAGCGCTTTAGCGATGAAACTCAGTTTATTGTCATCACCCACAGAAAACCTACAATGGAACTAGCTGATTCGCTCTATGGTGTGACGATGGAAGAAAAGGGTGTCAGCAAAATCGTGTCGGTGAAACTCAGCGATGCTGTCAAAGTTGCGGATACAAATTCATAATCAATATTTGGTGTATATTAAATTATTTATACACTAGATATTTTATTTAAGGAGAGATATGGGAATATTTAAAAGATTTTTTGACAAATTAAAATATACATTCAAACGCACAGAACTCAATGATGACTTCTATGACGAATTAGAGTCTATTCTAGTGTCTAGTGATATGGGTGTAGAGCAAGCCTTGGATATAATGGATGAGTTGCGTATTACTTGCAAGAAAAAACTAATTAAGGATACTGAAAATGCACAAAACGAATTGAAACAAATCTTGATTGATCGGCTTGATGCTGAAGAAGTAGAATTCAATTATCCATTAATCATCACAGTGGTCGGCGTAAATGGTGTAGGAAAAACTACCTCTATTGCCAAGATGACCAAATTTTTTCAAAATAAGAAAAAATCTGTTTTGCTTGCTGCAGGGGACACTTTCCGTGCGGCTGCTACTGAGCAATTATCCAATTGGGCAGATAAATTGAAAGTCAAAATTGTGAAACAAGGCGAGGGGGCGGATTCTGCATCAGTAGTGTTTGATGCAATCACCAGTATGAAAGCGAAAAACTATGACGTACTCATTGTAGACACTGCGGGAAGATTGCATACGAAAACTAATCTTATGAAAGAATTGGAAAAGATAAATAATATAGTCAATAGAGAATATCCAGAAGCGCAGAAATTAAACTTAATAGTCCTAGATGCATCTATTGGTCAAAACTCAATTGCGCAGGTAAAAGCATTCAAAGACACTGTCAACATCGATGGCATTGTCCTTACCAAATTGGATGGCACTGCAAAAGGTGGAGTAGTATATCCTATTATCAACGAATTGCAAGTTCCTATCATCTTCACGGGCTTTGGTGAAAAAGTTGACGATTTGGATGTTTTTGACAAAACTAGTTTCGTAGAAAAAATATTGATGTGATGAGGCACAAAATGGATATAAAAAGGCGTGTAGAAATTGCTGTTTTAGTAAAATACTATGGCAAATTACTTACAGATAAACAACAAAAAATTATCGAAATGTATGTAGACAACAATTTGTCTTTATCAGAAGTGAGCGAAGAATTGAATATCACTAGGCAAGCAGTCAAGGACACTCTTGATACTGCAATAAATTCATTAGAATCTATTGAAAATAAATTGCATTTTATACAACGTGATGCTAAAATAAAAAAATGTTTAGAAGACAAATCAGCCAATCAAATAGATTTACCTACTCGGTTGGAGATAATATCAATATTGGAGGATAATTAATGGCACTATTTTCAAGTTTGAGCGAGAGATTGAATCATATATTCAGCAAAATGACCAAGCACGGAAAATTGACAGCGCTTGAAATTAAGGAAGCAATGCGTGAAATACGTGTAGCCTTATTGGAAGCTGATGTCAATTTTTCAGTGGCGAAAGATTTTATAGCCAAGGTGAGCGAACTAGCAGTTGGAGAAGAGATTTTGAAAAGTCTCACTCCTACACAACAAGTAATTAAAATTGTTCGTGATAATCTTATAGAATTGATGGGTGGTGAAAATCAAAAATTAAATGTTTCACCAAAACCACCAACAGTCATAATGATGTGTGGACTTCAGGGTAGTGGTAAAACTACTATGTGCGGTAAACTTGCCTTGAAATTGAAAAAAGAAGGTAAAAAACCGCTACTAGTGGCGTGTGATATTTATAGACCAGCGGCAATTGATCAACTGAAAGTGTTGGGGAAATCGATCCAAATCGATGTTTTTGAACGCGGAACACAAAATCCAGTGAAGACCTGCAAAGAAGCGGTTGCTTATGCAGAAAAATTTAGTCTTGATACTGTCATAATTGATACAGCAGGACGGTTGCAAATAGACGAAAAATTGATGCAAGAATTGAAAGAGATCAAAAGGGCAATTAATCCTACCGAAATTTTACTCGTAATAGATGCTATGATTGGTCAAGAGGCCGTGGCAGTATCTACCGCATTCAATGACGCATTAGATGTCAGCGGCGTGGTTCTTACCAAAATAGACGGAGATACACGTGGTGGCGCAGCGCTTTCGATTCGTTCCGTGATTGGAAAACCAATCAAATTTGTCGGTGTTGGTGAAAAATTGACAGATATAGAACCTTTTTATCCAGATAGAATGGCGTCTCGAATCTTGGGAATGGGGGATGTACTAACCTTGATTGACAAGGCTCAAGAGGCAATGGATGAAAAGACTGCAAAGGAAATGGAACGAAAGTTTAAAGAAAACAGTTTCGATCTTAATGATTATATTGAGCAGGTAAACTCGTTGAAAAAAATGGGCGGATTGAAATCTGTGTTGTCTATGATGCCTGGTATCAGCGGAAAATTGAAACAAATAGAAGACCAAATTGACGAGAAAAAGTTGGAAAGAAACAAGGCAATTATCCAATCTATGACGCCTAAAGAGCGAGCTAATCCGGATATAATCAACGGGAGTCGTCGTCAGCGAATAGCAAAAGGCGCGGGAGTGGAAGTGAGCGATGTCAATCTGCTTATCAAACAATTCAATCAGAGCAAAGAGATGATGAAAATGATGAAAAATCCTAAAGCTTATGGCGGGAAAATGGCTATGATACGTAAACTAATGGGTAATTAATTTAGTTCGAAATTCTTTGATTTATTCAAATTTATTAAGTTTATTTAATTAAATTTGTCAAAATTTTGGTTTAATAATAATTTATTCGTATTTAGTATGATCTAATTAAAGAAGAGAGCAAATATAGCAAGTGATTGATTAAATATTTTGTTTAGAGTGAATATATCAATTGATATATAAAATATAAGAGTTTTTAATCAAATTAATTTAAAATAAAAAAAATTCAAAAAACTCTTTACATTATGAATACTTTATGTTATAATGTAAAGCGAAAATACTTTACAGATATTCATCTAATTAATTACTATTTGAAATGAATTTTATGTAAAGGAATATTAAAAGGAGAAGTTATGGCAGTTAAAATCAGATTGACACGTTTAGGAGACAAGAAATCACCTTTCTATCGCGTTGTTGTGGCTGACTCGCGCGTAGCTAGAGATGGCAAGTACATTGAGCAAATAGGCACATACAATCCACTTGTAGAGCCTGATAAACAACTCAATATCAACAAAGAACTTGCTGAAAAGTGGCTTAAGAATGGCGCCCAACCTACTGAAACAACGAAATCAATCCTTCAAAGAGTTGGTGTTTTGGAAGTTAAAGGTAATTCAGTTCCTAAAACAAATAACAAAAAGAAAAAATCATAAGCATAAGGAGTAATTTATGCAAGAGATGTTAGATTATATCGTCAAAAATATGGTATCAAATCCTGATGCCGTTGAGATTGCAGATGAGAGTAAGGGCAAGACTAAAATTTTCAAGGTTAAGGTTTTGAAAAAAGATCTAGGCGCTGTGATTGGCAGGAATGGCAATATTGCTAATGCAATCAGAACGGTTGTAAAATCTCTTGGCAATCCTAGAGAAAAATTAGTCATCAAATTTGATGCCAAGAATTGATATGACAAAAAAATTAAGACTTGCTTATGCAAGTTTTTTTATTGCAATAAAAACTTAATTATGTTAAAATAAATATGGAGATAATTATGTCAAACATTCTAGAAATAGGCAAAATCGTTCGTCCGCACGGAATTAAAGGTGCTGTCAAGATAATCAGCTATATTGAAGATGTCGACTTCACTATGTTCAAGCAAATATTGATAGGAAAGAAATTGGAGAAAGGGAATATCACAAAGATTTCATTATTAAATAAAGACGCATATTTGGTCTACATTGATATTATTCCAAACATAGATATAGCGGAGAAATATCGCAATCAATATATATATATTGATAGATCAGAATATAAAGAATTTAAAGATAAAATATATTTATCAGATTTGATTGGTGCTCCCGTATTGGATGAAAATCGAGAAAAATTAGGCGAATTAATAGATTTTGATGACTATGGCGCTAGTGTGATTTTGCAAATTAAGGTAGGGCCAGTCACTTATTCATTACCATTCGTGGAGGATATAGTGATATATGATGACAAATTGAATGCATTTGTGACAACAAAACAAAAATTCGAGGATCTACGCGTATGAGAATTGATATTTTATCATTATTTCCTGAAATGTTCGCTCCACTCAAAAAGAGTATAATTAAACGTGCTGTCACAGATGAAAAGGTAGAAATTAATATTATCAACATTCGAGACTTTGCGTCTGCACCACATTATAAATGCGATGACGAGCCATTTGGCGGAGGAGCGGGAATGGTAATGATGTGTGAGCCAATTTACAAGGCAATTGAAAGTATAAAAACTGATGATTGCAAAATTTTTTATATGTCACCTAGAGGGAAGAGATTTTCTCAAACTAAAGCACGCGAGATGTCAAAATTGGAACATATTATATTGCTTTGCGGGCACTATGAAGGGGTTGATCAACGTGTGATTGATATGTTTGATATGGAAGAAATTTCAATTGGAGATTATATTTTGACAGGTGGAGAATTGCCTGCTATGGTGATAACGGACGCTATAGTTCGCCTTATTCCTAACGTAATCACACCAGATAGCATAGTAGAGGAAAGTTTTTCAAATGATGTACTCGAATACAATCAATATACTCGTCCCTCAGTGTTTATGGGGTATTCGGTACCAGAGGTACTTCTGAGCGGAAATCATAAAAAAATTGCGGAATATAGGAAGAAACAATCAATCGAGATCACGAAAAAGAATCGTCCTGATTTGTTGAAAGAAAAATGAAATATAAACAATATTATGAAACATTAGATTTGAAGATTTTAAATGATTGAACGTACTACATTAAATCTAAAACAAATATTTTTTTTGAAAAGGCAAAATAAATATTGAGTTTATTTTGTTTTTTTGTTATAATACAATTATGATTAATTGGTTTCCCGGTCATATGAATAAGACATTAAAGCAAATGCAACAGGATAGCAAAATTTGCGATTGTTTTGTATATATTTTGGATTCACGTTGCCCATTGTCTTGCATTAATCCAGAATTTGTAAAAGTTATAGGAAATAAACCTATAATTTTCGTCTTGAACAAATCTGATTTAGTAGAGAAAAAAGATATAGAAAAATTTGTACAATTCTTTTCTTCTCAAGGGCGAACTTGCGTCAGTTTAAATGCCACAATATCTGGTAATGGTAAAATTATTATTAGCGCTATAAAGACAGTATTTAAGGATAGATTACAAAAAAACAAAGAAAAAAATGTAAAATTTATTATTCGTGCAATGATACTAGGTATTCCAAACTCAGGGAAATCAACGATTGTGAACAATCTTTGTAGAAAGGCTAGAGCAATCACAGGAAATAGAGCAGGGGTGACCAAAAGCAAGCAATGGATAAAACTTGATAGTGATATAGAAGTGATGGATACTCCTGGTGTGCTCTTACCTAATTTTGACAATGAAGAAAATGCATATAATCTCGCTATCACAGGGGCAATAAAAGACGAAATTTTGTATCAACCAGATGTGGCAGTTCAATTGATCAAAAGGTTACAATCTTTAGGTAAAGAAAAAATTTTGAATTCAAAATATGGTGTAGATACCGATAATAATATACAAGAAATAGAAATATTAAAATTAATTGGCAAAAAGCGTGGCTGTCTTATTAAGGGTGGCGAAATAGACATCGAACGAAGTGCAAAAATGCTTATCACTGATTTTAGATCTGGGAAACTTGGAAAAATATGCTTGGAGATTATATGATAGATACAATGAAAATATTTGAATATGACAAATCAATGTTGTCGGATAAAATAAAATATATAGCGGGTATAGATGAAGTCGGACGAGGTCCATTAGCTGGACCCGTGGTGACCGCCTGCGTGATAATGCCATATTCGCAAGGTAGTATTATTAATGGAGTGTTTGATAGCAAAAAAGTCAGCAAGAAAAATCGAGAAAAACTTTATGATGAAATACTAACTAATGCTATCGCTTATACAATTGCGGTAGAGGACGTGAAGTCGATTGACGAAATAAATATTTTGAATGCGACAATCAAAGCTATGAAACGTTCGTATTCCGAATTGGAAATTAAACCAGATTTATTGTTGATTGATGCGGTGAAATTGAACATAGCCGAAAATGAAAAATCAATAATAAAGGGCGATGCTACAAGTTATGCTATTGCATCTGCCTCAATAGTTGCAAAGGTGTATAGAGATAGATTAATGGAAGAATATTCAAAAAGCTATCCAGAATATGATTTTGAAAACAATGTAGGATATGGGACAAAAAAACATATTGAAGCAATCAAAACTTATGGAGTCACGCCTATACATAGACTCAGTTTTTTGAAAAATATTATTGGAGAGGACGAATGCAAAAGAATATTTATGGAAAGAGAAGCGAAATAATTGCCCAAAATTATTTGAAGAAATTGAACTATAAGATCTTGGAAACAAATTATTCAAATAAATTGGGAGAGATCGACATAATCGCAAAAGACAAAAATGACTACATCGTCTTTTTTGAGGTGAAATCTAGGATGAGCAGAAAATTTGGAGATCCGTTCGAAGCGATTGATTTGAAAAAACAGCAAAAAATAAGAAATGTGGCCACGATGTACCTCAAATCTCACAATCTGCTGAATGCCAATTGCAGATTTGATGCTATTGCCGTCTTGGGCGACACTGATGACGATATCCGTCACATCCAAGACGCATTTTGATAATTTGCATATATTGAAGGAAATTTTATGTCTAAATATATTGAAAAATTTGTTTTACCAAATCAATAGAAGAGGATCTAATGATCAATTGAATGAGTGATATAGCAAATATACACCAATTTTAACAAATTTTATTCGACCAACATTTCTCAAATTTGATCAAAGCAAAATGTAAATATCTTATATAAAAGTGCACCTTAATCAGTATCGAAGATGGTAAAATTGTAAATTATAAAAAGATTTTTGAATTCCTTTGATGCTAATCAAATTTATTTATAGAAAATTAATACGAGAGAAAGTAAAATTGGCATTTAATTTCGTATTCTAAAAATTGTAAATTATGATATTTCCTTGTAAATTTTTAAAAAATACTTGCAAATTTGTTTTTCTTATGATACAATAAACAAACGTTGGCGGTCCGCTGCAGTCCAATTGCAAGAACGTCAAAAGGAGGTAAGTATGACTATTATCGACCAAATCGAGAAAGAGCAATTACGTAGCGACATTACTTCTTTTAATATTGGAGACACCGTACGTGTTATGGTTAAAGTCAAAGAAGGAGACAAAGAACGTATTCAAGCGTATGAAGGCGTAGTAATTGCAAGGAGAGGAAAAGGTATCAAAGAGACCTTTACCGTTAGACGTGTGTCATTCGGTATTGGCGTTGAACGTACTTTCCCTATCAATAGTCCACGTATTGACAAAATCATCGTGGTTAGAAAGGGAAAAGTTAGACGTGCGAAAATCTATTACATTCGAGACCTTTCTGGTAAAGCGGCGAAAGTTAAAGAAATTAAATAAGGCAGTAATGCCTTTTTTCTTTATTCTTTTTTATGTTGTTACATTTTTATTAATCTATAATTTATTTTTTTAAAATTTCTTTTGATCTAGAGCGTATTAGTTACAACTTTTTTAAATACATATAAAAATATTTAAAGATTTTAATCTAAAATTTTTTTAATTTAACAATCAAAAATTCATTAGATTAAACATTAAGTATTAAAGTTTTTCTAAAAACATTACCATATTCAAACATTTGTTCGACAAATTGCTTGACAAGATTTTCTTATATATGTTATGCTCAATTTAGAGGAATAAAAATGTTAGCAAAGATATTATCCTATGGGCTGACGGGGATCAATGGGTATCCAGTGGAAATTCAGTTGGATATAAATGCTGGATTGCCAGGTTATGATGTGGTTGGTCTGGCGGACACCGCCATCAAAGAGAGCAAATCTCGCGTAAAGGCTGCTATAAAAAATAGTAGTTTCAATTATCCTATCAACAAAATTATAATCAATCTAGCACCTGCGGACACGAAAAAAGAGGGCAGTATGTACGATTTACCTATTGCTCTCGGCATATTGGTTGCAGAAGAGATTATTACGAACAAATCACTAGAAAATTTTGTTGTTTTGGGAGAATTGTCACTCAATGGAGAAATCAGGAAATTGAATGGTATTTTACCTATGTTAATTAGTGCAAAACAAATGGGATTCAATAAATTTATCATTCCAAAAGAAAATGCTATGGAAGCCTCTTTCATTGATAAAATTGAAGTATATCCCGTAGAGACACTAAAGCAGGTGATTTCATTTTTGAAAGGTGAAATTACGATTGAAAAGAATGATTGCAAAACTTTTGAATCCGCACTAAAAGAGCACGATTATAAACACGATTTCGCCTATGTGAAAGGTCAGGCTAGTGCAAAGCGAGCGATGGAGATAGCTGCTGCTGGTGGTCACAATATAATTCTGATAGGACCTCCAGGCGCGGGCAAAACAATGCTTGCCAAGTGTTTTCCTTCAATCTTGCCTGATTTGACATTTGAAGAAAGTCTAGAAGTGACCAAAATCCATAGTGTAGCAGGAGTTTTGGATCCTAAGCAGGGAATAGTGGTTGAACGTCCATTCAGAAGTCCTCACCACACCGCCACATTGATTGCTTTGACAGGTGGGGGACAAAAAGCAAAACCTGGAGAAATTAGCCTTGCACACAATGGAGTATTATTCTTAGACGAAATGCCTGAATATGCTAGAAATACTATCGAAACATTACGTCAGCCTATGGAAGATGGATACATAACTGTCGCAAGGAATGCTCTCACTGTACAATATCCTGCCAACTTTATTTTGGTTGCGAGTATGAATCCGTGTCCGTGCGGATATTATGGAAGTACGACAAATCAGTGCAAATGTACCGCCACCGCTATTCACAACTATTTATCGAAGATCAGCGGACCATTGCTTGATAGAATTGACTTGCATATAGAAGTAGATAGCATCAATTACGAAGATTTATCTCATTACGAACTAGAAGAACCTAGCTGTGAAATCAAAAAGAGAGTAAATCGCGCACGAGACATTCAGCTTCAACGCTTTAAAGATAGCAAGATATATTCTAATGCAAAGATGAATGAAAAGGAATTCAAAAAATATTGCGCATTAGACAAAGATTCTACTAGTCTGTTAGAAATAGCATTTAAGAGATTTAATTTAACTGCACGTGCTTATAATAGAATTTTGAAAGTTGCACGTACGATTGCAGATTTAGATGGAAAAGAAAATATTGAAAGAAAACATCTAATGGAAGCAATACAATATAGAACATTGGACAAAAAGTACACGGTGTGAAATGACAATAGAAGATAGGAATATAATTTGGTTAGATTTGTTTCCATTTCTAACTTATCAAAAAAAGAAAAAAATTTTAGAACTATTTGGTAAAGGGAAGGATATCAAATCTTCCTTTTTGTCTAATAAATATATCCGTGAAATTTTAGCTGACGATGAAATCGCCAAAATGTCAAATATGCTAGACAATCAGATTTTGGATAGATATATTGAAAAGTTTAATAGTGACAATATCATTATAATCACAATCAATGATCCTAGATATCCAAAATTACTGCTTGAGATAGCGTCGCCTCCGCTGTGTCTCTATTGCAAAGGAAATATACAATTATTAGATAGCGTGTCAATTGCAGTGGTGGGCACTAGACGTCCTACTGACTATGGAGTAGTGACCACGAAACAATTTGTAAAGGAATTAGTACAAAACGATGTAACAATAGTGTCAGGTATGGCTGTTGGCATTGACACGATTGCGCACAAAACCGCATTAGAAAATCAAGGCAAAACTATTGCTGTATTAGCAGGTGGGCTATATCATATATATCCAGCAGTGAATCAAGCTCTCGCACGCAAAATGATAGAAAATAATCTGATTTTATCAGAGAATAGTCCAAATGTCACCCCTACGACTTATTATTTTCCTATTAGAAATAGAATAATTGCGGGTTTATCAAGTGGAGTTTTGATTCCAGAGGCTGGTGAAAAGAGTGGGTCACTGCACACAGCGAAATATGCAGATGATTTCAATAGAGAAGTTTATGCAATTCCTGGCAAAATCACATCAGAGATGTCAAAAGGAACCAATTCACTCATAAAAGAATTAAAAGCGCATATCACTCTATCTCCTGATTTTATTCTTGAAGCTTTGCATATTAATAAAAATAAAAATAAAATTTTTGATATTCAACTTGACATTCTTGATCAAAGTATATTAAATTATATCCAGACTGAAAAAAAGACATTTCAAGAAATTGCAGACTTTACACATATTCCCGCAAGCGAATTGAATTCAGTTTTGTTTGAACTTGAGATGAATGGATTGGTCACAAAACTTGCCAACAATAGTTATATTAAAACATAAATGGAGAAAAAATGAAAAAATATGTGGTATTTGACTTCGACGGGACGCTGACTATTACTAAAAAGGGATCAAATTCTTGGTATAACATTTGGAATTACCTTGATGCTTTGGATGAGGATGAGTATTTATACAACCAATATAAAAATGGCGAATTTGACTATAAAGGATGGGTCATTAGATGTATTGATTCGTACAAAAAACATAAACTTGAGAAGTCAGTGATGAAAACCTTAGCTAAGAATATAAACCTAATCAATGATATAGAAGAAATTTTTAGATTATTTCATAAATTAGATATAAAAATTTATATTATGTCACAAGGCGTTAAAAATATTATTAATATTGCCTTAAAAAATGTATTACAATACATATCAGACATTGAAGGGGTTGAATTGTTTTTTGATGAAAATAATATCGTGAGCGGAGCTAGCTATAGAATTGAAGATAAACAAGACTACATTCAAGATATTATGCTTCAAGAAAATTGTGACCCAGAAGACATTCTCTTTATCGGCAACGGACAAAATGATGAAACTGTTTACAAAACTGGTGTAGAAACACTATGTTTAAATGCTGACGATGCTGATAGCAATAATAAAATGTTTTGGACAAATGCAATTGAAACAAATACATTGTCTGACATATTAAGATATGTATTGCCAGATAATTATGAATTGAGTAGTGATGATGAAATAAATAATCAAACTAATTAAAATATAAGGAGCAGTATGAAGATCGTCTTTATAGAAGGACCGGGTAAGCGTGATACAATTAAAAAATATTTAGGACCAGAGTATTTAGTATACCCAACAAAAGGACATATTAGAGATTTACCTGCAAAAAGTTTTGCTATTGATATAGATCACGGATATGAGCCAACTTATGAAATTATACCCGAAAAAAAAGCATTAGTTGAGGATCTGAAAAAGCGAGCGCAAAAAGCAGATGCCATATATTTGGCAACGGACCCAGATAGAGAGGGTGAGGCGATAGCTTGGCATTTGGCTACAATATTAGGATTAGATAAAAATGCTTTGGTTCGAACAGCATTCAATGAAATTAGCAAAAAAGCTATCCAAGCAAGTATATCTGATCCGAAGCCTATCAATTATGATCTGGTCAATGCTCAACAAGGTAGACGCGTGCTTGATAGAATTATGGGCTATAAACTGAGCCCATTGTTATCTCAAAAGATTCACGGAAAGCTGAGTGCTGGACGCGTCCAATCGGTCACTTTAAAATTGGTTGTAGACAGAGAAAAAGCGATTCAATCATTCGTACCAGTTGAATATTGGAATGTAATTGCCGAATTAAAAAAAGAAAAACAAAAATTTAAAGCTGATTTAATCCAGTATAAAGACAAAAAATTGGAGATTCCAAATAAAGAAACGGTAGATAAAATATTAGTTGAAATAGAAAATGCAGAATACAAGGTGTCTGAAGTAAAGAGACAAGTAACCTATTCAAAACCGCCAGCTCCATACATTACTAGTAGTTTACAGCAAGACGCATTATCCAAACTTAAAATGACTTTGAATTCATATACAAAATGCGTACAGTCATTATACGAAGGTGTGATGATACAAGGAGAGGGGAAAACTGCGTTGGTTACTTATATACGTACGGATTCGACAAGAGTTAGCCTTGATGCTCAATTCAGTGCAAAAGAGTATATTTTGAATAATTACGGTGAACAATATGCTCCTAAAAAATTTAATGAATATTCTACAAAAGAAAATGCTCAAGATGCACACGAAGCTATACGACCTATCAATCTAAAATATACTCCAGAATATTTGAATGGCAAAATTGAAGACCAATATTTGAGATTGTATACAATGATATTCAAACGCTTTATTGCAAGTCAAATGAGCTATGCTCAATATGATAGTTTAACTGTAGATGTTCTTGCTAATGATTATAAGTTTAGAGCTAGCGGGAAAGCACTGATCTTTGATGGCTATACAAAGGTGCTTAAAAATCAAGATGATGAGAAAAATGGAATTAACATACCAGATTTAGTTGAAAATGAAATTGTAATAAAAGACAAGATTGTCACAGAGCAAAAATTTACCCGACCACCTAGCAGATTTACTGAGTCGACTTTGATCAAAGAGATGGAGGTTCAGGGAATAGGTAGACCTGCTACCTATGCGGCTACTATTATGACTCTATTCAACAGAAATTATATTAAAACTGAAAAGAAAGCACTGATCCCAACCGAACTTGGCATACAAGTAACAGAATATTTGGAAGAATATTTTAAAAATGTTATGGATATCAAATTTACGGCTGAAATGGAAAAACAATTGGATGATGTCGAACTTGGCAAAGTAAAGTGGCAAGATATTGTAGATAATTTTTATAAAGATTTTAGCAAACAATTAGACCTTGCTAGTCATCAAGCAGGGATCATCCTACAAAAATCAGAGCCTATACCTAGCGATATAAAGTGTGACAAATGTGGGGCAATGATGGTGTATCGTGATGGAAAATTTGGGAAATTTTTGGCGTGCTCAAATTTTCCACAATGTAAGAATACCAAGAATATAAATTCTGTAAAATTTGATATCAAAGAAACTGGAGTATGCCCAAAATGTGGCGGAGTGGTTGAAGCAAAATATAGTAAACGTGGTAAATTATTCTTTGGATGTACAAATTATCCGAAATGTGACTATATGTCGTGGGATTTGCCAATTGGTGAAAAATGCCCAAAATGCAATAGTAATCTATTTAAAAAATTCAATAAAAACGGCACTACGACCATTTTATGCAACAACAAAGGATGCACCTATGTCAAAGATTAATGTTATTGGAGCAGGCTTGGCAGGTTGTGAAGCTAGTCTATATTTGGCAAATAGAGGTTATAGAGTAGACTTGTACGAAATGAAAGATATTAAAAAAACTCCCGCGCATCACTCAAAAAATTTTGCAGAAATCGTCTGTAGCAATTCACTTAAGAGTGATGATGAAAATACTGCATCTGGTGTATTGAAACGTGAACTTACACTATTAGGGAGCAGTTTATTAGAAATTGCTTATCAAAATAGAGTGCCTGCAGGTCAGGCACTGGCGGTTGATAGAGATTCCTTTTCACAATCGGTCACAGATTTGATAAAAAACAATAAAAATATCACAATTCATTCAGAAGAGGTGTCAAGTTTTGATGAAAATGCTATCACAATTCTTGCTACAGGTCCACTTACATCAGATAAAATGTGTGAAGCCATAAAATCTAAAATAGGTGAAGAATTTTTATATTTTTATGACGCTGCATCGCCTATTGTTAGTGCAGAATCAATAGATATGAGCAATGCTTTTTTTGGTGCTAGATATGGAAAAGGTGACGAAGATTATATAAATTGCCCTATGGACAAAAATGAATATTTGAATTTTTATAACGAATTAATAAATGCAAAAAGTGTTTTATTGCACGAATTTGAGAAAAAGAATCTATTTGAGTCGTGTATGCCTATTGAAATTTTGGCCAAGCGCGGTGTGGATGCCATAAGATTTGGTCCACTTAAACCTGTTGGACTCACTAATCCACACAAAAAAGATAAACCTTATGCTGTAGTTCAGTTGAGAAAAGAAAATAAATGTGGTACAATATATAACATAGTTGGCTTTCAAACAAATTTGACCTTCCCAGAACAAAAGCGCGTTTTTAGTTTGATTCCAGCTTTAAAAAATGCAGAATTTTTGCGCTACGGAGTAATGCATACAAACAATTTTGTTAATTTCCCAAAATGTTTAGATAGGTATTCTCGTTTAAATTCTGACAATAATATATTTGTTGCAGGGCAACTGAGCGGTGTGGAAGGTTATGTTGAAAGTATCGCCAGCGGATTGTATTGCGCCATTAATGTTATTCGAATGATAGAGAATAAGCCATTGATATCTTTTAGTGCCGATACAATTATAGGTGGACTATATAATTATCTTATCAGTGCGAATAAGGATAATTTCCAGCCCATTAATGCAAATTTTGGTATACTTAATCCAATAGATATCAAAGATAAAAAAGAACGATATATAGCATTTAGGTTAAGGGCATTGGATGAGATAAAAAGGAAATTAAGCATAATAAATCAAAATAAGGAGTAAAAATGGAACAATTTAGAGGTACGACAATTGTTGCTGTAAAAAAAGATGGAAAAACCGTCATTGCAGGTGACGGACAGGTGACAATGGGGCAATCAGTTATTTTAAAAGGCAGTGCACACAAAGTGCGTAGACTTTTTGATGGGAAAGTTGTAGTCGGTTTCGCTGGTGGCACAGCAGATGCTTTCGCAATGTGCGAAGAATTTGAAAAAATGCTCAATAAATATAGTGGAAGTTTAATGCGTAGTGCAGTTGAATATGCAAAGAATATTCGCAATGGTGCCCGATCTAATGCTGAGGCTATGATGATCGTTGCAGATAAAGATATATTGTTAATACTTACGAGTGTCGGTGATGTCATTGAGCCAGATGATGGTATTTGTGCTATTGGTAGCGGAGGAAATTACGCATTAGCAGCTGCAAAAGCACTGATGAAAAATACGAAACTTGATGCAAAATCTATTGCAACCAAAGCAATGGAAATAGCATCGGATATTTGTGTTTTCACGAATACAAATTATGTGATAGAAGAGGTGTAATATGATGACTTGTAAAGAGATAGTTAAAAATTTAGATGCATTTATCATAGGGCAAGCGAAAGCTAAACGCGCTGTTGCAATTGCATTACGCAATAGGTATAGAAGAAGCAGACTTCCAAAGGAATTGAAAGAAGAGATCACTCCTAAAAATATTATTTTGAAGGGACCTACTGGCGTTGGTAAAACGGAGATTGCGAGAAGACTTGCGAAACTTGTAAATGCTCCTTTTGTGAAAGTTGAAGCTACAAAATACACCGAAGTTGGATATGTTGGACGTGATGTAGAAAGTATGATTCGTGATCTTGTTGAGGCTTCGGTTAGAATTGTTCGTCAAGAACAAAGAGAAAAGATTAAAGATAAAGCATCTATTATAGTGGACAAAAAGATCACTGACATTTTGTATCCATTGAAAAAATCTAACAAACCAGAAGATATTGATACGGAAAAATTTAGAGAAAAATTCTATGAAGATTACAAAAAGGGAATATATGATCAAGATGTCATAGACATAGACGTGAAAGAGCAACCTAAACAAATCAATTTGTTAGACGGTGGTGGCGGTGAGATCAATATAGGTCAAATAATGGGAGGAATGTTCAAAGTAGCTAGAAAAGTGAAAAAAATGACTGTGGAGCGAGCAAAAGAAATATTACTTGAAGAAGAATGCGAAAAGCTCATCGATCCCGACTCAATAAATAAAGAAGCTATATACAGAGCAGAGCAAGAGGGTATTATATTTATTGATGAAATAGACAAAATTGCAGCGAAGAAAAACAATGGGCAGGATGTATCACGTGAAGGCGTGCAAAGAGATATTTTGCCTATTGTTGAAGGAAGTGTAGTCAATACTAAATATGGCGTAGTTCACACCGATTATATACTTTTTATTGCTGCAGGAGCATTCCATATATCTAGTGTTAGTGACCTGATACCAGAACTGCAAGGACGCTTTCCTATTCAAGTAGAATTAGACAGTTTAGACAAGGAAGATTTTAAGAAGATTTTAACAATACCTCAAAATGCAATCACCACTCAGTATCAAGAATTGCTTAAGATTGATAATGTCGATTTAGAATTTACAGATGACGCTATTGATGCCATAGCAGAATTAGCAAAAGACGAAAATGATACTAATGAAAACATAGGGGCAAGAAGGTTGCAGACAATAATGGAGTTATTGCTTGAAGATATATCATTCAATGCTAGCGAAGATAATCCTATGGTAAAAGTGAAAATTGATAAATCATTTGTGTTGAATAGTATGAAAGAACTTATTCATACTCACGATTTTAAAAAATATGTTTTATAGTAAAAATGACATTGAATATCTTGACAGATTTTTGCAAGTCTTGGATGAAGAGCAAATCAAGAAACTTTTTTCTGCCCGTGTTATAATATTTGGTGTTGGTGGAGTTGGTAGTGCACTTGCGCAATTTCTGGTGCGCTCTGGAATCCAAAATTTAGACTTGGTGGATTTTGATAGAATAGATATAACCAATTTGAATAGACAACTTTTAGCATTTCGTTCAAATGTTGGTCAGATCAAAGTAGAAGTACTGAAAAAACAACTACTAGATATCAATCCAAATTTAAGAATAGATATATATCCGATTAAATTATCTGAAGATAATATTGATAAATTTAGCTTAAACAAATATGATATTATTTTAGATTGTATTGATGATGTAAAGGCAAAAAAAATTCTAATAAAATATGCGTATGAAAATAACATATATATTATATCCGCTATGGGAGCAGGGAAAAGATATCTTGAATATCCTCAATTTGAGATCTCGGATATTAAAAAGACTTTGTATGATCCATTAGCAAAAGTGATTAGGAAATTTTGTAGTTCTGAACGCATAAATAAACTAGATGTTTGTTATACTAAACAAAAAGCATCTGAAATTGATTGCCAAAATATTTTGAGTGTGGTATACTATCCTGTGAATATGGCAACAGTCATTTGTGCTAAAGTAATCAATAAATTGATTGCTAAAAATTAATAATTTAATCAATGTGAAACAATACATTGAGATGTATAGATTAATTTAGGGGAGGATAATTATATATGGAAAGTATCAACGAAGAAAATTTTGATGATATCATTAATGGTGAAGACGTGACTTTGGTAGATTTTTCTGCCACTTGGTGTATGCCTTGTAGAATGTTGAAACCAATTTTGGAAAGAGTTGAAGACAAATTTGATGATGTTTACTTTTATAATTTAGATATTGATGAAAGTGAAAATATTGCCAAAAGATATCGAGTGTTCAGTGTACCTACGCTTGTCTGTTTTAGATCCGGTAAAAAACTAGATAGTATGGTAGGCTTAAATTCATTTGATGATGTAGTTGAATTTGTGAAAAGATGCAAGGAAATGAAACTAGAAGATTAAAAGTATAGCGCAATAGGTAACCCGTATGGATTAATAAGCGCTTTCTTTTTTATATTGTTTAAATTTGCATATTGAAACATATTTTGAAACAATTTGGTATTGACAAAATTTACATATTGTGATAAATTTATTATGGAGATAAATTATGGAAAAGATTTATTTGGACAATGCAGCAACAACTCCCGTAGGAGCGGAAGTGTTAAATGCAATGATTCCTGCTTTTAGTGAGGTTTTTGGTAATACCTCTTCTGTTCATTCTTTTGGAAGAATGGCGTCTGATTTGGTAGATCAAAGTAGAGATACAATTGCTGAATCGATCAATGCAAAATCAAGTGAAATTTATTTTACAGGAAGTGGAAGTGAAGCAAATACTTGGGCAATTATTGGACTTGCGACTGCAAATAGATTGCACGGAAATCACATAATCACTACTAAGATTGAACATCAATCTACATTAAATGCTTGCAAGTATCTTGAGCAAAATGGTTATGAAGTGACATATCTTAATGTAGATAAAAATGGATATATTCGATTTACTGAACTTTTAAATTCAATCAAATCAAATACGATTTTGGTGTCAATTATGGCTGCAAACAATGAAATTGGTACTATACAAAATTTGAAAGCCATCGCTCAAACAACTCATGAAAAAGGTGCCATTTTCCATACTGATGCTGTTCAATTATATGGGAATATGGACATTGACGTTGAAAATATAGGTATAGATGCTATGACAATGTCCGCACATAAAATTTATGGACCAAAAGGTGTAGGATGTTTATATCTTAGCAATAAATATCGAATTGATAATTTAATTTATGGTGGAAATCAAGAGAGAGGGAAGCGTGGTGGAACTACTAACACTGCAGGTATTGTTGGATTTGCAAAAGCTGTCGAAATTGCTAGACAAAATATGCGTGCCAACAATCATAAATTAAAATTATTGAGCGAATATTTTATCACTCAACTAACATCCACAATCGAAAATATTAATATCAATGCTAATATTAGACAGAAATTACCACAAATTGTATCAGTCACTTTTGTAGGTGTTGACGGCGAAAGTTTACTTACAAAACTTGATATGGCAGGTATTGCTGTTTCTACAGGAAGTGCTTGTACAAGCAATAGCCTATCAGTTTCACACGTTATGACAGCTATTGGTCTAGATAATGACGATGCTCGCAGTACAATCAGATTCAGTTTTGGCAAAAACAATTCGTATGAAGAAATTGATTATACAATTTCTACATTAAAGCGCTGTGTTGAAGAGCTCCGTGCTTACTCGTCTACTTATGGAATGAAGACGAGAAAGAGAAAGGGGGATAGAAATGTATAGTAATGTTGTTCTTAATTTATTTAATAATCCTAAAAATGCAGGTAGAATATCAAAGCCTGATGGCATTGCAGATGTCTACAATGCAGATAAAACTGCACACATTGAATTTTCTCTTCGTATAGATGCTGGAATGATTATAGAATGTAAATTTAGAGCACAGGCGAATCCTTATATTACAGCCATTTGCTCTACAATGACCGAAATGGTACAAAATAAAATGATAGAAATGTTGTTCCTTGATCCATATACTATTATGACAACTTTAGGAGATGAACAACCTATAGATATTAACTTCTGTATTGATTGTATGAAAATGGCTGTTCAGGATTATAAAGATAAACTTGAAAAAGAACGTAGATCAAAAGATAAAAACAATTAACTCTATATTGTATAACACTTAAATATAAGACACCAAATATTGATAGCACTTTCAATATTTTATTATTAGTATATATATTTGAAATCGAATTATAGACAATTCAGAGAAAATATTTCATATTATATTGACTATTTCTACATAATTTCACAAATTTTGCAAAAAATATCTACGGGAGGAGTATTATGAAGGAGTTAATCATAGGTATGGGTATAGGTTTCGTAATTGGTGCGATTGTTTGCAAGACAAATAAACCTGTTGCTGACACAGTTGAAAAAGGTGTTGAAAAGGGTAAAGAAATTATTGAAGACATCAAAGAAGAAGTTAAAACTCAATCAAATAAAGCTAAAAGCAAAAATCAATAAATTTAATCTTTAATAAATAAAAAGAAGTCATTTATCAAAGTAAATCGTTTAGAGATTATTTTAGATATATGACTTTTTTTTAAATTAACAATTTTTTCAATTGATTCAAATGAATATAAATTTTTATTAAAAATATTTTTTACTAAAAGATTATTTTATTTTGCCTGTATGTGTTCAACTTGATTTTAATTATGATCGTAATTTACCTTCTCTAAAAATATGATTTTTATCTCTTCTTTGGTTCTTTTTCATCTACATTAATTAGTGCTACTAGACGGCCTTTTATATTGTGTGATTTTAACATTTCCAAACCTTTATCAATTTTTTCAAATGGTATAGTTGTAATTTCTGGATTCAATTTTCCAGACTCAAAAAAACTATAAACACCTTTGATATCATCTGGTGTACCACCATTGCTACCTTTTAATGTGATTTGTTTTGTGATCATTAGGTATGTGTCAATATTTGATGTCAGTTTCATCATACCTACAATAACAACTGTTCCTTTGAAACCTACAGCTTTAATTGCATCGCTTGTAGTTTTGCCAGTGCCAGCAAAATCGACGATCAATTCTGGTGAAATTTTCTCCAATTCAGATACTTTTGAATAAACCGATATACAACCAAAAGATTTTGCCAAATCTCTAGAATCTTTCTTTATATCAACAGCATATACTTTACAACCTTTGGCAATTGCCATCTGAACCGCAAATTGACCAAGTCCACCTATGCCTATAATTCCAACTTTCATTCCGCGTTTAGCTTTTCCTATGGTGAATAATGCGTGATATGAAGTCATACCCGCATCTGTTGCTGATGCACCTTGTACAAAGTTGACTTTGTCAGGTAAAGGAACACATTGAACTGCGGGCACAGCTAATTTAGTAGCATATCCTCCATCTCGCACATAACCAATAGCATCTAATGGATTATCTGGATGCTGTGGAGATACTCCAACACGATCACCAATTTTTAAATTTTTTACTTTTTTGCCAACTTTTGAAACAATTCCTGCACACTCGTGACCAAAAATAACTGGGGCAGCAGTAATTAAATTCATCCAAGAAGGATCTTCTAATGCGGCGACATCTGAATGACATAAACCTGCAGCTTTAATGTCTAATATCACTTCATCATCTTTGGGTATAGGATCATCCTTTTCAATTAGTTTGGGTGCTACACCAGTTTTTGTAAATAACCATCCTTTCATACTTTCTCCTTTAATCAAAAATTTCAAATAAGCTTGACATAATCGTTTTAGCTATGTTGAAATTTTATTTATAATCATTATTACAAAATTTTTGAGATAAGTCAAATGTTAATAATAACTATATTGATTTATAATTATTAATGTGAAAAAATTATCTCATAAAAAATATGAAATATTTATAAATAAAAATCTTTGGAGCTACTGGGCGGACTCGAACCGCCGACCTGCTGATTACGAATCAGCTGCTCTACCGACTGAGCCACAGTAGCATATTGAAAGAGTTGTATAGGATATAGCGAAGGTCTAACTAATGTTGTTAAATAGGACTAAAATTGGTTTTAATATGTCTATTATAATAATTGAAATATCTTTGTGTCCAAATCAATATGTAAAAGACAAATTATAAGGCAAATTAAAAATGAATTAATTTCCTATTTTAGTATAATTAGTTGACTAGCAATAATATGATTAGTTTAAATAATTGCTAGACACTTTGATATAATAGCATATATTTTTAATTTTTTCAATGATTTTCACTTATTTTTTTATTTTTAAATAGTTGCAAATATAAATTCTTTTTGATATTATTATATAAATGTTGGCATTACAGATTATTACAGTTGTATTTTTAATATTATCATATATCATTATGACATCCATAATGATCATTTTTGAACGTGATAAGCCTAGGAATTTAATAATTTGGTCAATTTTATTTTTATTTACAAGCATAATTGGATATTGTATATATATATTTTCAAGATCAATTTTTTATAAAAAGAAAAAATCGTTATCGCTCAAGCAACGAGAAGATGAAGTTTATTTATCTTTGATACAAAATGATGTTGTCAATAATGATGTCAGTACGAATGAAGAATTATATCAATTCAACAAAATGGCATACAATGCAAAATTGACGGTTAATAATGCATATAGAATATTTGATAAATATTGCGAATTGAAGTCGGACTTATTGAACGAAATTGATGAAGCCAAAGATTATATCATTTTTGAAGTAACAAAAGTAAATAAATATGATTTCTCTGACATACTGCAAGCCTTAATTGAGCGAGCTAGAGGAGGAGTGAAAATCAAATTTATTTATGATAGTCTAATTAGTAATAAGATATTAAAAAAATTGCGAGACAATAATATTAAAGTACATAGATTTAGCAAACATAATACTATTGGTAAAGTATATGCAAACAAGCGTAATTTAATATCTATCGACGGAAAGTTATGTTATATTTGCAATTTGGACGTGAAGAATAATCAATTGGCTGACAAATATGATATTGCTGATACTTTTATTAAATTCAGTGGAGACATTGTTCAAGAGATGAATATATCAGCGCATCAAGACGCGATTTTTGCGGGTAATAAATTTATAGAATTTAAAAATCCAGAAACAGAAAAAATATACAACAATACAAAAATGATGTATGTAGCAAACGAATATAGCAAAGATATTGAATTGCTAATTATCGACGCTATCTGTCTAGCAAAGGAATCAATACAATTACAATTAGAAGAGTTTATCCCTACCGAAAGTATATTGTCGTTGCTTAGATTTGCGATAAATTCAAATATAGATGTTAGATTAATGGTTCCACTGAAAACGAATAGACATAGCAAATATTTTGCGTCTCGTGCTTATGCAAAACAATTAGCTTTGATAGGTGCAAATGTATATTTATATGATGGCTTTATTCGTTTCAATGCCATCACAATTGATTCAAAATATTCGTTGTTTGGTTCATTTATTTTAGATCGAGAGCATCTTAGCACGGGGGTGCAAAATATTGTTATAATAGAGGATAAACTAGCGGTTGATCATTTCATTTCAAAATTTGATGAAGATATTAATAATAGCTATCGCATTAGCAATGCAAAATATATGCTTTTGCGTGAAAAGTTTTTCAAAAACTTTGTATGATTGGAGATAATTATGGTTTTTGGAGTAGCTGGTGTTCCAACACATTATAAAGGGAAATTGAGCGGACTTTTTCCTTGGTTAACTGAAAAAGGATTAAATGGCTTAGAAATACAATGTACTTATGGTTTTAAAATGTCCGAGGATAGTAAATTATTATATAAAGAAAAGGCAGAAAGTGATTTTTTCTTGTCTATTCACGCACCTTATTACATCAATTTAGGCAGCCTTAATAATCAAGTCGTGGGGCGGAGCAAAGCAAATATGAAAGAAGGCATCGAAATAGCAAAATCAATCGGAGCAACTCGAATTATCTTTCATCCTGGTGGCGGGCATAAAAATACAGAACAAGGTAGAAAAATTGCAATCAAACAGTTGATTGATGCCATAAATGAATTTACTAGCGAGATTGATATGGCTAATGTTTGTCTATATCCTGAAATTGGAGGGAAAACAGCAAGTCTTGGTTCTCTTGATGAAATAATTGAAATATGTAAAAATTGCAAATATTGTTTTCCATGTATAGATATAGCACATCTACACGCACGCGAAATAGGTAGTTTAACATCAAAAGAAGTTTTGAAATCTAAATTGCAAAAGATCAAAGATGCGATCCCTGACAAATTTGAAAAAATCCATTTTCACGCCTATACAATTAATTATGGCGAAAAGGGAGAAATCAAACATCTATATTTTGGCGAAAATATGCCAGACGGCAGTGTTGGTATGCCAAATTTGGCAGATTTTATATCTATTTTAAAAGAAATGAATGTTGACCCTTGGGTGATTAGCGAAGCACTAGATAGTCAAGAACTAGGTGCACAATATATGCACGATTTATATATAAATTAAAATGCAAAAAATTGAATTCATAAATAATAAAAACATTAAACTATCAAAAGCAGTGATTGATGAACTGCCATTTCTTTCTCAGTTTCAAATAAGAAAGATGATGGGAAATAAAGATATAAAAGTTAATTCAGTAAGAGTCAAGGAAGATTTAGAATTAGCTACTGGAGACAAAGTCACTGTCTATTACAATGAACGAGAACAAAAAGAATGGTTCAGCACGATTTATAAAGATACAAATATTTTAATAGTAAATAAACGAGCGGGCATAGAAATTGTTAGTGAAAATGATAGAGATCTGCTTTCAATCTTAAAAAAAGAATATCCAAACATTATGGCAGTTCATAGAATTGATAGGAACACAGAAGGTTTAGTTATTTTCGCACTCAATAAAGAGGCTGAAAGAGAATTATTAGACGCCTTCAAAACTCGGAATGGGATAATAAAAAAATATGCATTATTAGTTAGAGGCAGGGTGGACATTTCAAAAATTAAACGTACTGTGTATCTGAAAAAAATCACTAATCTTTCAAAAGTATGGATTAGTGAAATAAAAACGAGCGGTTATGAACCAGTCATTACAGAATTTGAATTGATAAAATATATTGGAGATAATACGCTATTGTCTGCGACATTAATTACTGGCAAAACACATCAGATAAGGGCACATATTGCTTATTATGGCTATCCTATAGTGGGCGACAATAAATACGGAAAGGATAAAGGAAAACAAATGCATTTGACTGCCAATTATCTCTCTTTTAATTTCAAAAAAAATTCTAAACTTTCATATTTAAACAATAAAAATTTTGAAATCATCCCTTCGTGGCTAGACTATTAATACAAAGCCAATTTGTTTTGAAAATTTATTTTCAATTTTTATTAATTGTATCAAACATTTGAAAAATTAAACGAATAGAAATATTATATAAGATTAGATAATTCAATATTATTTAACATTTTTGAAAAAATTAAGCAAAATTTATTGACATTTATTTAATCTTATAGTAAAATTTAATCATACCGTGTGTATCGGGGTGTAGCGCAGTTGGTAGCGCACGTGATTTGGGATCATGGGGCCGGGGGTTCGAGTCCCTTCACCCCGACCACGATGGGGGCCTTTAGCTCAGTTGGTTAGAGCAACCGGCTCATAACCGGTCGGTCCGCGGTTCAAGTCCGTGAAGGCCCACCAGTCGATAGACTTGTGATTATATAAAATCAATTTCTTTCGATTGGAAAACAATATTTCTTATTACATTCATATAAATTTTTGGCCCGATAGCTCAGTTGGTTAGAGCGCCAGCCTGTCACGCTGGAGGTCGTGGGTTCGAGCCCCATTCGGGTCGCCAATAATGCCTCGATAGCTCAGTCGGTAGAGCAAAGGACTGAAAATCCTTGTGTCACTGGTTCGATTCCGGTTCGAGGCACCACCAAAAGTGCTTGAGAGGAGCCAGAACAATCGCAAGATTTTCTGCTTCCGGTTCGAGGCACCAGTCCTTAATATGCTAGTGTGGCTCAACGGTAGAGCAGCTGACTTGTAATCAGCAGGTTGGGGGTTCGATTCCCTTCACTAGCTCCATTGGGAAGATTGCAGAGCGGCCAAATGCAACGGACTGTAAATCCGTCGACTTCGTCTTCGGTGGTTCGAATCCACCT
>CALWEL010000011.1 GCA_944377305.1 uncultured Clostridia bacterium
GACGATACAAAGTAACAATACAAGTTATGGCACAGTAGACGTAGAGAGTGTAACAGTAGACTATGGCACAACGATCAAAGTAGAGGACAACAAACTCACAATAAATGGTCAAGAGATAATAGCCACACCTACAGCAAGTGACGCACAATATACTTACGCATTCGGCAATTGGACGATAGACGATATAGAAGTCACCTCAGCTAGCAAGATACAAACAGATCTGACGATCACCGCCAACTTCACTAGAACAGTGAACACCTATACAGTGACGTGGCAAAATTGGGACGGCTCTACATTGGAGACGGATCAAGATGTGGCGTATGGCACCACTCCTACCTACGATGGTGCTACACCTACGCGTACGGATGCTACCTATGCCTATACATTCACAGGCTGGAGCCCAGCAGTTAGTTCAGTGACAGGAGACGTGACCTATACCGCACAGTTCGAGCAAGTGGCAGAACTATTGCCATACGAGATCAATGGTAGTGGCGAGATCACGACATATACGGGTACGGCTACTGAAGTGGTGATTCCAAGCACCTACTCTTTATTGGAAGACGGCACTGTAATAGCCGGCGCTGATCACACCATCACAGGTATTGCCGACGCTAGTTCATCTTCGCATGGTGCATTCGCCAACTCTTCAATTACTAGTATAACTCTACCAGATACAATCGAGAAGATAGGCGCTTATGCATTCTATAGTTGCGGTAGTCTCACCAGCATTAGTATACCAGCGAGTGTGACCAGCATAGGAGCTTCTGCATTCTCATATTGCGAAAGTCTCACCAGCATTACAATTCCAAAGAATGTGACTAGCATAGGAGAAAGGACATTCTATTATTGCCGTGGTCTTACAGAGATCAACTTCAATGCAACGAATTTGTCTGATTGGGGAGGCTTAAATGTATTTTCTTATGCGGGAGAAGATGGCACAGGCATCACAGTAAATATAGGAGAGAATGTACAGCACATTCCAACATATTTGTTTAATTCGTCTAGCTATATAACCACAGTCAATTTCGTAGGCAACAGTCAATGTACGGAAATAGGAGATAGTGCATTCAATGCTTGCCATAGCCTCACCAGCGTTACCTTTGGAGAGAATAGCCAACTGACCAGCATAGGGGGTTTTGCATTCTATAATTGCAGTGGTCTCACTAGCATCACTTTTGGAGAGAATAGTCAACTGACTAGCATAGGAATTAGTGCATTCCGATATTGCACTAGTCTCACCAGCATAACAATACCAGCTAGTGTGGAGAGGATTGAGTGTTATGCATTTGATGGTTGTACAGGGCTAAATTCTATCCAGTTTGAAGATAGCGTAGGGTGGAGTTTATCTAAAAATGACGATGGTAGCATTGGGATAGTTTTATCATCTGCAGAATTGAATGACAATGATACGGCGATCAGGTATCTCACCGTTCAATCTACAGCTACAGATGGAAGTACGGGATATTCAGATTATTATTGGACGAACGGAGATACTGAGATTTCTCCATTCAAAGTCAGCAATGGCAAAATAACTGATTATGTCGGTACAGGCGGAGACGTGACGATCCCTAAAACCTATTCCTTGGACGAAAAAGGCAATGTGATAGAAGGGAATACTTATACAATCACAGCCATAGGATATAATGCCTTTTCAGACAATGATAATATTACGTCAATAGTTATCCCAGAGGGTGTGACCACCATAGGAGAGAGAGCATTCTATAATTGTGCTAGTCTCACCAGCGTCACATTTGGAGAGAACAGCCAACTGACCAGCATAGGATATCGTGCATTCTATAATTGCAAGGGTCTTACAGAGATCAACTTCAATGCAACGAATATGTCTGATTTGGCAAGCGGTAATTATGTATTTTATAATGCAGGACAGAATGGCACAGGTATCACAGTAAATATAGGAGAGAATGTAACGCGCATTCCAGCATATTTGTTTAATTCGTCTAGCTATATAACCACAGTCAATTTCGTAGGCAACAGTCAATGTACAGAAATAGGAGCTTCTGCATTCTATTATTGCACTAGTCTCACCAGCATCACAATCCCAGCGAGCGTGACCAGCATAGGAGAGAGAGCATTCGAAGGTTGTATTAGCCTCACCAGCGTGACAATCCCAGCGAGCGTGACCAGCATAGGAAAGAGCGCATTCAATTATTGCAAGAGTCTTACAGAGATCAACTTCAATGCAACGAATATGTCTGATTTGGAAAGCTATAATCATGTATTCGAAAGTGCAGGACAAGATAGCACAGGTATCACAGTGAATATAGGAGAGAATGTACAGCGCATTCCAGCATATTTGTTTAATCCAGCTAATTATAATTATTTACCGAAAATAACCACAGTCAATTTTATAGGCAACAGTCAATGTACGGAAATAGGAGCTTCTGCATTCCAGTATTGCGAAAGTCTCACTAGCATCACAATCCCAGCGAGTGTGACCAGTATAGGAAGTTATGCATTCCGTAATTGCCCTAGTCTCACTAGTGTCATCTTTGGAGAGAATAGTCAACTGACCAGCATAGGAGATTATGCATTCTCATATTGCGAAAGTTTCACCAGCATCACCATACCTGAGAGTGTGACCAGCATAGGAAAGAGAGCATTCCAGAGTTGCACTGGACTTGAGACGGTGACATTTGAGAATGTTAATGGATGGAGTGTGTCTACGACTGAAGGCGAAGTGGGCACAGAGATCTCAGCAGAAGATTTGTCAGATACTGCCACAGCAGCGTCATATTTGACAGATGTTTACGATAATTACTACTGGACGCGCGAACAATAAATACTACAGGCAAAGATCCATTTATATAAATTGGATGAGAGATAAAGACTTTTAGAATGTGAAAAGATAGAATCAAAAAAATATAGAGCAGACGATTGCTCTATATTTTTATATAAAGCTGTGAGAACTACTTTTAATTACTCATACTTGACACTGCCATTTTCAATCCTAATGCGCCGAAAATCGTGATAAGCTACTAAATTTTGATCATCGATCTCACAGGCAATTAGAGTAGAAGTAGACTTCAATTCTTCGATGATTTCAGTGGCAGTTTCAAAAAAAGCTTTCTCCAAATTTGAAAATAAATGTTCTACCAGTACATATACAGGTTTTCTGACGAGTGCGCGCAATAGAGTGACGATTTTTTGCTCCGAAAATGATAAATCTTTTGCCTTTTTCTCTAAAATATCAATTTTAAACTGTTTAGCATAGTTATTTATTAAGTTTTTTGCATCAATGGTATTAAATTTTCTTATTTTCAAAGGATAATATAGGTTTTCAAATACCGTTTTGTTTTTGAAAAGAAAAGGTTCGGCTGAGACGTATGCTATATCCAGTGCTTTGTCTTTGATCTGCTTCAAATCCTTG
The DNA here is from genome assembly GCA_944377305.1 of uncultured Clostridia bacterium. Taxonomy (GTDB): domain Bacteria; phylum Bacillota; class Clostridia; order Christensenellales; family UBA1242; genus Onthoplasma. Next base: position 3,389 of record CALWEL010000011.1, read on the forward strand.
CCTTGGATAAAGATTTCACCTAAATATTTTTTGTCTATCTTAGCGATCAGTCTGAAAATAGAATTCGTACCATCAAAACAATCGCCTAGAAATAAGGTATGAGAATTTATTTCAAAATTAATATCGTAAAGAGTATAAAAATCTTTTATATATCTCAAATATACATTTTTGAATTCTATCATATATTTATTTTATCAAAAAATGGAAAAATTGCAATCAAATATTGAAGGTCAAGTAGCCGGCACCCTCAGAATCTATATCTCCTGTGATTTTTTTGCAGTGGGAGAGTAGAAATTTTTTGATCTCATTGTTTGTGATCTTGGGCCAACGTGACTTGATATCTGCACAAATTCCTGCCACGATTGGCGTAGCTACGCTCGTGCCACTCATATTAGTGTATAGTGGGAGTTTGTTGTCGCACGAGATAATATTCACGGCTGGTGCGAGCAAATCTGGCTTATGTCCGTATATAGTAGGTCCGCGACTGGAAAAGTCCGCCGTTTTCATACTGCTTTCATCCAAGGCGCCCACTGTAATTATGTAAGGATTGTTGCCGGGCGATTTTATGGTTCTATTTTTTGGACCGCTATTTCCTGCTGCGGCAACCACAGTGATCCCACGTTTCCAAAGGGCTTGTGCTCCTTGAGAAAGTGGGTCGTTGTTTTCTATGACCTCTGCTCCGAAACTCATACAAACCACTGTGATGTTGTATACTTTGTGATTTTCATAAATCCATTGCATCGCATCCAATATCACATTGCTATTACTGTTGCCTTGTCTGCCTAGCGCTTTGATAGAAATGACGTTAGCACGCGGTGCAAAGCCTATATTGGAATGATCAATTATTCCCATTCCGCTAGCGATTCCTGCCACGAATGTGCCGTGTCCATTGTCATCATAGGGTTGTTTATGATGATTGATTAGATCAATAAATTTGATAATTCTGTTTTTCGGATATAGGAAATCGAAATGTGGATAGATGCCTGTGTCAATGAAACAAATAGTTTGCCCTTGACCTAAAAATTTATTTTCAGTGAGCCGATGTAGGTTAATGCTTTCAACTTGTGCACGCTGTATTTTGACTAATGGATTTGAGTGCAAATATTCTACGTCTGGTAGGGTTGATAAAATCGATATGTCATCATAATCTAGATTGAGAGAAAAGCAATTGGCAAATTTATATGGAATATACGAATATTTGTATTTATCCAAAAATTTTTTTGTTTTCCAAAAATCGTATGAGGATACAAAAATCGAGTCCGTTTTATTCTTATCCATAACAGACACGCGGTTTAATAATTCAGGCGAAATCTTATTTTTGTTCATTTATGCTGTTTATGATAGAATTTAGCACCTGCTGTTGTTCGTTATTTAGGAAGGGTGAAATGGAAGATTTGAGATTGTTTAGTTGATTTGGATCCAACTTTCCTTCTCGCTTTAATTTGCTAGCCTCGCTAAATAAGTTTGACATAAGTTCGTTGCTATCCATATTTTTATATTTATCTAATATGTTTTGATATTCATCGGCTTTGTCTGGATTTTCACCGATAATGTTTTTATTTTCTTCAACGACTTTTTTGTGATCTTTTGAAAAATTTTTGAAATCTCTTGGCATTTTTTTACCTCTTAAATATTATTATGAGATTGCGAATTTTATGGTGACAAAATTAAATTTGATTCATAAATAATAATATGAAGTTTGAAGATAGTAGGAATGCCCTTTTCCCTGAACCTAATGCTTATATTCAAAATTTTGAACCGCGAGAGAAACAAAAAGAGAAATCTCATCCTCAAAAAATTGTATTTCAAGAACCGTATGAAAATATTCCTAATTTTTATATAGATAATAGTTTTAAAAAGGGGAATTGCGACTGTGTGCCAAAATCAAATTCGCCAAATGATAAATGTGATCATCCTAAGAATAAATCACCATTTCCTTTTGACCTAAAAAATATTTTACCATTTCTTTCATCATTGGGAAAGGGTGGAGGATTGGGGAATTTGCTGGCTGGATTGACTGGCACAGGAAACGCAAAGAATGATGGACAGAATTCAAATGATTCAAATTTTGATTTGTCTAACATATTTAATTTGTTCAGTTCGAATAATGGTGGGAATGGATTACTCGATTTGTTTAAACTCTCGAATCTAGGCAATTTGTTCAACAAAAAAAACAATACAAAAAAAGAGATGAAATCTACTGACTTTTGCATCAAAGATTATAAACGGATAGATTAAAAATTTTGGAATATAAAAATCTTTAGATTTGTATCATAAAAATCTTTATTTTATAATTTTTGTTTTCAATAAGTTAATATTTAATCTTTAATATATTCAATATTTATTGAAGTTTAATCAGAGATATTTATTAGCTAATTGATGCAATTAATATTATTTGTGTTAACCATTTTGGACTTAATCAAGTATGTGCTTAATACCTTTTTTTTCGCTATGTCTATACAAAACAATTTTTCTACCAATAGTTGTGACCAGTTCTGCACCAAGTTTCACAGCCATTTCAGTCAGTTCAAATTCAGTTGGCGGAGTAGCGTTTTCTTGCATACTAATCTTTATCAATTCGTGATTGTACAGCTCTCCGTCAATTTGCTTAAGTACATTTTCAGTAAAGCCCTCTTTGCCAACTAAAACGATAGGATTCAAAGTTTGGGCTAAACTGCGCAATGTAATTCTTTCTTTTTTTGTTATCATAAATCTCCTTTATCTAATCATAAATTTTTAATAAAAGCAAGTTTCGTCAATTAGTGGAATAATATCTATTTCTGGTTCTTCGTACGGATGCGTTTCTCGAAGCATTTTCACTACTGACGCAACGTTTTGAATGTCACAACTGGTTTCTAATTTTATTTCTTCTACCTTTTCTAGATTGCCAATTTTTCCGATAGAAGGATTCGCACTTTCATTCGGAAGAAATGTGTCAATGCAATTTGATGATGTGCTACAAAAAGTGTAATTTCCTATCTTTCCTGCACCGTTTAGACAAATTGCTCTCCTTACTTTGTCAACATCATTTTTAGGTACCATAGTTATAATTTTCACTTTACTAAATTTTATTTTAAATTCATCGCTCATAGTTTTCCTTTTTAAAGTTCAAAATAATAAAATTTTATGAATATTTTGATTAAAATTTAATTTTTTTACTTTAAATTTCTAAATTTTGCTGTTTTTTAATTTTTTATAATGTATCCGTTTATAAAACTTTTATTTAACTTTTAAAAATAAATTTCATATTGAAGATTGCCGAATACTACAGTGTCTCCATCTTGAACGCCCGCTTCTTTGAATTTATCCATTATTCCGTCTTTTTGCAAACGCCTTTGGAAATAGGCTAGTGATTGGGTATCGTTGAATACAATTCCGCGTTGGAGATTATCTAGATATCCTCCAGATAGTTCGTATACGTGGGGCTCCAATTTTGTGATTTTTACCGAAGTAGTATCAATCTTTGCAAGTTCGGCTTGTTCTATCGGCATAGGTTTAGATTTTGGCAAAGTTTTTAATTTTTCATAAATGATTTTTATCAATTTATCCACATTTTTTCGCGTAATCGAACTGATAGGCACGATCTCTACCTTATCTTTTATTTTTGAACGAAAATATTTTATTTTTTCATCAATGTTTTCAATCATATCAAGTTTTGTGAATACTACTATTTGATACAATTTAGCAAGGCGCTCATTATATTTTTTCAGTTCGTTATTGATAATTTTATAATCTTCGACAATGTCGTTATTATAATATCCTGAGGCATCTATTACGTGAACTACCAAACGCGTACGTTCTATATGGGCAAGGAACTCGTGACCTAGTCCAGCGCCTTCGCTAGCTCCATCAATCAAACCTGGGATATCGGCTACAACAAAGCTGTCATCAAAATATTTTACTACTCCTAAATTTGGTGAGAGAGTGGTGAATTCATAGTCGGCGATTTTCGGCTTGGCGTTTGATATGACGCTTAATAGTGTAGATTTCCCAACATTTGGTTTTCCGACCAATGCAACGTCAGCTATCGTCTTCAGTTCCAAAATGACTTTGTACCATTTCGTCGTTTCGCCAAGTTGACTGAATCTAGGAGCCTGGCGAGTAGGAGATTTGAAAAAATTGTTTCCTTTGCCACCTCGCCCACCTTTCAGTGCCAAATAGGTTTGTCCATCTTCGTATATGTCGGCTAGGATTTGATTTGTCTCTGCGTCTTTGATTATAGTGCCAAGAGGCAACTTGATATAAATGTCTTTTCCGTTTTTCCCATTTTGAAGTTTTCCACTTCCGCCTTCACCGTTTTCCGCTTCGAACTTGCGTTCGTATTGAAAATCTATTAAAGTATTTTTTGATCTGTCGCCAACAAAATATACAGAACCGCCGTTTCCGCCATCTCCACCATCTGGACCGCCTTTTTCTACGTATTTTTCACGATGGAAACTGACTTTTCCGCTACCTCCATTTCCTGATTTAATTGAAATTATCACTTTATCTAAATTCATTTTACTTTCCTTTTTTAGTTATATTTTTTGAAGAATTTTTATTTGTATTAGCAGATTTATAAAATTTACAGATATTTTTTAGTTGACAATCATTGCATTTTGGATTGATTGCTTTGCACATATTTCTTCCGAATAGTATAAGTTGATGATGAAATTGACTTCGTTTATCACTAGGTACAACGGATAGTAGATCCATTTCGCATTTTAGTGGGGTAGAATTTTCGCTCGTCAGCCCTAGCCGTTTAGAAACTCTATGTACGTGGGTATCCACAGCGATAGTTTGTCCATTGAAGGCATTGGCAATCACTACATTGGCAGTTTTTCTCCCAACGCCCTTTAAAGTGGTGAGTTCCTCAAGGGTGGAAGGGACTTTTCCATTAAACCTATCTATTAAGTCCCGACTTGTCTCTATGATTGCTTTTGATTTGGTGTTGAAAAATCCGCAGGGATGTATTATCTCTTTTAACCTTTCTTGTCCTATTGCAAGCATTTTTTCTGGGGAATTGGCTAGAGGGAAAAGGTTCTTTGTGACGATATTTACGCGTTTATCAGTGCATTGTGCAGAAAGAATAACTGCTACTAGCAATTCATAAGGACTTTTAAAATTTAGTGCACATTCCGCATCGGGGAATAATTCATCAAGATAAGATATTATTTTATCAATTTTTGTCATAATATAATGATAGCAAAATTAGATTAATTAGTCAATAATCTAATTATTTATTATGAAAAATGATATCTATCAAAATAATCTAAGAGATCCGTAATTCACTTAGACTTTTTTCATTATTTTTTTCTATATAAGACATTGATATAGATTTCGATTTTTACTTGATATTATCAAAATTGATAGCTATAGGTCTATAATTTTTGAAACTAAATATAAAAAGGAGTTTACCACTAAATTAGAACTCATTTTTATCATTTTTTAATCCACTAGTTTCAAACTGATTTAATCATAATACGATTTTTTATTAATAAAATTTTTCTATTTCCTCATATTGACCTTTTCTAGTTATAGAGTATATTCCTATCAAGTCAGACAAATTAGATTTTTTTAGAAGTGAAATTATAGATTGTAAATTTTGAAATTCTGTCCGTACGCTCAATCCACAACTCACTGAAACAGATCTAGGAGTGTTGATAATACTAGTATACAATCCATTTTTTCTTGCAAGTTTTGCAAAAGTCATTACGCTGTTTCTAGAGTTGAATGATATTATTAAATATTTCATATTTGATCCTCTATAACACTATATTTTAAAATTTCATAATGTGTTATATGATATATTTTGATAATGCGGCAACCAGCCTTTTTAAACCAAATTCAGTAAAGAGAGCAGTGATAGATGCTCTAAATAATTACACAGCCAATCCTGGACGAAGTGGACACTTTAGATCAATGATGGTGGCAGAAAAAATATTTGATACGCGCGAGGCATTAAAACACTTTTTTAATGCGGATGATTATGAAGTGATATTCACAAAAAATTGCACGGAAGCTTTAAACTTAGCCATTTTGGGAACTCTTAAACCGAAAGATCATATCATTGTCAGTTGTTATGAACACAACTCTGTCTTGCGTACATTAGAACATTTGAAAAAGGATGGAATAGAAGTCTCAATTATATACTCTGACTTGAACGATTTTTCTAATCATCTAGAAGAGAGTGTTAAATTCAATACGAAGATGGTGATCTGCACGATGGTATCGAACGTGACAGGAGAGTGTAGCGACGTTCAAGCAATAGGAGACTTTTGCCAAAAATATAATTTGATCTATTTGGCTGATGGCGCGCAGGCAAGCGGACATATCAAAGTCGATTTAAGCAATTCAGATATTGACCTTTTTTGTTTCGCGGGGCACAAAGGCTTGATGTCGATATCTGGAGTAGGTGGATTAATTGTCAAAAAGGGGATTAAACTTAGCCCCATTATGTTTGGTGGTACAGGGACAGAAAGCGAAAATTTTAATCAACCAGGAACAATTCCCGAAGGATTTGAGGCGGGCACTTTGCCATCTGTTTCAATAATTAGTTTAAAGGCGGGTGTTGAATTTCTTGAGAAAAATTTTTCAAAAATCATAGAAAAAGAGAAAAAATTAACACATTATTTATATAATTCATTAAAAAAATTAAATTTTTTAACAATCTATTCAAAAGAAGACTCAAAAAATGTGATTTCCTTCAATATGAAAGATTTTGATTCTTCATTTCTTGCAAACCTGTTAAACGATAAGTTTCAAATATGTGTGCGTGCAGGATTGCATTGTGCTCCATTAATCCACAAAAAATTGGATACAATTAATACTGGGGCTGTGAGAGTTTCATTAGATTACAATAATAATTTTGAAGAAATTGACAGATTAGTCTATGCATTGAAATTTATTTATTCTTCTTAATCTTAGGCAAGAGTTTGCAGACTATGCTGAATATTAATAAAGCACTTCCAAATAAAATATAGTATATATGGTAAGGCAAGATTATACTACTAAATATCAATATTAAACCACAGAAAAAATAAGACTTTGCTTTTTCAGGCATAAAGAAATTATTTAAAATATCCTTAAATTTTAGTTTGGTAATGTTAACGTTGATGTTGCTATCATTAGGGAATATTGAATATTTCGAAAAATAGTCAGTATATAATTTTTCTTTGGTTAAAAATAGAATGCTTTTATCTATAAAAATATTTGAATTGATATTTTGATTTACGTCTTGACAAATGACATCTATTACATCAAAATCAAGATTTATGATTCCATCAATTAGATTGATCAATTCATTTTCATTGATTCTATCTATATGAGTAGCGATTAAAACAATATGTTTTTTGTTATCTTTCATATAGGATAAAATCCCATCATTTAATTTTACTTCAGATTCTTTGCTAAAAATTTGGTATAACAAATTTAATTTTTCTTTTCTTGGAGACAATCTAAATGCTAAAAAACTTTTATTCATTCTCTCTGTATTTTTTTTGTTTAGTTTTACTTTTTCTTGTTTTTTGTTTAAAAAATAGAACAGTACGAAAATAATGGCAGAACTAAAAATAAGACTTAAAATGAAAGTTGTCCAAAGATCGCGAATGTAAAAATTCAACCAGGCATATATGATTAAAAAAATTGACACACTGATAAAGATTTTATCTAATAAATTTACTATTTTGAATTTAGACATATATAAATGATTGCAAAAAATAATGAATTTATACAAAATCTCAGATTTTTTAGTAAATTAATTTAATTTAAATTAAGCTTTGTCAAATAAATTTTTTATTAAGTGGTAGACTAGAAATAATGAGAAGGTTGTACGTTTTATATTTAAATATAATCTAAAATTAAAGCATTATAAAGTTAAACAATTAAAACCTTATGATATATATATTATTATTACGCAAAATTATATAATATTATTAGATGAAATATCGTTTACATATTTGACAAAAATTGGTTAAATATATTAAAATAAAGATAGGTGGATGTATGTTAGAAGATTTTATAATAGAAAAAGCTAAGGCACACGAATTATCTCAAGAGAATTATTATGAGATTGTGGATTATTTATTAAAAAATGGTGCGGACAAATCTGCAACAAAAATTTTTTTAGCTTTAGATTCATTTGGTATGAGCAAACGAGAAGTTTTGTATCTTGCGTTAGCGATACGAGATAGTGGTAGGGTGATCAAATATAATCAGCCAATTTTTGAAAAACATTCAACTGGAGGAATCGGAGATAGTTCTAGTTTAGTTTTGATTCCGTTGCTTGCCTGTTTAGGATATAAGGTGATCAAGACTACGGCAAAATCTCTAGTATTCACTAATGGTAGTGCGGATAGATTTAAAGCGATACCGAATTTTAGAGTCAAATTGACAGACGAAGAGATCAAGGATGTTTTAGATGAAACCAATGCTTGTATTTTGTCACATAATGGAGATATTTGTCCTGCTGATAGAATATTGTTTGAGATTATTGAAAAAAATCGACTAGAGTCAAATATCAACTTTTTGACCGCCTCTATTGTGGCAAAAAAATTGGCAAGTGGGGCTAAACTCGTATTAGTCGATGTTAAGTATGGGCAGGCTGCAATAGTGAAATCTTATTTGAAAGCGAAGAAAATGGCAAAATTGTTGAAATATCTTTTCTCAAAATGTGACGTTAGATCTATAATTGTGCTTACAAATACGGTGCAAACATTTGGGGAAGGCATAGGAAATTCGGCAGAAGTAGTGGATGCTTTGAATACTTTACAAGGCAAAAAGGGGCTTTTGCGAGAAGTGTCTTCTAGATTCGCTGTAGAAATGATTACTTCTGCGAATCCTAAAATTACTAGACAAGATGCCTATGATATGGTATATTCTGCATTAGATAATGGTAGTGCTTATCAAAGATTTTTGGAGATTGTTCATTGTCAAGGAGGAGATGAGAAGATATTGGAAGAAGCGAAGCTTTTTAAACCGTACAAGTCCGTAAACTTTATTTCAGATAGAGACGGCTATATTGGATCAATCAATTCATTGCTACTAGGAGAACTAGTGCGCAGACTATGTTCGATATCTCACGATGACAATCTTGGAATTGTGTTGAGGGTTAAAATTGGAGATTATGTGAGAAAGGGGGATATTATTCTTTCATATTATTATAAAAATGATGAGGATTTGAATAGATATAAGAAAGCTATTTTGGGTTGTATTGGTATTACGGACAAAAAAATAAAACCAGTGAATCCGATCAAGAAGGTTATTAAGGGATGAAATATATAGTGAAATCAAAGATTGAAACTCGGGCTCTAGCGGAAAAATTTGCGTCTAAATTAAAAAATGGCGATATCGTTTGCTTGAATGGAGATTTGGGAGCGGGAAAGACAACTTTTACACAATTCGTTTTTTCGGCACTTGGAGTTAAAGACTCTGTTAACAGCCCGACTTTTTCAATTTTAAAAATTTATCAAGGGGATAAATTTAAATTGAATCATTTTGATACATATAGAATAACGGTTGAAGAAGCAATAGAGGCGGGGTTTGACGAAATATTGGAAGATCAGAATGGTATTACATTTATTGAATGGAGTGAAAATATTTCATCATTAATACCTAGCAAACATATAGATGTCAACATCAAGATGATAGATGAAAATAGTAGAGAATTTGAAATCAAATATGAATAGATTGGTGATTAATACAGTTAATGACGAGTTGGAGATTGTGCTAAGTATTGGGGACAATGTCTTTTTCAAATCCGAAAAATCAAAATTGCATCATAATGAAACAATGCTTCCATTATTGGATGAATTGCTGAGAATTCATAAGATAAAGTTGAAGGATATAGATCAATTGGGCGTAGTAGTGGGACCGGGGTCATTCACAGGTATTAGAGTGGGCATTGCTACAATAAAAGCATTTCGAGATAGTTTAGGAATTGATGCCAAAGGTATAAACAATTTAGATTATTTATATTATCTTGCAAAATCGCAAAACGATAAAATTGATACTGTTGCGATAAAAGGGAGTCGTGATAGTTATTTCGTAGCACGCTTTATAAATGGAGTGCTTTATAAATATGAACGCAATCTTTCATTAGAAGAATTGAAGCAAATAACTAAAGGAAAAGAAATTGCAAGTTTTACATTAGATGATGACATAAAGTCATTTGCGGTAAAGTTTGATCCAAAAATTCTACTAAAATGTTTAGATGAGTCTACTGATAGAAACTTAATTCCTGTATACTATCAACTCTCTCAAGCAGAAAATGAAAAATTGAAGAAAAAAAGTTTAGACATTGTTTCCCCAACGGTTGAAGAATTAGATATTCTTTCCAAAATCGAGAAAGCATCAATTAAATACAATTCGCTCGAGCTGAAAGACTTTTTAAAAATGTATAATGATTCAAACTATCAATTAAGGGTTGCCAAACTAGACGGAGAGATTGTAGGGTTTATTTTAATTCAGATTACTGATGAACTCAATATTACAAGCTTGGCGGTGAAGAAAGAATTTCGGAATTTTGGAGTGGGCACGGCATTGTTGAAATGGGCTGAAAATTTTGCATTATTAAAAAAATTGAATGTATTAAGTTTGGAAGTTAATAGCAAGAATTTGACAGCCTATTTGTTATATGAAAAATTTGGCTTTGAAAAAAGAAGAGTAAGAAAAAAATATTATTCAGATGGAAATGATTGTTTTGAAATGACAAAAAATTTAAAGTTGATGAATTAGCGATTTAATTGCTAATTTTTTTATATATAAGCTAAAATGCAAGTAAACGATATATAATTTTGATCCTGCATCTTAATTATTGATATTGCCAAAAATAAATAAATTATTTTAAAAATTAAGAGAATTTGTTACTTTTTTTATTTTTTTTGAACAATATCAATTATAATCATCAGGCAGATCATTTAATAGCAATATATTGTCTCCTTGCTTTAATAATTTGAAATATTTGCGAGCATCGTTAAGCGAATTTGCTAATATTATTTTACAATTTGTTTTTTCAGAACTAGCACCATTTTTTATAGCGCTTTTATTGTGTTTTCCTACAATGATTAGATAATCAAATTTTGCACACATTTGACCCAACCTAAAGTTTATATTGTATTCACTTTTGCCTACTTCAATTATGCCAGGAGTGACCACCATCTTTTTATTTTCAAACTGACTTAGTACGTGAGTTGATTCTTTCGCGCTAGCAAGAGAACAATTATAACTATCATCCAAAATGTTTAAATGAGTTTTGATTAATTCTAAACGATGAGGAATATAGTTCAAATTTTTCATACATTTTATCAGGGCGTTTGAATTTATGCCCAAATTTATAGCTAGGGCAAAAGCAAGCAAAATGTTAGTCACATTATGTCGTCCTAAAAGTCTAGTATTTGCTTCATATTCTTGATTGTTAATATGAATTGTAAAATAAGTTTTAAAATCTTTTATTTTTATATTTGTCGCATATATATCGGCTTTAGAATAGATGGAAGTGGAGACCTTTAGAGTCGGTTTTTCGAAATAAGATCGATACACAAAAAGATTATCTATATTGTATATACATAAATCGGTTTTTAAGAATTCGCTTAATTCGTTCTTTGTGCGGTAAACATTTTCAATAGAGCGAAAAGATTCTAAATGCTGAGGTGCAATAAGTGTGATAATGCCATAATCGGCTCCGTATATTGAACATAATTTTTTGATATCGCCCTTTTTTCTCGCGCCATATTCCAAGATTAAAAAATCATATTTATCAATATCATTTTCATTTACAAATTTTGCAATTCCTAGCGGAGTATTAAAACTCTTTGGGGTGGCTAAAATTTTGTATTTAATTTTTAAAAATTGATTTAATATTTGTTTGACAGATGTCTTTCCGTTGCTACCAGTAATGGCTATAATCTTTACTTGAGATAGTTTGATTTTTTCGCTAGCCTTTTTTATAAAATTATTATTTTTAATTCTGTCATATAAATTCATAAAATTTGAAATCACGGGTGCAACTACTAGGAAGATGCTTGCTAGTGAAGGATAATATTTTATAGGCGAAAGTAGTACTAAAAATATTATTGAAATTATATATAATCTGATTATTTTTTTTGTATATTTTATAGGAGTTTTTGAGCTGTTAAAACTAAAATGATATAATGAATTAATTATTAATATTATTAAATTTATGGATAATAAACTAATTAAATTTTTGAAAATTAATTGAAAAATTAATAAAATTATGCAAAAAATATGGTAAAAAATGCGTTTTTTCAAAAAAAATCTAAAATATCTTTTCGAATTATAATCTCTCAATTGATATATATGTAAATAATTTTCAATAAATATTGAATTTGAAAATAATGTTAAAAAATTTAAAATATAAATGATTATTATTGACATAAAAATTCTATTATTGAGTTATTAAACAATGCGCTTTCATTTAAATATGCAAAATGATCTGAATTGACAGAAATTAATTTAGCCTTGTTTTTTCTCTGAATATATTTTGCGAATTTGTATTTTGTGGCTTTGTCTCGTTTGCCCCAAAATAGAAGCATAGGACAGGTGAATTTTATAAAATTTTTTGTATTTGTATTTACTATGTTTTTAAATGTAGTTTTGTTCGTATCATTTAAATTTTTATATTCTGAACTCACGATTTTATCATATAAATATTCGAATTTATTTTGTTTTAAAAGTAGGCTATTGTTTTCATTTTCTATTTTTTTGTATAAGTTTATTTTTTTAATTCCCGCACCTGCTGTAACTACGATTTTATCAATAGTCACAAATTCTTTTAAAATAGATGCAACTCGAAATCCGAAACTATGACAAATTATAATTATTGATTTGATATTATGCATTTTTAAAATATTCATTATTAATTTTGTATAGTCCATCAAAGTCCAAGTTTCATTGGTTGGTTGTACTGTCGGCATTGTAACGTTTAGTAAATTAAAATTATTAGTTAGTAATTTTTGACTAGATAAAAATGAATCTTTATTTCCTCCCCAGCCGTGTAGAAACAAAATAGTGTTTTTCTTTTGATTGAAACAAAAATCATAGTTGATAATCTCTTGTTTGAAAATAAAATTCATATTAGTATTTATGCAAACAATTTTTTTTGTTTCATCATAAATAAAATATATGGAAAGATTATGTGTAATTTTTGGAGGAGCTAGTTGTGAGCACGACATATCTATAATCACGGGTATGCAACTATGTAAAAATTTAGAATCAAAATACAAATTGGAAAAAATTTATCTCGGGTTGGACAATAACTTTTATTTGGCTACAGATGTTAAAGATATTGATTTTTTCCAGAACAAATCAAAAATGAAACTAAAACAAATAATTTTATATAATGGTGCGTTATATATAAAAAATATTTTTTTCAAAAAATATTGTGATATTGTAGCAATTATAAATTGTTGCCACGGTGGTGTGGGTGAAAATGGAGATTTGTATAGTTTTTTTGCAATTAACAAAATACGTTCGACTGGGGCGGATAGTTTGGCTTCGCATATAGCTATGGATAAAGATCTTGCGAAAACTTTGCTTAAAGACATTGTGCCCACAGTAAAAGGCATCAAAATAAATAAGGAAAATTATGAAAAGTCCATAAAGGACGTAAAAGAACATTTTACTTCAGATTTGATAGCAAAGCCAAATTCATTAGGCTCAAGTATAGGGGTAAAGGTTGTAGATAAAACAAATTTTATCGAACAGCTTGATGCAATTTTAGCCATAGATGATTCGGCACTTATAGAGGAGAGAGTAGTAGATAAAATAGAATACAATCAGGCGTGTATTTTAAATAATGGTGAATTAATTTTGAGCGCGATTGAACAACCTATTTCAAAAGATAAATTTTTATCTTTCGATGAAAAATATATTTTTTCAAACAAATCCAAAGGACAGGATCGTATAATTCCAGCAAAAATTAGCAAAACTTTAAAAAGTGAAATCAATTTATGTACGAAAAAAATTTACAAAGCTCTCAATATGCGAGGCGTAGTGCGTATTGATTACATTTATGATGTGAAAAATAAAATTTTATACTTCAATGAGATAAACACAATACCTGGCAGTATGGCATTTTATCTATTTGAACCTGTGGGCATAGATTATATAACTTTGGTAGAAAAATTGATTGCAAATATAGGAGATGAAAAAAAATATTCATATTTTGACAGCAGTGTACTTTCAAAAAAAATGCATTAATTTCAATTTTATTGCATTAATTTCAAAATTTTGGTATAATTAGTACAATTCTATAAAAACTTAAAAAAAGGGGAATGATTGTGGCTAGTTATGATTCAAAAGATTTAATTGTTTTAGAGGGCTTGGATGCAGTGCGTATGCGTCCAGGTATGTATATTGGTACAACTGGACCAAAAGGACTACATCATCTTTTATGGGAAATAATCGACAATGCGATTGACGAAGTCGCCAATGGTTATGGAAACAAAGTGGAAGTAGTATTACATAAAGATGGTACCGCCTCTGTACAAGATAATGGTAGAGGAATACCTGTTAGTCCGCATCCAAAACTGAAAATTAGTGGTGTCGAAGTGGTATTTACGCAATTGCACGCGGGCGGAAAATTCAGTGATCATAATTACAAATACTCAGGAGGCTTGCACGGTGTAGGTGCATCGGTAACTAATGCATTGAGTAGATATCTTGAAGTGACTGTATATAAGGATGGGAAAAAATATTTCGCACGTTTTGAATCTGTAGAAAAAAATGGCAAGATTCACAGCGGAATACCGGTGATTCATCTAAAAGCTATTGGAAATACGACCTTAAAAGGTACATACGTGCGTTTTTTGCCAGATGATAGGGTTTTCAAAGATATAAGCTTTGATTTTGACACGGTCTATGAACGATTGAAAGAGACTGCTTTTTTAAACAAAGGTGTGTATATTGAATTGATAGATGAACGCACGAATAGGAAGGAAACTCTATGCTATGAAGGAGGAATTCGAGATTATGTCACAAGTCTTACAATGGATCGAAGACCTTTGTTTGTGCCACCAATATATATAGAAAATGAAATTGAAGATACTTATGTTTCGCTTGCAATGCAATATGTAGATAATTATACTGAAAGCATATTTAGTTATGTCAATAACATCCCTACTCCAGAGGGAGGGACGCACGAGGTAGGATTCAAAACGGCTTTAACTAAAGCATTGAACGATTTTGCAAAAAAACACGGATTAGTAAAAGATAAAGATGTTCCATTCATAGGAGATGACTTTAGAGAAGGATTGGTGGCGGTGCTATCAATTAAAATGAAGAATGTGCAGTTTGAGGGACAAACCAAGACCAAACTAGGCAATGTAGAAGCCCGTTCGCGAGTGGAAACAATTTGCACACAAGGATTAAATGAATTTTTTGCTAGCAAGAAAAATGAGAGTGTCGGTACGATCATAATAGAAAAAGCTAAAGGTGCTGCGCGCACTCGTGCAGCTGCAAAACGAGCCAAAGATTTGACTCGTGCAAAGAATTCAATTGAAGGAAGTATGCTCATTGGAAAACTTGCAAATTGTACGAGCAAAAATCCTGAGATTAATGAAGTTTTTATAGTAGAGGGAGATTCCGCAGGAGGAACGGCAAAACAGGGTAGAGACAGATACTATCAGGCAATACTTCCGCTTAGAGGTAAACCATTAAATAGTGAGAAAAAGCGAATAGATCAAGTGCTGGCGAATGAAGAGATTCGTACTATTATCGGAGCTATCGGGACAGGCATAGGAGAAGATTTCAAACTAGAAAATTTAAAATATAACAAAATTATTATACTTAGTGACGCAGATCAAGATGGTATGCATATTAGATGCATATTGCTCACTTTCTTTTTCCGATATATGCGTCCGCTCATCACAAATGGCAATATTTATGTAGGTATGCCTCCATTATATAAAGTTAAGACCAAAGATAGAGAATGGTACTGTTATACGGATGAAGAACTTGAAGCTGTCACTGCGAACATTAAAAATTATACATTGCAAAGATACAAAGGTTTGGGAGAGATGAGTGCGGAGCAACTTTGGTCCACTACTATGGATCCAGCAAGGCGTAGTATGATACGAGTAACTGTTGAGGATGCTGTCCTTGCGGACAAAGAGATATCAATGTGGATGGGAGATGACGTTGGACCGAGAAAGGATTATATAAATAAGAATGCAAACTTTAATAAACTTGACAACTTTGAAAATTTTGAGAAGAAAAAGGAGAACGAATGAGCTCAGAAGATCGCGTAGACAAAATAAAGTCGATTGAACCTAGAGGTAATTTATTTGAAAAAACAGTCGAAGAAGTGATGTCAACTTCAATGCTTCCGTATAGTGAATATGTCATTATGGATAGGGCGCTTCCGCGTGTTGAGGATGGATTGAAACCAGTGCAAAGACGCATATTATTTGATATGTTAGAATTGGGCGTCACTCCAGACAAGCCCTTTAAGAAATCTGCTCGTATTGTGGGAGATACATTAGGTAAATTTCATCCGCACGGAGACTCGTCTGTCTATGGGGCTATGGTTCGTCTAGCACAAGATTTTGTGATGGGTGAGTGCTTGGTGGAAGGACAGGGAAATTTTGGATCAATAGACGGAGATCCCGCTGCAGCAATGCGATATACAGAAGTAAGATTAACCCCACTTGCTCTTGAACTAATGAAAGATTTGGATAAGGATACCGTTAGTTTTAGTTTCAATTTTGATGACACGATTAAAGAACCAGACTATATGACCGGACGTTTTCCAAACTTATTTGTAAACGGAGCTTCTGGTATAGCAGTCGGACTCGCTACAAATATTCCCACTCATAATCTTGGAGAGATGATTGACGGATGTATTGCTTATATTGATAATCCTAATATAAGTCTTGATGAGATGTTAAAGATTGTAAAAGGTCCAGATTTTCCAACGGGAGGTATGGTGTGTGCTTCTCAAGAGATGCGAGAAGCGTATGCTGTAGGACGTGGTAAAGTAGCAATGCGTGCAGTTTTTCATACTGAGGAAGAAAAAAACGGACGAACAAACATAGTTATCACAGAATTGCCATATCAAGTGAATAAAGCAGAGTTTTTAAAATCAGTAAATACATTGAAAGAGAAAATGAAAGATGAATTGACTGATATTCTAGACATTTTGGACGAATCAGACAAAACAGGTATGCGTGCAGTCATTACATTGAAAAAAGATGCAGATATTGACAATATTATAGGAATTTTATTAAAACATACCGATATGCAGATGAATTTCAACTATAATGTGGTGGCAATAGCGGATGGTAGTCCAAAGCAATTGGGACTGCTCGATTATTTGTCATATTACATTAAATTCCAATTGGACGTGATCGTTAGAAGGACGAAGTTTGATTTAAACAAAGCAAAAGCGCGCGCACACATATTGGAAGGCTTAGTTATCGCCATCCAAAACATTGATGAAGTTATAAAAATTATCAAAACATCATCATCTACATCAGATGCGAAGACAAGGCTCATCGCTCGTTTCAATTTCACTGAAGTGCAGGCACAAGCTATACTTGATATGCGATTAAGCAGACTGACAAATCTTGAGACTGTCAAGTTGCAAGAGGAATTGGCAGAACTAAGAAAATTGATTGCAGAATTGACGGCAATTTTAAATAGCAAAGATCTACAGTTCGGCGTTATTAAAAAAGAATTAAAAGAAATAAAAGATAATTACGCACATCCTAGGAAAACAAAGATTGTAAAAGATTTTGAGACTTATGATATCACGCCTATTGAAAAATTGTTGGATACAGAATGTGCAGTTGCAGTATCTATTGACGGATTTAGAATCAAAACTTTGGATATCAAACAAATTCAGTCTGCAAGTCCTTCATACAAATATGACAATATCAACGCGTTGCACAAAGCGGTAGTACATACGAGTAGCAATAGCAATATATGCTTATTCACAAATTTTGGGAAGTTCTTCAAAATCCCAGTTCAACAAATCCCTAATGCAAAATTTACTCAAAAAGGCACATCATTAGAGATTATAGCTAATTTCGAGAGCAAGGAAAAGGTGGTAGGGATATTTGATGAGAATGAACTAAAAGAAAACTCAGAGCTTATTATGATGACGCAAGACGGATATATCAAACGTGTAGAAACTAGTGAATACATTGAATTGAAATCAGGAAGTATAGCTTTGAAACTTAAAGATTTTGATCGAGTAATTGCCGTTCAAATTAACGACAATCTTCCATCTATATTAATGGTAAGCTCGGACGGAATGGCGGTGAACTTTGAGTATAAAACTACGCCTATTAACAAACGCAATAGTGGAGGTGTAATAGGAATGAATCTAAATGATAAACAAAAAGTAATTTTTGCCAGTCAGGTAAATACACTTGATAGAGTGCTTGTAATCACGCCTGAGGGAAATGCCAAAAAATTTAGTTTAAATGAAATACCTATTGGAGCTAGGAATAGAAAGGGATTGAAGATCACAAATGGAAAAGATACGATATTTTCGATTATTTCACCTATTGTTACGGGAGAGATTGTGTTTCAAGACAAAGAGAAACTTTATTCTGTAGATGTCAACGACATTCCTATACAAACGCGAACTAGTTTGTGTAAACCAATTGTTCCAAAAGTGAAAATGGATCTAAAAGAAGTTGGGTTATACTTAAATTGATATAATTAATAGTAATATTATAATTTGAAAATAGATTTGAAATATTTTGAAACTAATTACACTGATGTAAACATCTAGATATTCATCTCTGCAATGAATTACTATTGGATCTATAATATACTTATACTATATTTGCTATCTAGACGTACAGTCAATCAATAAGTTCGGATAATTGTCTTGTCATCTAAAAATTAGAAATTCTACTAAGATCATAAATATAAAATTTTTTACAATTTTTGTTGGAATCAAAAACAAATTATTAATTATGATAAATTTAAAAAAAAATTCCAATTTTTGACATTTTATTCTAAATTTTAACATAATTTATAATATGGAAGTTTCTTTCCTTGAACTCAAGAGCAAGCAGGTCATCAATACTGTGGACGGCAAGTGCTTAGGGCATATCACAGACGTGATTTTTGACGTAGTGACTGCCTGTACATTAGGGTTTATCGTTCCTCAGCCGAATCAAGGATTTTGGGGAATGTTTAGGAGCAATCGCGAATTATTCATTCCATATAATTGCGTGTGCAAAATCGGGGTAGATGTCATTTTGGTTGAATTATATATTGACGAAACTCCACCTCAATCAAAACCGCCTCAATCTAGAGATAGAGGCAGACCGAATGTAATCACACTAGATAATGGTAAATATACAAAACAGAGATAGAATGATAAAATTTTTTTTGAAATTAAAATTAGAAAATGCTAAGCGTGAAAATAATTTATAAAAAACTAAAAAATTATCAAAAATATCAATCATTTTATTTGTAAAATTTGTCGAAATGTGCAATAATATATACTAGGGAGAAATTGAGATGAGATGTATATTTTGCGGAAATAATGAGAGTAAGGTGGTTGATAGCAGATATCTAAAAGATATGAGCATACGCAGAAGGAGAGAATGTTTGCGTTGTGGCAAACGTTTTACGACTTATGAAACGGTAGAACGCAATCCAATGATTGTTACGAATGTAGATAATTTCAGAGAGCCATTCAAACTTGAGAAATTGCTAGATAGTATCAAATACGCCACATATTGTACAAATGTTGCTGAATCTGCCGAAGATATAGCGAGTAAAATTGAAACTAATTTATTGGGTCTACAGCAACAAGAGATCACTACAAAGGATATTGTGCGTGTGGCAATGGACATTTTGATCGAGGTCAGCGCTATGGCTTGTTTGGTTTATTATACTCAACATTCAGATTGCAACAATTTTGATGGCGTGCGTAGATTTATCAATAGATAGTCAAAATTTTGAATAATTTTAATCATTAGTGAGACTCAATCATTGATTGAGTTTTTTTATTAAAATCATTTGTGTTTTTTATAATATTGAGTAGAATAATAGTAATGATAGAAGAAACGAAGAAGAATAATATCAAATTTTGGATCAATCTATCCGTTGCAATTCTTGCATTGATCTGTTTCTTTGTCATTGAATTTTTTGTTGTTCATTTTGCTAGTTTGAAGATAGATGAAATATTTTATTTTATCTTCCACGATAATATTGAATCGAATTTTATGACAAATTTTTATAAAGTATTTACGTATATAGGATCCTTTTATGGACTGATAGTTATATCTTTGATTTTGCTCATAGCATTGAAAAACAAGAGGTTAGGGATCCTCACAATAGTCAATCTGATAGTCGTAGGCGTATTTAATTTTGTTATAAAAATCATTGTTAGGCGTCCACGTCCTTATGGCATTAATATAATAACAGAGTCAGGTTTCAGTTTTCCATCTGGACACGCAATGATGAGCATTGCTTTTTTTGGATTGCTCATTTATTTTGCATATAAATTTATCAAAAACAAAGGCATGAAAATTTTTTTCGTAATACTATTTATTGTCATCATCTTTATGCTAGGGGTGAGCCGTATATATCTAGGAGTACATTATTTTTCGGACATTTTGGCAGGCTTTTTGATGGGATATGTAATATTGAGTTTTGATATTTTTCTATTCAATCGGCTTGACAATTGCAAATTCAAGACTTTAAATGAACAAAATTCAAACAAATTATAAACTAGAATATAATTTAGTTATCAGATAATTGGTATGCTAAAATTGATACAATGCAATGATCTAAATGCAAAATAATTAATTGAAAAATTGCTTTCAAAATCTAATATCAAGAATTTCATATTTATTAACGAATATATTGAGCAATAAATTTTGATATATTTTTTTATTGCAAAAATTTATTTTGTATGGTATATTATATCTAACTTTCAAGGAGAATTATGATTACAGTCAGCAATGTAGCAGTGCAATTCGGCAGTAGAAAATTATTTGATGAAGTGAATTTGAAATTTACTAAGGGCAATTGTTATGGGGTGATAGGCGCCAATGGTGCGGGAAAATCCACTTTTATGAAAGTGTTATCAGGAGAATTGGAGCCAAACAAAGGGGAAGTGATCATCCCTAAAAATGAGAGATTGTCAGTTTTGGAGCAAAATCAAGAGAAGTACAATGATTATACCGTACTTCGTACTGTTTTGATGGGACATAAACGTCTTGTTGAAATTATGGATGAAAAAGAGATGTACTATCAAAAGACAGATTTCACAGAAGAGGATGGCGTGAAATTGGGCGAACTAGAGGCTGAGTTTATGGAGCTCAATGGTTGGGATGCGGAGAGTGACGCAGAGAGTCTACTCAATTCGCTAGATATTCCAAAGCAACTTCACAACGAATTGATGAAAAATGTGGATAGCAAAATTAAAGTCAAAGTTTTGCTCGCTCAGGCTCTGTTTTCCAACCCAGACAATCTCATCCTTGACGAGCCTACTAACAATTTGGACTTAAAGACAATTCGATGGCTAGAAGATTTTATTTTGAATTTTGAAAACACCATTATTATCGTCAGCCACAATAGGCACTTTTTAAATAAGGTTTGCACTCATATCTGCGATATTGATTATGGTAAAATCAATTTGTATTTGGGTAATTATGATTTTTGGTATGAATCAAGCCAGTTGGCATTGAAACAGCAAAAAGATCAGAACAAAAAAGCAGAGCAAAGAGCTAAAGAATTGCAAGAATTCATCGCTAGATTTTCAGCAAATGCTTCAAAATCAAAACAGGCTACTAGTAGGAAAAAAGAGTTGGAGCGCTTGACAATCGAAGATATCAAGCCAAGTAGTAGAAAATATCCATATATTGATTTCAAATTCGAGCAACGTATAGGCAATGATATCTTGTTTGTAAAAAATCTTACCAAAAAAGGTGTATTTGAAAATGTTTCTTTCACCGTACGTCCTGGCAACAAAATTGCACTGCTGAGCGACAATAGTACAGTTGTGACGGCACTTTTTGAAATTTTGGCAGGAAGAGATACGGATTTCAAAGGTGAAGTGACGTGGGGAAAAACAATCACGCACACATATCTACCTCAAAACAACAATGAATATTTCGAAAATTCAGATCTGTCGTTAGTGGATTGGATCGGGCAATTCACGAAAGAGAATGATGCCACATTCTTGCGTAGTTGGTTAGGGCGTATGCTGTTTAGTGGAGAGGAAGCGGAGAAGAAAGCAAAAGTGCTTTCAGGTGGCGAACGTGTCCGTTGTATGCTCGCGAAAATGATGCTAGAGTCTGGGAATTTCCTACTTTTAGATGAACCTACTAACCATTTAGATTTGGAGTCTATCACTGCACTCAATAAAGGAATGGAGAGATTCGACGGATGTATGATTTTCTCCACTCACGATGAAGAAATAATGAGCACGGTTGCCAATCGAATTATCCGCATCAATTCAACTGTAGAATACGACAAAGAAATTGATTATGAAACTTATCTAGACACTCAACTTAAAAAATAATTATTACAATAGATATTTAATAAACGATTTCGCACGAAATCAATTTTCTGTTGTTTTTCAGGTTTGCTTGGCAATAAATATTTTCTACAAATTTGTTGAAGTCAAAAAGATTAATTTTAATAACGGCTTTTTGTCAATTTTCATCTGATCGACTAACGGTCAGATTTTTTGTGTCTTTTTATTGATTCCTCTACATATAATTAATTATGAGTATGTTGGATGAGATAGATAAATTAATGATCAAAACTGACACATCAATTAATTTCCGCACGATAAATTTGGGTGGAAAATATTTGTATTTGGAGGGAATAAAATCGATAATCAGTTTTGGCACGGACGAAATGGATTTTCAGATGAAAAAGTGTCTATTAATAGTTACGGGCGAAAATTTGAAGATAAAATATTTAGATAAAAATACGTGTGTCATTGAGGGAATTATAAAATCGGTAGGTGAGAGATGAGATTTGATCTGAAAGGGTATAATTTGGACAATCTTGTTAAAATGCTATATTTAAAGAAAGTTACGTTATATAATCTGACCAAACATTCAAACGATCATTTGACCTTTGAAATAGATGACAAAGACGAGAAGAAAGTCAAACGTTACATAGCAAATTTCAAGGTGACTCGTACGTTAAACAAATTAAAGCGCGTGCCAAAATTTGTGGCTATGAATGTTGGGATTTTACTAGGAGTTTTTATTGGAATAATTTTCGCCATATTTATGAGTAATTATACTTGGCAGATTAAAGTATATGGTACGGTTGAATTGAAGGAAGAAGAAATCATAGAAGTCTTAAAAGATAATGGGGTGAAGGTGGGCAAGATAAATCTCACGTCAAGCGAAGATATTGAAAATATACTTTTGAAAAACTATGATAGAATCGCTCAAGTTTCGGTCATCAGGCAAGGCTCGGCTATAATCATCAATCTTAGCGAGAAATTGGTATATTCTGAGACGGAATACGCGCCCATAACTGCCAAATTCAACGGCGTAGTCAGTGAAATCAACATAATTACTGGCACCTCAAACGTCAGGATAGGCGATTACGTCAACATTGGCGATCCGCTTGTTTTGCCATTCAATATCAATAGTGACGGCGAGAAAGTTGCTGTGGAGCCAATAGCTGAGATTCGAGGAAATATTTTTGTAGTATATACAAAGGAACTAAAGCAAATCGAATATGTTCTACAGCGGACAGGGAAAAGTACCAAGACATATCAGTACAAATTTTTTGATCTAAATTTATTTTCAGGCAAAAGCAAAAATTCATTTGCTCTTTTTGAAACAGTTAGTTATAATGAAAATATAAGTAGGCTCGTTCCGTTCAGTCGCGATGTAACTATATATTATGAACTATCACCTGTAGAAATAACGCACGATTTAGATGCGGAAAGAAACGCTTTGATAGAATCATCCCGAGTCGGCGCGTATGAATTGTTACCTACTTATACGAAAATGATTGATGAGCATACAGAGGTTGCGATGGTATCAGATACTCTATATGTCACCACAAGTATTACAGTGGAAGGAGTGATAAATGATTGAATTTAATTCTAGGATTGATGAAAAAATAATGCAAAATCTCACCAAAGTGTATGAGGCGGTGGCGGATTTTGCTCATCTTCCCAAGAGAATTAAAGTCAACCTTTCATTCGTAGACGAAAAAACTATTAGAAAACTCAACAAAGACACCAGAAATATAGACAAAGTAACAGATGTATTGACATATCCTTATGTTGAATTGAGACCAAAAGAGAAATTGAAGTTGTCAGATTACGAACTAGAAATTGACCCAGATGATAATAGATTATTAATAGGGGACATCTATATCTGCATCAAGCGGGCAGAAGAGCAGAGCAAAGAATATGGTCATTCGTTGAATCGGGAAATGTGTTTTCTGTTTTGTCACGGCTTGCTACACATCTTAGGTTATGATCATATCAAAAAAGAAGATGAAGAAGTGATGACTGGATTGCAGACCGAAATTTTAGACAAACTAAATATAAAGCGTGAGAATTTTAAATGCGGATTCGTCACAATCATTGGGGAGACGAACACTGGGAAAAGTACGCTAATCAATCAATTGGTCGGCGAAAAGGTGGCGATAGTGAGCCCAAAGTCGCAAACCACGCGTGAAAACATAAAGGGTGTCTATAACGATAAAAATTCTCAAATTGTATTTGTTGATACACCGGGTTATCATAAACGTAAGACAAAATTTGACGATGAAATGGATAAACAAATATCTGATGCTACAGAGGATACTGAGATATTATTGCTATTGCTAGATGCCAAAAAACCACTAGTAGAGCAGTATGAAAAAATGGAAAAGAAACTGTCTAGCAATGCCAAGAAAATATTACTTATCAACAAAATTGATGAGGTAAAATATGAAAAAACTTATCCACAATTAGCTCAGTTGTCGAAGGTCGCAAAAGTGGACGAGATCCTTCCGATCTCTGCATTAAAGGGTACGAATTGCGAAATTTTGATTGATATGATAAAAAAATATTTGCCCACTTATGATTTTGAGATGAGATATTATCCGTTAGATATTTATACAGACAAGAATCTCCGCGAGATGAGTGCTGAAATTATACGAGAGAAAGCGCTTCTTTGCCTAGATGATGAGGTGCCACACGGGATTCAGGTTGTGGTGACAGATTTCAAAGAAGAAAAAGACTTAGTTGAAATATATGCAGATTTGTATTGCGAAAAAGAATCTCACAAACCAATTATTTTAGGAAAAAATGGAGAGAAAATAAAAGAAATTTCTACAAAATCTAGATTGACAATTGAATGGATAATTGAAAAACAAGTTAACTTAAATATATATGTGAAAGTGAAAGAGAATTGGAGAAACGATGCCCGAGCAATCGCGGAATTCGGATTAAATGCTGGTGAATAAAATATTTAATTTAACATAGAATATAAAAGGAGTGATTATGAAAAAAATGATGACAATAGAAGATATTGCAAATGCCTATATGGATCTATTCGCCTCTACAGGTAGACCGTATTATTTTATGATGTATCGCTCTTTATCTAACCTAGCAGATAACACTTATGATGTTGAAATAAATGAAGAAAAGACTGAGGAAGATGCTTTTACATTATAACTTTGGAACAGAAAAAAGCTAAAAATCTTGAAAAACAACTTAAATTATTATATAAATATGCAAATTTCAAATAAATTTAAAAAAATTTAATAAAATATATGAAATATTGAGACAACAATATTTTGCCTGGCAATAATTTATAGCGAAAATATTTAATATGAATTAATAAAATATGGATACAAAAGTTAAAGGGATTGTTATTAAAACTACAGATTACAAAGAGGCGGACAAACTCGCCTCAATTTTTAGTTTAGAACAGGGAAAAATATGTGTTAAATTTAATGGGGTCAAAAAAGAAAAAGCAAAATTAAAATCAATAGCACAACCATTTGTGTTTGCCGAATTCAACATCAATTCAAAGGGAAAGACGAAAATAGTCACTTCGGCGAATGTCATAGATAGTTTTTTCGCAATTTTATCAGATTATAACAAAATGATGTGTGGATACATAATATTAGATATCATTCGCACTATCATTCCAAATGAAAAACCTGAAGAGGAATTGTTTTTGTTACTTTTGGCAAGCTTGAAAAATATTGAAGAAAAGGATGAATATATCTATACTATTGATTTTATATTAAAATTCATATCATTTTCAGGTTTGGGATTGAAATTTTCTGATGCTTCTAAAATTTATTTGGATAAAACGACAGGGGATTTTGATACAATTCGCAATCTGAATTCGATCGAGATAGATAAAAGAGTATATAACATTATAAAAAATATTAATGACGAAAATTATGAATTTATATATAATGAAACTGCAATTAGACAATCCTTAAGGCTCCTGCACAACATTCTTTTTGCAAAATTTAATGAAGATATCAAATCTTTTCAATTTATTTAATACATCTTTAATTCTATGCTTCAACTGACATAGTAATATACTCGTATAAATGAAAACAAAACTATTTATAACAAATTTTAAATTAAAGCATATTTTGCTTGCTTTTTTTTTGTGTTTTCGCTATTCTTATTAACGTATGTTTTAAGGAGAATATATGAAAAAATACGTTTATCTATTTAGTGAAGGAAATGCTAATATGCGTGAACTTCTAGGCGGAAAAGGTGCAAATCTAGCCGAAATGACGAGAATAGGGCTTCCTGTTCCACAAGGTTTCACAATTTCAACAGAAGCCTGCACTCAATATTATGAAGATGGCCGTCAAATCAATCCATCTATTCAAAAAGAGATTATGGAAAATATTGAGAAGATGGAAAAGATTACTGGCAAAAAATTTGGAGACAAAGAAAACCCATTGCTAGTATCTGTGCGTTCTGGCGCACGAGCTTCAATGCCCGGTATGATGGATACAATTCTAAATCTGGGTCTCAACGAAGAAGTGGTCGAAACTTTGTCAAGGAAGAGTGGCAATCCACGTTGGGCTTGGGATTGCTATCGTAGATTCATCCAAATGTTTTCTGATGTCGTAATGGAAGTGGGCAAAAAATATTTTGAGAAACTTATCGACCAAATGAAAGAGAGAAAAGGCGTAGTATACGACGTAGAGTTGACTGCTGATGACTTGAAAGAATTGGCACGCGAATTCAAGGCAGAGTACAAAAAACAACTAGGGAAAGAATTCCCAACAGATCCAAAAGAACAATTGTTCGAAGCTATCAAAGCCGTGTTCCGCTCTTGGGACAATCCTCGTGCTAATATTTATCGTATGGACCACGATATCCCATATTCTTGGGGAACGGCTGTGAATGTTCAAATGATGGCTTTCGGTAATATGGGAGATACATCAGGCACTGGCGTTGCATTTACTAGGAATCCTGCTACTGGCGAAAAAGGTCTTATGGGAGAATTTTTGATCAACGCGCAGGGTGAAGATGTCGTTGCTGGAGTGCGTACACCTATGCCTATTGAAAAGATGACAGAGGTTATGCCAGAAGTATATAATCAATTCAAAAAGATTTGCGATATTCTAGAGAAACATTATAGAGATATGCAAGATATGGAATTCACTATTGAAGATAAACATTTGTATATGTTGCAGACAAGGAATGGCAAACGTACCGCAGCTGCAGCTATCAAAATTGCCTGTGACCTAATTGATGAAGGGATGATCACAGAAAAAGAAGCGTTGATGCAGATAGATGCAAAATCATTAGATATGTTGTTGCATCCTACATTTGATAGCAAAGCACTTGCCACTGCTGACAAAAATAATGTAGTTGGCAAAGGTATCGCGGCATCTCCAGGCGCCGCTGCAGGTAAAATAGTGTTCACAGCAGAGGATGCTGTTGAATTGGGCAAAAAAGGTGAAAAAGTTATTCTTGTTCGTCTAGAAACTAGCCCAGAAGATATTGAGGGTATGAAATATGCTCAAGGAATTTTGACTGTGCGTGGCGGTCAAACATCACACGCAGCGGTTGTCGCACGCGGTATGGGTACTTGTTGTGTATCGGGCTGTGGTGATATTAAAATGGATGAAGAGAACAAGAGATTTACCCTTTCTGGAAAAGTGTTCAAAGAGGGAGATGTTTTATCTCTTGATGGTTCTACGGGTAAAATTTATGACTGTTTGATCAAAACAGTTCCAGCTGATCCAAATAGCGGATACTTCGGAAGAATTATGAAATTGGCAGATAAATACAAAGCCCTTGGGGTAAGGACCAATGCTGATACTCCACAAGACGCTATTCGTGCTGCTGAGTTAGGTGCTCAAGGTATAGGATTGTGTCGTACAGAACATATGTTCTTTGATCCTGAACGTATTGGCGCATTCAGAGAGATGATTTGTGCTGACACTGCGGAAGAGAGGATTAAGGCACTAAACAAGATAGAACCTATGCAACAAAAAGACTTTGAAGGCTTGATGGAAGCATTGAAAGGACAACCTGTCACTATTCGTTTCTTGGACCCACCTCTTCACGAGTTTGTACCTACCTCAGAGGAGGACATCAAAGTACTTGCAAAAGCCCAAAATAAGACTGTTGCTCAAATTAAACAAATCATAAATGATCTGCACGAATTCAATCCAATGATGGGACATCGTGGTTGCCGTTTGACTGTTACATATCCTGAAATTGCAGAGATGCAGACTAGAGCTGTCATCAAAGCGGCAATCAATGTTCAAAAGAAACATCCTGATTGGAAAGTTCAGCCAGAGATTATGATTCCATTGGTTGGTGAAGTGAAAGAATTGGCATTTGTCAAGAAAATAGTAGTTAAAACAGCAGATGAAACGATTGCCAAAGCGAAATCAAAGTTGAAATATGAAGTTGGTACAATGATAGAAATACCAAGAGCTGCTTTGACCGCCGATGAAATAGCGAAAGAAGCCGAATTCTTCTGCTTTGGAACGAATGATTTGACTCAAATGACATTTGGTTTTAGCCGTGATGATGCGGGCAAATTCTTACCTTCATATTATGGAAATAAGATTTACGAATCAGATCCATTTGCACGACTAGACACCATTGGTGTAGGTAAGTTGATGGAGATGGCAATAAAACTGGGAAAATCTACTCGACCTAATTTGCACGCAGGTATATGCGGAGAGCACGGTGGAGACCCTTCAAGTATAGAATTCTGTCATATTATTGGACTAGATTATGTAAGCTGTTCGCCATTCCGCGTTCCAATCGCAAGGCTCGCTGCCGCTCAGGCAAATATCAAAAATACAAGAAAATAAATAATTCTTGTCAAGCAGTTTGATGATGGTAAATGCAAAGCGAGCCTTCATCTGGGGACCCCATAAAACGAAGTTGAAATGGGAATAAGGAATAACCGAGCAAAAGGTCAACGATTGCGTAAGCAATCTGACAAAAGCGAGAGTTATGACGTGCCGCAGCTCAAGCAAACATTAAAAATCCAAGAAAATAATTGAAATTCAATTTTATCGATAGTTTAACCTTTAAGACTAAACAAAAATAGGATTTCAAAAGTTTATATTAAAATTTTTACTAGATCATTTTAACTAGATTTATTATACTTTTTATTAAATTCTGATAAAGTCGACATTTGTTTTATATAGAATTTGACTATGTAAAAAGGATAAGTATGAGTAGAATTGTGATTTCGGGTAGTATGCAATTTCTGAATGAAATGGAAAAGTGCAGAGAATTGCTAGAGGAAAAAGGCTTTGCTGTAATTCTACCAAAAGAAGACAATTGGCATAGCATAACACCAGAACACTTTAATGATTATAAGAGATTTGTTTCTAAAAGATATTTTGATGTTATTGCGGATACGAATACGGCAATATTACTTGTTGTTAATCCTGATAAAAATGGTATAAAGAATTATATAGGAGCAAATACTTTTGCTGAAATTGCAATAGCCTTTTATTTTGGGAAAAAAATATTCTTGTTGAATGACATCTATGGACCTTATTCAGACGAATTGTTGGCTTGGGGTGCTATACCATTAAAGAACAATTTGAATTCATTATATTAAAATTTATTCACATTGCAAATTAAGTGGTCTTTTACATAACAGGCAGACTTTTATAGTCTGTTTGTTTTGCTTTTGAATTTTCTAGAGAAGTAATATTTATATATCAAAAAGTATTCTAATATAATTGCATAAAAATTTAGGAAAATATAAAGCATATGTTGTATTAAGTTATGAAGAGGGGTAGGTAGGAAATCCTACATTATTTATTTTTTAGAAATATTAAGAATTATCAATAAGGAAAGTTTTTTTATGTGGTGTATTAAGAAGATAATTGGAGTGTTTACCGATGACAAGAACTAGTATTTCGCATCAGTTTTTAGATGAAGTTAGATCTAAAAATGATATTGTAGATGTGGCTAGTAAATACATTACTCTCAATAGACGTGGTGGGAATTATTGGGCGTGTTGTCCTTTTCATAATGAAAAAACTCCATCATTTTCGATAAAACAAGACGGACAATTTTTCAAATGTTTTGGTTGTGGAGAGAGTGGCAATGTATTTAATTTAGTTATGAAAATGGAGAATGTAGATTTTTATACGGCTGTAGAGATTCTTGCAAAAAATGCAGGTCTACAAATGCCTAGTGAAAAAGACAATAAGAAGATGTTGGAGTTGAAGCAAAAAAGGGATAGAATATATCAAGTTTTGAAGGCTACTACCGAATTTTATCATAATAATTTATTGAATTCAAAAAATTCTATTCAAAAGCAATATCTAGAAAAACGAAAAATATCTGACGAGATGATCGAAAAATTTAAAATAGGGGCATCTTTGAATTTTGATGATCTACCAAGACATTTGAGAAAATTAGGTTTTACTCCAGATGAAATGATCTCCGCGGGAGTTGTCGGACATGGAGAAAGAGACAATTTGTATGATTTTTATGGTGAGCGATTGATTTTCCCAATTTTCAATGGATTTGGAGATGTCGTGGCATATTCAGGCAGAGCAATTGTCGAGCGAGATGATAGAGCAAAATATAAAAACACGCCTCAAACATTAGTGTTCAATAAAAGTGAAATTCTTTTTGGGTATAATTTTTTGCGAGATTTGAAAAAGGAACATTTGTTAGATACTATAATCATAGTTGAAGGACATATTGATGTCATTGCCTGTCACCAAGTTGGAATCACAAATACTATTGGCTGTATGGGGACTGCTCTTACGCCACAGCACGCGCGCAAGATCAAACAACTCGCAGATAATATCATTTTATGTTTAGATGGAGATGGAGCTGGCAATCTTGCTACGTATAAAGCAATTGATACGCTCAAGTCGCTTAATCTAAATGTGAAAGTGGTAAGACTTGATCCTACAGTGGCAAAAGATCCAGATGAATTTCTGAAAAAACGTGGGAAAGAAGAATTTTTAGATTTATTGAGTAGAGCAATTGATTGTGTCGATTTTGTACTTACTGACAGTGCTAAAAAATATAATTTAGAATCTAATTCTGACAAAAGTAAATATATAAATGAAGCATTGAATTATATATCTAAATTCTCATCCCCAGCAGAAAGAGAAATATATTTAAGTGCGGTTCAAAAGATGGTGAAAATTCCAATTGACGCATTGAGAAAAAGTTTAACAACATCCGACTATGGTAAGAGCGAAGAAAAAGAAATTGTAGAATCAAAAATGGATACAGAGAGCAACAAATACATAAAAGATAGCAAAATAATGCTGTTATCGTCAATTTTATATAAAAAGATAAAGAATATTGATGATCTGTCAGGACTTTTCGACTCTGACGATGAATTAAGTTCATTATATGCGTTTTTAAAAGAGAAAATTGACAATAATTCTGAATATAATGTATCAATGTTGTTTGACAATTTTGAAATTAATGACAAGTCACTTATAGATCAGGTAATCAATTATGAATTTCCGCCAGATGAGGTCTATAAGCAATATCTAGATGATACGATTAGACGCGTTAAAATTTATGAGCTGACTAAATCATTGGATGAATTAAAGTCAAAGATGAAAAATAGTTCAACAGTAGATGAGCAAATTTCATATTTACCAAAAATAAAGGAATTGCAAGATAAAATTAACAAGGAGAAATCAAAGTAGTGATAAAAATTGACAAAACGGACAATTTATATAAATATTTAGTGGATTTAGGAGTCCAAGACATTGATAAACTATATGAAGAATTGGCAAAAAATGGACGATATAAACGAGCAGATATTCACACATATTTTATATCAAAATTTCAACCTAGTATGACTAACGAATGCGATGAATCAGATCTAGAAAAGATCCTTGATTATCACATAGATCTTAAGAAAATAAAAAAAATATCAAATAAGGAATTAAAGGACTTATTGAAAATATATGAACAGAACCGAAATAAAGATATTCGTGAAAGGATTATAAATTCCAAATTGATTGAAGTGCTGTATCTGTGTATCAATTATCATACGTTGCATAAAGATATTGACATTCAAGATTTGGTACAGGTGGCAAACTTTGGATTAATAGAAGCATTAGAACATTACAAATCCAGTGCAAAAATTAGTTTTAATGATTATATACTATATTGGATTAGGGAAAAAATAATAGAAGAATTTGAGGAGAAAGAAAATGGTAAACGTTGATGAGATAAAAGAAAAATTATTGCAACAGATGAACGAAATACATCAAAAAGCAATATCTGAAGATAGATTATGTAGCAAACTGATAGGGAAATATGAGGATATCACTGCCGACGAAGTAGAACAAATAAAACAATATTTAATAGAAAATGGAATAATGATCACAGAAAAGACGGAAATTCCTTCAGATAAAGAATTTGAAGATATTATTAGTCAAATCAACGTAAATGATTCGGTTAAATTATATTTGAAAGAAATAGGCAATATTCCACTTTTGACTCCAGAAGAAGAACGTGAACTCAGCAGACAACTTATTGAAGAGCATAGTGAATATGCTAGGAACAAATTGCGTGAATCAAATTTGCGACTTGTAGTGAGCATTGCTAAACGTTATCAAAATAAAATGCCATTCTTAGATTTGATTCAAGAAGGTAATGTTGGTTTAATGAAGGCTGTGGACAAGTTTGATTATACCAAAGGTTATAAATTTTCTACTTATGGCACGTGGTGGATTCGCCAGAGCATTACTCGTGCGATTTCAGATCACGCTAGACTAATTAGGACTCCTGTTCATATGGTAGAAACTATGTTAAAGCATAGTAGAGCTGTACGTGAATTATTGCAAGAATTAGGGAGAGATCCTACAGTTGAAGAGATTGCAGAAAGATTGAATACGACAGTAGATAAAGTTATCGAAGTTCAACGAATTTCGCAAGATCCAATTTCTCTTGAAAGTAAAATGGGGAATGAAGAAGATAGCAAGATTGGTGATATAATTCCTGACGAAAATGCACTTTCTCCTCACGAAATCACTCAGCAAAATATGCTCAAAGAGCAATTGATGAGCGTGTTGGAGACGCTGACTCCTCGTGAGCAAAAAGTGATAAGATTGCGTTATGGCTTGGATGATGCTCATCCTAGGACGCTTGAAGAGGTGGGTAGAGAATTTTCTGTCACTCGTGAACGTATACGTCAAATTGAAGCAAAGGCTTTACGGAAACTACGTCATCCATCAAAATTGAAACGCTTGCGTGATGATTTATCTGATGACGATGATGACAAAGGAATGAAAGGGAGAAGATAGATGAAAACGATTTTAGAGATACAAAGATTAGATAGACAAATTCGAGCGCTTTTACGTGAAGTTGATAGATGTCCAGCAAGCATTGATTTTAGAAATTATAAAAAATTATTACAAGAGGGACGAGCAAGGTTTGAACAACTTGAGGCTCAAGCAAATGAAATAATTAAAAATTATAATTCTGCTTCGAATAAATATTCGAAATATAAAGGAAATAGCGAAATAGTACGCAAACGAAATGTCGAAAACATCAATTTGGACAATATATCAAGTTTAATTACAGATACCAATAGTTTGGTGGGTGAATTGAGTGAAGAACATAGAAGGGTAGAAGATTTGGTTCGAAAATCTGAAGAGATTGTAAGGAAAAGTGCAGAGCTCTCAAATAAACTGACAGAGGCGAAATCTCGTTCGGGTGCAATAAAAGCAAAAATTGAAGCAAAAAAACAAGAAGTTGCACCTAAGATAGCAGAACTTGAAAGAAAGATTAAAGAATTGGAACCAAAAGTTGAAGACATGGAAAAATATGCAAAATATAAAGAAATGAAAGCTAACGGAATATTTCCAGTATATGTACCATTAGAAGAAAATTTTTGTGGTGGTTGCAAAGTAGAATTACCTTTGAATTTTATTGAAAAATTAAAGACAAAAAAGATGCTTCCTTGTGAACATTGTGGTAGAATTATAATGTTAGATAAGTAATTATATTTCAATACTTCTCATATATATAAGATATGAGAGGTGGAAGTAAATTATGGTCCACTGTGGTGGACTATTTTTTAATATTGAGTGCTATTATTGGTGTGGGGTTTGCTTCGGGCAAAGAAATTTGTGTTTTCTTTTTTGATTTTGAAGCAGGATCTCTAATTGGTTTGATGGCTTTTGGACTACTTTATATATATTTATTTTTCATTATAGATTATATTAGAAAAAAATGTGAATTAAATAGTTATAGCGAATTTAATAATGCGATTTTTGGTAAATTATGCAAAATTTCTGAAATCGTTATGCTAATTAATTTCGCTATAACAAGTGCGGGAATGTTGGCAGGGGCAGACTATTTATTTCAAACCTTTTTGGGAGTAGGATATAAAATACCTTCTTTGGTTTTGTCCGTACTTACATTTTTTATATTAATAGGAGGAATTGATAAAATCAAATTCGTTGCGAATTTAATAATACCATTAATGATCGCAGTTATTGTTATCAATTCAATTAACAATATCAATCCTGAAAATGTGAATATGGCAATTACGGTGAAAAATTCTGCAATGGCCGTCTACTATGGTCTATTGTTTGGCGTAAACAATTTTGTAGCGGCTCTACTTGTCTTGTTTGAAACTAATTTGAAATCAAAAGGAAAGTTCTTAGTGATATTAAGTATCTGTTTGATAATATTATTAAATATTTTAGTATTTGCAAGCAATAACTTTGTAACAGATATGCCAATGTTTGAACTTAGCAAACAAGTATCAGTCTCATTTTACTATATCTATTTTGTGACATTGTTGTTAGGATTGTTCTCTACGTTAATGATATGTAGTCATAATAGCAAGAGAATAATCGCAAAGGATAAAAAAACAATTTTCATTCCTTTAGTCATAGTATTGTTCAATTTAATTTTATCCAATGTTGGATATTCTTTCATTGTTAAATATTTGTATGTGTTATCAGGAATTTTTAGTGGATTATTTGTAGTGAGTTTAATCATTTTAATTAGTATTAGATTAATTAAATATAATAAACAAAAAAATAAAAAAGAAGAATTGCCTAACAAAATATTTGATAATGACACTAATTAAAAATAATAAAAATTTGACTCAAATTCTGATTAAAATATTTTTTAGATTTGAAATGACAGAATGATAAATAAAAAAATATAAAATTTAGAAATAATAACTATAATTATTGAATTATTTGTATATTTTTTCATAAAATTTTATATTTTTTTTAATTTTTTCTATATAATTATCTGTCTCTTTGTAAGGTATATTATACAAAGTTTTTCCATCGATAGAAAAGTTTTTATCTTTCAACCATACCCTGACTCGTGTTTCTCCCGCGTTGTACGCAGATAGGGCAGTATAGATATCATCAAATTTGTTGATAAGATATCTAAGGTATCTACAACCATATTCTATATTTTTTTCAGCATCTAGCAAATCGCTCTCTTCAATCATTTCATCAAGTTTATAATAGTTACAAACATATTGAGCTGTGGATAATTTTATTTGCATTAAACCCAAAGCTTGTT
Source organism: uncultured Clostridia bacterium (assembly GCA_944377305.1). Taxonomy (GTDB): domain Bacteria; phylum Bacillota; class Clostridia; order Christensenellales; family UBA1242; genus Onthoplasma. The sequence continues at coordinate 39,345 of CALWEL010000011.1, forward strand.
TATTTGATATTGCTTTTTCGTCATACGAACTTTCGACATTTATTACGCTTGCAATAATATAAGAAGGAATTGAAAATACTTTTGCTTGAGTCTCAATTATGCTTTCATATTTTATTGGATGAGTTATGGCTAAAATTGTTTTGTATGCTGAAAGACCTAATGCGAATATAAAACTTGCAATTAGTATGATAGCAATCTTTTTCATACTTATATTATACGCAATTAAAAATCTTTATAATCTTTTGCAAATGAAATTATATTCTCTCCATATTTTTCTTTTAGATAATCAATTGTAGAGCATAAACTTTCATTTTTTACATTGGTAAATAAATTTACTTGAAATTCATCAGATTTATTGATCAAATTTGTCGTACATATCCTAAGTGCTCGAACTGGAGCAAATTTATTTCCGGCTAGATGAGAGAAAATCTCAAATGAATAATTAAATATATCCTGTTCATTGCTAAAATAATGATCCATAGTATTTTGAGCGGATAGATATGTGAAATCGGCAAATTTAATTGTCAAATGAATAGTTTTTGCAGAAAATTGGTGTGCACGCAATCTCTTTGAGACTTTGCTTGCTAGATCGTGCAAAAAGTTTTTTATATCTTCTAGATCTGTCATATCTTTTGCTGCAGTGGCACCATTTCCAACACTTTTGGTGTCCTCATCTTTTGGTGTAATTAGTTTATCATCGTCAATTCCACTTACCGCATTATGAAGATACAGTCCTACAATTCCAAAATGGTGTCGTAATAATTTTGGATCTAAGAGATATAGATCATATAGAGTATTCACATTCATCATTCTTAATTTTCTAGTGGTATGTTTGCCTATCATAATCATATCATTAACTTTCAGTTGTTTGAGGATGTCAATATGATTTTTTTCATCAATCACTGTTAAGCCTCTTGGTTTTTTCATATCACTGCCCAGTTTAGCCAGGGTTTTTCCCCACGAAATTCCTATTGAAACAGATAGTCCCAATTCATCATTGATATGATTTTGTATCTTTTTTGCAAGTTCGATTGCTGTAGAATCGAAGAATTTCAAACTATCGGTGACATCCAACCAACATTCATCAATGCCAAAAGGTTCAATAATGTCAGTGTATTGATAGTAAATCCTGCGAGCCTTCTCGCTAAATTCTTGATATTTATCAAAATGCGGAGCAACAGTGATTAGGGTAGGGCATTTTTGTTTTGCTTCCCAAATTGCTTCGCCAGTTTTGACTCCATATACTTTTGCTAGGTAGTTTTTTGCAAGTATTATGCCGGTACGTTTATTGGGATCTCCCGCCACGGCGACTGCATAATTTTTTAAATTAGGATTCAATAGACATTCTACTGAAGCATAGAAGTTATTCATATCAATATGAAATATGACTCGTTTAGACATCTAATTATCTCCTACACATATTATAGAACGTTTGTTCGATAAAAGCAAGAGATCTAGAGAATATTTTGAAAAAATTATGAATTATTTTATTGGTAGGATTGAAAATAAAAAGATTAAATCTTTAGTAAAATATATTGAGAGAATTAATGAAAAAAAATAATTTAAGTTTTTTCGAAGGATTAAATTAACTGTTGAAATGATAGTTTTTTTAAACATAATGACGAAATTAAATTTGACGAAAGGAATTATTATTTGTTATAATAAAGCGATTAAATTCTATTAGATTATAATCTAAAAAGAGGAAGATATGAGATTCATTAATGCTAGTTTCATAAAAAGTGCAGAAAAAAAATCAGATTTTATTGTCGACGATTTACCTCAAATAGCACTAGTTGGGCGAAGTAACGTGGGCAAAAGCAGTTTGATCAATCTTTTGACCAACAATAAAAAAATGGCTAAGACGAGTTCTACACCTGGACGTACTAGATTAGTCAATTATTTTAATATTAATAACAAATTTTATATCATTGATTTGCCAGGGTATGGGTATGCCAAAGCCAGCAAAAATACTACGAACGCTTGGGACACTGTGATGAATGATTATTTCGTAAATAATAGTAAATTGAAACTGGTTATGTTACTTCTAGACAGTCGACACTCACCCTCTCAATTGGATATACAGATGATTGATTATTTGGCGGAGAATGAAATTCCCATCGTTTTGATACTGACGAAAATAGATAAAATAAGTAGATCTGAATTAAATAAAAATGTGGAAAATATAGCAAAACTTTTGCGCTTTAACAAATCTATGATTATCCCAACTAGCGCCGAGAAAAAAATTGGTGTAGATCGAATAGAGCAACTATTAGATGAATATATTTTATAAATATAGGAAATGCTGTTCTATTTTATAAAAAGTCAAATTGTTAGAAAATCTTAAAATTTACATATTTTATCAACTATTTGTGTTTTTAGGATTATATATGATTCATTCAAAATTTGAGTCTTTATTAAAATTATATTTAAAAAAGATGTTCAAATGTTTTAATTTTTAATCTTTTGTCTAATCTTATATTATCTTATTCAACGAATTTTTTATATTAAAAATATTATGCAATAAAAAATTTTAAATTATATAGAAATATGCCACATTGAATTAGTTGACTTTTTCTAAGGGGGGGGGGTATACTATAAGTATAGTATAAATGCTAGCGGGGAAAACAAAATAATAGCAAAGGAGAAATATGAATAAAAAAGATAAGAGTACAAATGGCAAGAAGGGGAAATTGAATAGTCCTTCAAATAATGAAAATGATAAAATTCCATCAAGGAAGATAAATGACGAAGCATATAATGAAAGACTGCAGACAGCTCAGTCTGATGCTTTGGCTACGAACAATGAAGTTAGTCTGTCTAGCCAAGAGAAGAAGATCAAGGAAAATGCCAATAAAAATAGCACGCGAAAAAAGGTGGCAGTGGCTACTACTATAGCCTTATTAATTGCCGCAGGGATAGTGGTGCCTACTACTGTTTATCTATCTGGAAGAAAAATATCTGTGGATATTGAAACCAATGTGGAGATAATAGAAGAATACACTCTCAATGTGAAGCGTGGTGTGACTATAAAAGATCTTGTTCCTCAGAAAATTAGAGGTTATGAATTCGTAGGGTTTTATAAAGATGCTGATCTAACTATTCCTTACGGAGAAGATGAAAAACTAAAGCAAAATACAACAATTTGGGCAAAATATGAGGCGATAGTGTATTCAGTGACATTCCCAACAAGTCCAGAGTTTACCATAGAAGGTGAGGGGATTGAAGGTAATCAAGTGGGAGTAGAATTCAACACTGAATACAAATTCAAACTAAATCTAAATGAGGGCTATACACAAAGCGACATTACTATCAAAGCAAATGGCGAAGTGATCGTACCAGATGCGGAAGGAAATTATACTATAACTGTATATGAAGATACAGTCATAGATGTCGAGGGAGTGGAGATCAACACCTATACGATTACTTTTTATGATGTAAATGGCGATATATTAAAGATAGAAGAGGTCAAATATAATCAAGACAGCACATATAGCGATATACCTGTCAAGCACAGTTCACCAACTTTTTATTACACTTTTGCAGGATGGGTGGACAATACAGGCGAGCCTTTATATTTAGGTAATGTGATTCGAGATATAGATGCGTATCCGAGTTTTTCAGAACATTATATAGATTATTATATTAACAAAATTCCAGAGCAAGTCTCAATTAAAAATAGCCAAGGTATTTATTTGAATACATCCAATACAAATCATTATGGAGATATCGTGGAGATCAGTTATCAAACGACTATTGGACATAATGTCGTCGAGTTTTCTGTCGAAGGGGCAAGGTTGATTGATAGTAGTTTGAATTTGTACGAAATTACTGGAGATTTGACGGTGCTTTACGCAGAAGAAATTCAAAAATTTACTGTCACTTGGCTGAATTTTGATGGTACTCCGATTCAAACTAGTACTGAAGTCGAGTATGGAACAGTTCCTCAGTTTACAGCTGAAACCCCTATTAGAGATCCAGATGAAGATCATATTTATACATTTGCAGGCTGGGATAGAGAAATCAGCGCTGTGACAGGGGATACCGTTTACACAGCTCAATATTCTGTAACAAATATATATACTATTACTTTTTACGATGAAGACAGATCTACTATTTTATATACGGAGAAGGTTATCGATGGCTTTGATAGCGTATACGATTCTATTCCTAGCAAAGACGATGATTTAAAATATACATACACTTTTTCAAACTGGGTTAACGCTTCGGATAGAGTGGTGTCTTTGACAAATATTAGTGCGGATATTGATGTTTATGCAAGTTATACAGCCACTTATATTGATTATTTTGTTTCAGCTATCCCTAGTCAGGTGACTATTAAACAGGCTAATTCTACCCTCAAAGAAGGAGATATTTTGCACTATGATGACATTGTTACCATAACCTACAAGGAAAGTAGTGGAAAATATATGACCACCTTTGATGTGAAAGGAGCAACTGAAACTGGTGCAAATAATACATATTCAATAACCGGAAATTTAACCGTAGAATATGATGAAGAGTTTATTGACTATAGTATTGGCACAATTCCAAGTCAAGTGAGTGTTGTGCGCAATGGCATAGAATTGCAAGATAATGATGTGATCCATTATGGTGATGCATTATTGATAACCTATACTATCACTGAGGGATACGATCTCATTGGCCTCGTTGTAAATGGTGCAGAACGTACAGATATTGAAAATACTTATGTGGTGAATAATAATGTCATAATTTCATATAGCGAAGAGATTAAGCGCTTTACCGTGCTTTGGCAAAATTTTGATGGTACTGTGCTCGAAAGAGATAGCTATGTGGCATACGGCACAATTCCATCTTACGACGGTGAGAATCCGACTCGCGCAGATGATGAAAACTTCAAATATACATTTTCAGGTTGGGATAATGAATTGGTGGCGGTAAAAGATAACATTATTTTCACCGCACAATATACAACCACGAATATTTATAGAATATATTTTTATGATGAGGATAAAACTTCGTTAATTTATACAGAGAAAATTTATGACGGTGAAGATAGTGTATACTCTAATATACCGATGAAACCTGCCGATAATACTTATACCTATGAATTCGCCAATTGGGTCGACTCAGATGGGGCGGTTGCCATTCTCGACAATATTACTAGTGATGTAAATGTCTATGCAAGTTACCAATCAATTTATATTGAATACACATTGAGTATTAATAATAATACTCCTACAGAGCTTACGATCAAAAACGGTGATTTGACAATAACAGACGAAAATACCTTGCATTATGGTGATGTTATCTCATTAAGCTACATAGTCAGTTCAGGGAAATATCATACGCTTTTGGTCACTGGTGCAGAAGAAATTGATTCCAACATCTATCAAGTCAAAGGTAATGTAGAGATTACATATACAGAGGAATACATCGATTACAGCATAGGCACGATACCGAGCCAAGTGACAGTAATGCGTGCTGGAGAGAGATTGGATAG
>CALWEL010000012.1 GCA_944377305.1 uncultured Clostridia bacterium
GCGGATGTGGCGAAATTGGCAGACGCGCTAGACTTAGGATCTAGTGGGAGACCGTGGGGGTTCAAGTCCCTTCATCCGCACCATTTAGATGTATTGTATTAATTTGATTAACCTAATTATAGAATTTTAAATTACGGTTCTTTAAACCCAAAGGAATCAAAAAAATGGAAAAATTAACTAAAAGTGATTGTAAGAAATATTTAAAAAGTGGGGCATTATCCCAGCCGTTTTTAGATACAGAATTTATATTGAAGAAGATAGATTATGACTATAACTATAACATAAAAACAAATAAAAATTATACCAAAATCGAAAGTCTATATTATTGGATACATAAAAATTTAAAGCGTGTTCAAAATGAGGACGTAAAACGAAAATACAAATTTCAGCGTACTGCACGAGAAATTTGGGAAAGTGGTTTTTCAACAGGGTGTACAGATTGGGCGCTTGTTTTTGCTACATTATCAAGACAAATTGGTATACCTACAACATTCTTTCACACTGTTGAATATAACTGGTTAAAAAAATTGAAAAATGGTGATAATTATGATATTGCAGTAGGGCATTCATTCTGCGAATGTTATTATGAAGGGAAATGGGTATTGGTAGATCCTACCGTTTGCGAAATAATGTTTGATTATAACACAAAAAAAATTATTTTGCCATATAAATTGACAGGTAGAGTAAATCAATTCGTTCCATATTTTCGAGGGTTAGACCTTGGACAAACAATGACATTGAGTGAACATAACCTAGAGCAAGAAAAAATTTGTAAAGAATTAGAGATAGATAATAATAAATATGTATAATAATTGATGAAAAATTATAAATTTTTATGCTTTTGTTCAATTTTTGATTGACAATTTCATTTTTTATGGTAAAATAAATTAGTGTCATAAATTTAGTGGGGTATCGCCAAGCGGTAAGGCACAAGACTTTGACTCTTGCACGCGGTAGTTCGAATCTACCTACCCCAGCCAGATGACATTGTCATCATTAGGAGAAAAATGTATAAGACAGTTATAATTCCATATACTGCCAGTGCTAAGAAAAGAGCAAAATTGATTGAAGAAAAAATAAACGAATTGACAAGTAATGGCTTTGAATTTATCACTCTTTGTTCGACTCCGAATTGTGGTGCAATCCTTATCTTTAAAGAACCAAGCAAATAATAAAATATCAGTAAATGAAAGGACGAATCTTTAAACAAGTTTTGCGAGAGCAAAAGATAATAGAGGGCATACAGTAAAAGAGAGTAGGGTTCCCACAAGACGAATGTCGAAGTGGGAAGATATGGGAGAATACAGGGTACCCGTAAGTATCGTTAGATACGTAGTGGGAGGAGGAGCAACCGAGCAAAAGCCAACAATTGTTAATCATTTAACAATTTGGCATAGCGAGAGTTGTGACGATATGGTGGCTATAGTTCAGTTGGTAGAGCGCCAGATTGTGGATCTGGCTGTCGTGGGTTCGAGTCCCTCTAGCCACCCCATAAAATACCATATATAGAGGTGTGAATTAATGACTTAATCTATATCTTATGATATTATTAAGTCATTTTTTCATCTGAGTAATATTTGACTAGAATTCACCTGCTGAAATTATGTTTATTAATTTTATTTATATATTTAAAATCATCATTTTTATCAAGTTTTGTGTATACAAAATCGGTGATTGTGCTAGTCATAATATGTGAAACTTGATAACAATAATATTTTAGAATATTCAATTCTTTACATTTAGTGATTAATGTACTTCACATATCTTTTAGATACAACTTATAGTGGCAGACAAGTGTCTCAAGAATTGCTAATTGAAAAAAATCGCGAGATCTAAAATATATTTTCTAATAATCCAATAGCATTTCTTATTCAAATAGTTTAAAATTGTGTCTTTTTACGAACTAAATTTATTTTCTACAAAATAAGATTTATAAAATATAGCGAAAAAAATAAGTACCATAGAGTATTGGCTCAGGCTGTATGTCATTTTTGTCACCCAAATGTTTAAGTTCATTACCTATATGTGTGTTTTAAATATTTCGCAATTTTATCCTTATAATAAGCATCACATTTTTTATAAAATAATAATATTAATTAAGAGATTTAAATCAATTAGCCAAAATATAAAAGAATTAAAATTACCAAAAAATGATCTGCAAATTGTAAACCTAATTATAGATATAAATCTATATTTTATAAAAAGTGAATCGTCTTGCAAAAAAATAGAAGTGATAAAAATAAGGTTATATGATATGCAAATTAGTTGACTTCTCAACTTAATAATGGTATATTTTATATATGGAAAGGATGACATTTTTCAATTATGATTTAGGTAAACTAATTCAATGTTTTGATAAACATATGAGAAAAGTTCAGGATTGTATGCTTGCAAAATTTGAATTGACGCATTTTCACGCGTGGTATTTGGCAAATTTACATCGGTTTGGAGAGATGAATATGACGGATTTGACCAACCGTATCGGCGTAGACAAAGCTAATACTACTCGTGCAGTGAAAGATTTGATGAACAAAGGTTATATTGAAAAAGTAGGTACTAGCGAGAGGAAGTACAATATCAAATTGAGCGAAAAGGGTAGATTGGTGGCTTGTACCTTTAAGGAACACATTGATAAAATGATGAAAAAGAGCTTTAAATATTTTACCGATGAAGAAAAGAAAACTTTCTTTGAATTGTTAAACAAATTATCTAAGGGGGTAAAAGATGCTGGAAATATCTGAAATTAAAAAAGATTATATTTTAAAAGATCAAGCAGTCAATGCTCTTAAAGGCATTAATATTTGTTTTAGAAGAAGTGAATTTGTAGCTATACTTGGGCCAAGCGGTTGCGGAAAAACGACATTGTTGAACATTATAGGCGGATTGGACAGATACACCAGCGGAGATTTGATAATAGATGGTACATCTACAAAAGAATTCAAAGATAAAGATTGGGACAATTATAGAAACCATAGAGTTGGCTTTGTGTTTCAAAATTATAACTTAATTCAGCATCAAACAGTGTTGGAAAATGTAGAGCTTGCTTTGACTCTTAGTGGAGTGAAAAAAAAAGATAGGAAAAAACGTGCCACTCAAGTGTTAGAGCAAGTGGGTCTGGGCGATAAACTGAAATCAAAACCAAATCAATTGAGTGGCGGGCAGATGCAAAGAGTGGCGATTGCACGTGCGCTAGTTAATGATCCTGATATTATCTTGGCAGATGAACCAACAGGAGCTCTTGATAGTAAAACGAGTGTTCAGATAATGGAATTATTGAAGGAAGTCAGCAAAAACAAATTGGTAATAATGGTGACGCACAATCCAGATCTTGCTAACAAATACTCAAATAGAATCATACGTTTGCTTGATGGGGAACTTACTGAGGACACAAGACCATATAGTAAGAAGGATGCAGAGAAAGAGATAAAAAAATATTTAGAGAAGAAAGCAAAACAAGAGAATTTAGAATTCAATAAAACTGAGAAGAAAAAATCAATGTCTTTCTTTACCGCCTTGGCGCTAAGTTTCAAAAATCTTATGACCAAAAAGGGAAGGACAATAATGATCTCCCTTGCGGGTAGTATAGGAATTATTGGCATAGCATTGATCTTGGCAGTGAGCGCTGGTATGACCGGGTATATTGACAATATGCAAAGTCAGTCACTATCATCATATCCTGTCAGCGTATCGGCTATAGGCATTGACTATGATTCAATGATGAATACGTTGCAAGGGGGGATTGATACAGAAGAGAGCGAAGAAGACTCAATCAATGTATATGATCCTAGTAGCTCGCTTATCAATCTTGGAAAGTTTAATTATCTTAGCAGTGAATTTATTGAATATGTTAACAACTATTATTCGGATGAAAATAAGCAAAAGTTTTTGAATGATTATTTAGTAAGCTATGCCAGTGATATGCGTTTGATCACTTATAACAATTTATCTGGATATAATATAATAAATAGTGAAGTCACCACTAGTGCATTATCTGGTACGACTTCGTCACTGTTGTTTGAAGAGGTAGACCAAGAATATGTTTTGTCATTGTATGATATAAAAGGCACAAATGCTCACTATCCATCAACAGTCAATGAAATTGCGTTAGTTGTCGGAGATGATGGATTGTCTACTACGGAGCTTGCTAGTCTAGGTATTGATGTAGTTTACAAAACAGACGAAAATGGAGAGGTTATTCTAGATGATCAAAGTCAACCTATTATTGAGAATATTCAATATGATGATGTGATAGGTAAGACTTACAAATTGCTACTCAATGACGCATATTATAATACTGAAACTATGCTCCCATATTATGATTTTTCATTAAATGCTATGATAGATCAAGCGAATTTAGAATCTTTATATAACAATTCAAACACAATTGAATTAACCATCACTTGTGTACTTACTAACAAAGAAGACACCACAGGTAGTATATTTTCAAATGGGTTGATGTACACACACGAGTTGGCTCAAGAATATAGAAACCAATCAAAAAATTCAGCAGTTGTGCAGAAAATTAGAACCAACTATCTGGATAATAATGGGAATTTTGTTGAAGGTGCGGAGATGAATACTTTTGCTATTCCATACGTTGTGAATGTTAGTGAGGTATCTCAATATTTGGGCACAGAGTATGCTAGCCTATTTAGTTATGATTCGCCTATTAGGATGCAAACAACTTTAAAAAATGCATTAGGGCTTACATTGACAGATAGTGAAATTATTGATTTGTATTTGCAGGTTTATGGTGCGAGTGATGTGCCAAACAATATATATTTTTATGCTAAAGATTTTGATGCAAAAGATGACCTTGTAGCTATGTTAGATGCTTGGAACGAATCTCACCAAGAGAATCAAATTGTATTGACAGATAGTTCTGCAATGATAACTGATTTATTGGGAACTTTGGTTGATATAATATCTTATGTGTTGGTGGCATTTGCGGCTATATCATTAATAGTTTCTAGCGTAATGATTGGTATAATCACGTATACATCAGTGATAGAAAGAACGAAAGAAATAGGTGTGTTGCGAAGCATTGGTGCATCGAAACGAGATATTATGAATGTGTTTAATGCCGAAACTACAATTATAGGACTAACGGCTGGCGTATTAGGAATCATTATAGCTGGAATCTTAACTATTCCAATTGCGCTAATTTTGAAGTCACTCACAGGAATCGGTGGGCTGGCAGTGATGGAACCATTGAGCAGTGTAATTTTGGTGGTCATAAGTATAATTTTGACCTTTATTGCGGGATTAATACCAGCACGTATTGCATCTAAAAAAGATCCTGTAATAGCGCTTAGGAGTGAATAATTTTATTAAGCGAACTACTAAGTGGATTACTAATTCTAAATATTCGAATTAAAAAATACCTTCTTTCAAAAACAAATTGAATAATGAATTTTGGAATTGAAATATTATTAATTATATTTTGATTAAAAATTTATAATATCGTCAGTAAAGGAATAAACGACTTAAATCTTGTTTATTCCTTTGTTTTTTAGGATATAATAAAATTATTTTGTTGACAATCTTATCTTATTAATTTAAACTATACTAGAAAATAATATAGGAGAAGTAATGAATTTTAAGCAATTTAATTTACCATTTGGAGCACGACTTATGTACGTGAAAAATAAGATCAACAAGACCACAAATGTTGAAATATCTTTTATGGGCGGGTCGTCAGAAGAAAAAATTCCTGGATTGGCACATTTTACTGAACATATGTTTTTTTCTGGTACGGATAAGTTGTCTGCCCAAGAAGTGAAGAAACAATATTTCAATTTTTCTGTGGCTAATGCATATACAAATTTCAGAGAAATTATTTTTTTGGGTAGAATTTTTACTAATGAGTTGGAAAAATATTTATCGACTGTAGCAATGATGATCACAGAAACGACTTTTTCGCCTAAAGCAATTGAAAATGAAAAGAAAATAGTGATTCAAGAGATCAATGCAAGCAAAGATGATAATAGAGTCAATTTTTATGACACCGATCTTTCAAAAATTTTTGATCGAGATTTGGTGAAAAAAAATGTGATTGGGAATGAAAAATCGGTAAAGAGTATAAAGCGAAAGGATGTATTAGATTTCGTCAAAAAATATTTTGTTGCAAACAATGTAGACATATATATTTGCACTCCTTTATCTGCTGGAAAAGTGAAAAAAATAGTGATCAATGAATTGTTGAGCAAACTAAAAGTGGCGGATAATTTCAAAAAACCTAAATTATTCTATTTCAATACGACAGACTTCAATTTCTATCAGTCAATATATAAAGACATTGGCAAAATGTATCTAAGCATTGATTTCAAAGTGAATCATAATGTCTATGATCTTGATTTTTATTTGAAAGAAAAATTGATTAAATATATGATCAATGATATCAGTTATGGCTTGATGAAAACACTTAGACAGGATAAAAGTTTGGTTTATTTTGCCGATTACAATTTAACTTATCAAGAGAATGCTTCTTTTGTTCAGTTAATCACTGAGACAGACAAAAATAATGCAAATCAAATTATAGAAGCGGTGGCGGAATATATTAGCGACTTAAAAGAAAAGGGATTTTTAAAAGAGCAATTTGAAAAAGCAAAACGAATAATTAGGTATTCGCACGAATCAAGAACGTTTACGCCCATTGACTTTTTAGATAAATTATATGAATATAGAAAATATGGCAAAATTTTGGATAGCGAAGAAGTTTACAAAACTATTATGAATACTACTTTGGAGGAATGCAACGCTTTGATTAATGATATTTTTGATACGACAAATTTAGGTTGCACACTATATGGAGATGTCAGGAAAAAAGACATAATGACAGAGAAAAAGTTTTTCGAATTGTTTAAAGTTAAGAATAGAACTTTTGAAAAATAGGATATTTGTCAATCAAAAATTCGCAACTAAAAGATTCGATTAAATATCCAAATAAATCTATATATACTATTATAGTAGAATAATAATCAATTAGCATTTTGTATTAATAATATCAACTATAAGAAGATGAAAAGACGTTAAAAAAATTGTTTATATACGTTTTGCCTTTTTTGATGAAAATCTACTAAATCCAATTTATATCTATCATATTAATCTTTATTTTATTTGCAAAAAGAAATAAAATTTGCTTGACAAACCCTATATTTATGGTATACTTAATATAAGAATTTGTAGGTGCAAGTGCTTAGCCACTTTGATATATAATTATAATATTAATTATTGCTATATATTATTTTTTTGTGCTCTGTTGCACTAATTTTATAATTTAGTAAGGAGATTTTATGATTGATAAATTAATGACAAGTGAAGAATTTGATTCTTCGATTAAAACGAATAAGGATTTGAATTCAAATGTTAATTTTCACAAAAAAAATGAATTTAAACCGCATAGACAAAAGCAAACAAAGCCTGAAGATATTGAATCTTTGAAAGAAAGTTCAGAATTAAAACTTGGCGAAAATTTGGATCCAATTTTTGATAATCAAGGTGATATTGAACAATATGGAATCAAGCAAGGTAAGACTAGGGCAAACAACTTGAAAGTTATGTTTTTGGGCGGTATTGGCGAAATTGGCAAAAATATGACAGTCTTAGAATATGGCAAAGACATCATTGTTATCGACTGTGGAGTAGAATTCCCTACAAGCGATTTGCTGGGTATTGACCTTGTTGTGCCTGATATAACATATTTGGTTCAGAATAAGGAAAAAATTAGAGGATTTTTAATAACTCACGGTCACGAAGATCATATCGGTAGCATTCCTTATGTCGTGAATGAAATTAACGCGCCAATCTATGCAAGCAAAATGACTTGCGGTTTGATCAAAAAGAAAATGGAAGAACACAAACGTGTGGAATACAAAACTATTGCTGTCAAGGCTAAACAAAAGATTACTCTTGGCTGTTTTGAAATACAATTTATTCACGTCAATCACGCAATTCCAGGTGCTTTCGCTCTCGCAATCAAGACTCCAGTCGGTATGGTCGTGCATACTGGGGACTACAAGATTGATTTGACTCCAATATATGATGAAAAATTTGATTTGCATACTTTTGCTGAACTAGGAAAGCAAGGCGTATTGCTTTATATGTCCGATTCTACCAACGCAGAGAGAGAAGGATATTCACTTTCCGAAAGAGTGGTGGGTGACACGTTGGAAAAATTGTTTATTGAGAACAAAGACAGAAGGATGATAGTAGCGGCGTTTGCGTCCAATGTTGATAGAATGCAAGAGGTGATTAATCTTGCTGAAAAATATAAGAGAAAAGTGATTTTAACCGGTCGAAGTATGGTCAATGTGACCGATGTGGCTACACAAATTGGCGAGATGAAGATAAACAAGGAGAACATTATCGAAGTTGATAAAATGAAGAATTTTAAAGATAGTGAGATACTTATTTTATCGACAGGAAGTCAGGGTGAGCCTAATAGTGCATTGTCGCGTATGGCTGCGGGCGAATTCAAAGGGATTGAAATCACTGACAATGATATAGTAATATTTTCAAGTAGTCCAATTCCTGGAAATGAAAAATCTGTCAACAATATAATCAACAAATTGATTATGCGTGGAGCGAAAGTGATCTATAGCCAACTAGAGCAAGTTCACGCCTCTGGTCACGCTTGCAAAGAAGAAATGAAATTGATGTTAAATTTAGTTAGACCAAAATTCTTTATACCTGTGCACGGAGAGCAAAAACATTTGCTGGCTCAGCGTGAAACAGCAATAACTGTCGGTATGGATAGACACAATATCTTGCTTCCAATGCTCGGAATGAGAGTCGAAATTAACAAGAATTTTATGAAATGTACAGGCTCAGTTCCTTTCGGTAGTAGATTGATCGATGGTGCTGGAATTGGAGAAATGGATAGCAATGTATTGCGTGAGAGGAAACAACTCAGCGAAGATGGGCTTTGTATTGTCATCCTCAACGTCAATGCAAAACGTGGGGAATTGAACTCTCGTCCAGAGATTGTGTCACGTGGATTTACCTATATGGGTGAGGCTCAAACTTGGTTAGAAGATGCCAGAAGTACAATTGTCAATAGTATTGATAAAGATAACTTACGTTCACGCGATTATGTAAATATTAAAATCGCATTGAGAAAAGCACTTACAAACTATCTAAACAAAAAACTGAAAAGAAAACCTATGATAATACCTATAATTATTGAAAGTAATGATTAATTTAGACAAGGATATGAAAGAATATGGGAAAAATCACAAAGTGCCTATATCTTTGGACGACACTTTGGATTTTTTGATCAAAACCATAAATGACTCGAATTCAAAGCATATTTTAGAGATTGGTACGGCAATTGGATATAGTTCAATTGCAATGGCTGAAAATACGAACTGCATAAGCATAGATTCGGTCGAACTTGACCATTCTAGATATCTTTTGGCAAAGGAAAATGTGGCAAAACATAATCTCCAAGATAGAATCACACTCTATAATGAGGACGCTCTAGAGTATATTAAAAATTCGGACAAAACCTATGATTTCATCTATCTAGATGGACCCAAAGGTCAATATATAAACTATCTTCCGTATTTGATGAAGATATTGAAGGTCAATGGTATAATATTCGCTGACAATCTTTATTTTCACGGAATGGTGACGGGAGCAATTCCTGTGTCTAAGGGATGTCGAGCGATGATAAAAGGCTTGCATAAATATATAGATGAGATCAATTCAAACCCAAATTTAGATACGAAAATTTATGACATAGGAGACGGTATTGGAATAAGCAAAAGAATCAAGTAGAAAAGTTTTATGTTATAAATATTTAGTAGATATCAAATTTATTTTGAAAATTGCAAGGTTGCATTTTGCTTATTATTTTAGTTGATAGCAACTTCAATGGCGAAATAATGAAATAGAGACCTAAAACATTGGAAAAACATAAGATAAAAAAATTTAAATTACAATCAAAATGAAAATTAAAAAGACTTTATTTCAATAAAGTCTTTTTTAACGAATTATTAATTTGAAAATAAGCAACACTTGTTAAACTTTTATACTATTGGGGCATTAGAATTTGATAGATAATTTAAAAGATTAATCTTTTTATTAGAAATGTATTCTCCCAGATAATATCCATTATGACATATTGAATGCTCCAATTCATTAGAAGAGTGCAATTTCACCCAAGAGTCGTCTTGACAGGTAATTTGCATATTTAATTTGCCATTATAAATAACTTTAGAATTTTGAGAATCGTAAGATTGGATTTTTTTGAATGCAATTTTTAATCCAAAATATTTTCCATCTTCAGCTCGAAATGCGAGCACATATTTAGAAGATGGTGTAGTATGTAGAGGTAATTTTATAAAACGATAGGTTGGATCTTTGAAATCAATACTTGATGGATCGATAGTTGTCAGACAACCGTTGGATCTACTCAATTTATTCTTATTTCTAAATGTCGTAGATGAATATTCAAAATCTCCAAAACGGAATACTTGAGTCCTCTTTTCTCCTTTTCCAACGTGTTTTGCAGGATCATATATATAAGCATTTGCTATATTTTTATCATTGCTATGTATAATAATACAATTCATAATTTCTCCTAATTTTGTCATTGCGACTTTTCATTTTACCACACCTAGAAAGAATTTTCAAGTAGTTTTTGAAAAATCGGTTGAAAATTTTTGTATATTATTGTATAATATCAATATGGAGTTATTAGCACCAGCAGGTGACAAAGATAAATTGATTATGGCTATAGAATATGGGGCAGACGCAGTCTACTTGGCATCGACAAGATTCGGTCTGCGGACTTTCGCTGGCAATTTTGATTTGAAAAGTTTGAAATGGGCTGTAGAATATGCACACGAACGCAATGTGAAGATATATGTTACTGTAAATATTATTCCACACGAATCAGACTTAGAAGATTTACCGCAATATATTTCATTTTTAGACAGTATTCACGTCGATGCCTTGATCTGTGCGGATTTAGGCGTGATAAGTATTGTCAGAAGAATTGCTCCAGATATGCCAATTCACGTTAGTACGCAAGCCAATATTACAAATAGTGAATCTGCAAAAGTTTTCATTTCTATGGGAGTCAAGCGTTTAATTTTGGCTCGAGAAATGACTCTTGAAGAGATCAAAAGACTAAGGAATAACATTCCAGAGGACATTGAGTTAGAGGCTTTTGTGCACGGGGCTATGTGCATTAGCTATTCAGGTAGATGTCTTTTATCAAATTTTTTCACAAATCGTGATGCCAATCGTGGATCTTGTGTGCAGGCATGCAGATGGGAGTATGTCATTCGCGAAATCAATAAGGATCAAGAATATCCAATAGAAGAAGATGAACGAGGTACATATATTTTGAATAGCAAAGATTTGTGTATGATAGAGCATTTGGACAAACTTAAAGCTGTCGGAGTTGATTCAGTTAAAATTGAAGGTAGGATGAAGACAGAGTATTATGTGGCGAACATTGTCAATGCGTATAGGATGGCTATAGATTATTTAAATACTCACGAAGAATTTAATTTGCCAGAGGAAATCAAAAATGAAGTATACAAATCTAGTCATAGAGATTATTCCTATGGATTCTATTTCGGAGATCCAAAACAAAATTTAGAAACAAGTTTGCCAGTAAGTGAATATGATTTCGTTGCAGTAGTCTTGGAGGATAGCACGAACGGATGGACAAAAGTTGAAATGAGGAATAGATTTAACATAGATTCTAGTTTGGAATTGTTGTCTAAAACGAAAAATAATGTTATAATAAATATTGAGAAGATAAAAGATCTGGCCGGTTGTGAATTATCTGAGTGCAAAATTCCTAGGCAACAAGTTTATATAAAATGCAACCAAGATTTAAAAAAATATGAAATTTTAAGAAGGAAAAAATAAAAGGTGAAAGAATATTCTACAGTATTGATATTATATAATCCAAATGCTATGCGTGGTAGGATAGATGAATTTTTGCCAATTATTAAAAAAAGATTACTGACAAGATTTTCCAAAGTGGATTTAATTGCAAGTCCAAACGAAATAGGAGTGGAAGATCTAGCGTATAAGAATGCAGAGCAATATGATATTATAGTTGCTTGTGGAGGTGATGGTACTGTTCATCAGACTATAAACGGAGTTATGAAAAGTGGCTATAGACCATTGATCGGCATTCTTCCTTATGGTACTTGTAATGATGTGGCATCTACATTGGGAATACCTAATGATTTGAATAAGGCAATTGATTGCATTCTTAGATTGAATACAACAAAATATGACTTAATGTATGATGGTACAGATTATATCACTTATGCTTTGGCTACAGGATATATTACCGATGCTTCATATTCGGCAGGGAAGAAGATTAAGAAAAAATTAGGAAGATTTGCCTATGTGCTTGCAGGAATAAAATCATTTTTCAAAATTCCTGCTTTGCCTATGACTATTGAATATGATAATGAAAGGATTCATTCCAAATTTGCATATTTTATGCTTATGAATGGATATAGAGTGGGAGGCTTCAAAATTAATAAAAATGAATTGCTTGACAATGGCACAGTAAAGCTTGTTATGATTAAGAAGACAAATGGTTTAGCAACATTATTTAGATTTATCAAATTATTTTTAAAAGGTATTAAAGCATTTAAGGACAACAAATTTGTCATAATAAAAGATGTAGACAAAGTTAAGATAGAAAATCATTCAAATACCCCATTCACATTAGATGGTGAAAAAATTAGTTTTCTAAAAAAGACGATTAGAGTAAACTCGTCTATCGAATTAATAAAAAAATAATTATAAATTATTTGATTAGATCAATGAAGAAATTTATTGATCTTTTTTAATTACGAAATTTTTTATTTGAGTATAGATATAGATTAATATTTATAAATTAGTCATTTTAAATTTGATAATTTAATAATATATTGTATGAGTTTGTCCGAAATAAAATTGAATGTGGAAGCCGTGGTAAAAGAAATTAATATAATAGATAGGAAAATTAAGATTCGCCTAATGGAATTAGGGCTGAATGTTGGAACCAAAATATTGGTAAAAAATCGTAGTGTTATGAAGCGAACGATGTTGGTAGTATTTAATTCCTCGTGTTTTACATTGAAAGAAAATTTGGCACGAAATATATTGGTAAATTATGCATAAGATTTTAATTATAGGCAATCCAAATGTAGGGAAATCGACCCTATTCAATAGCCTCACAAAATCCAGTGAACATACTGGAAATTTTCACGGCGTGACTGTAGAAGAAAAACATAAAATTATAAAATATAAAAATGAAGAATATGATTTTTATGATTTGCCTGGTATGTATTCATTAAATAGTTTTTCCTTTGAAGAGGAGGTGGCGCGTAATTTTGCTCTTAAATTTGACGCAGAACGTATAATGCTTGTAGACGCCAATAGCCTTAGAAAAAATCTATACTTATGTTTGCAATTTTTGGAATTAAATATTGATTTCAAGATTTTGGTGAACAATTATGATTATTTTAAAAAATATAGCAATACTTTAGATATCAAAAAATTAAACGACAAGTTAAAAGTGGATTGTCAATTTGTCAATGCTAAAAAAATAAAAATTAAAGATTTGATATTAAAAAATGATGAAAAATCATCTCATTTTCATAATTTTCAAAAAAATTCTTTGATTAATGGTACTTATTTGTCAAAATATATAGAAATCATAAAAAATAAATATAATCTTGATGAAAAAACAATTATTTTTGCATTAAATGGTATTTTTGATAATTTAAGAAAAGAACAAATCGACTTTATTCAGTCGTTCTATCCTGAACTAATTTTAGATAGATATAATTACATAGATAATATTCTAAAAGATGTCCTCAGTGTTCAAAAAGATTTTGTATATGGATTGGGGAAAGCTGATAAGATAATATTAAAACCAATAATCACAACATTAGGATTTTTGTTTTGTTTCTTTGCAAGTATTTACTTAATATTTTTCTTAATAGGACCAAAGATAAGCGATGGCTTGAATTATATAATAAATTTTATTTTGATCAAGCCCTTTATTAACTTTTTATACTCTATCACTAGCAATGTGTGGTTGATTGAGTTTTTCTCAAATGGAGTATTTAGTTCTATATTGACAGTCATAAGTTTTTTACCACAAATAATATTATTATTTTTATTTTTAACGATATTAGAAGATAGTGGTTTAATTTCACGTATGGCTTATGTTTTTGATGATTTTTTATCAATTTTTGGACTAAATGGCAAAGCTATTTATATTATGCTTTTAGGACTCGGTTGCAACACTGTTTCCTCACTTGCTACGCGCAATATGAGCGAAAAAAATTTGAGGATAAAAACTATTTTATTGAATCCTTATATTAGTTGTATCGCTAGGTTACCTATTTATGTTATTATAGCATCAGCATTTTTTGGATCACGTGCTTATTTTATCGTGACAGGATTATATTTATTGGGACTCTTGATTGCACTTATACTTGGTTTTATCTTGAACAAAACAATATTAAAATCAGATAACAATACACTTTTATTAGAATTCCCGCCATTACGTCCGATAGATATTAAACACGTTTTGTTAGTTGGACGTGACAACGCAATTGATACAGTGAAAAGAATATTCTTCATTGTCTTAGGGGTGGGGATTGTCGTTTGGATATTATCTCATACAGCGTTTAATTTAAACTACACGTCTATTATTACCGATAGCGTTTTATTCTATTTTGCTGACAAAATTTCATTTTTATTTGCTCCAATAGGATTAAATAGTGCAGGCATTGTATGTGGTTTAATCGTTGGAGTTATGGCGAAGGAATTGCTCGTATCTACATTTTCCATCAGCAATAATGTATCTACGATTGCTGGGTTGATTGCGAGTCTTGGTGTGACTACGAATGTGATACACTTCAATACTGCAACTGCAATTTCGTTTTTAGTATTCACGCTTTTGTACTGTCCTTGTGTATCTAATTTGGCCGTTATAAAAAAAGAGATTGGTGCATTTTGGATGTGGTTTGCAATTCTTAGCCAATTTTCAATTGCATATCTTATGAGTTTCGTGATATATAATACATTAATTCACAATATTTTCTATTCGCTCATCGTATTATTTGTTATTATTTTGATATTAACGGCAATCATATATATAATCAAGAAAATTCGCACAAAAAAAGTAATTTGTATGTTTTGTAATAAAAATTGTAAAGATAAAAAATAACTTTTAACAAATATCTTATTTCTAATTTCTAAAAGTTGTTTTCTAATTATATATTTACACGTTTTTATGAATATTTAAGAACAAAATTTTAAATTCAATTAATACAAGTGAATGTTTGAGATTTCTGAATATAGTTTTTTTAAATACTTGAAAATTTTTTTGATAATTGTTATAATAAACCTAATTGATATTAGGAGAAGTATGAGAAAACCAATAGTAGCAATAGTTGGTAAGCCAAATGTAGGAAAATCTACATTTTTCAACAAAGTGGCAGGAAGCAAAATAAGTATTGTAGAAGATATCCCAGGAGTGACTAGAGATAGAATTTTTGCCAATGCCGAATGGTGTGGATATAAATTTCAGATAGTTGATACAGGCGGGCTTGATTTTAAAAAGGAGGATGAGATAAACAAGCGAATAATTGAGCAAGCTAATCTAGCGATAGATATAGCTGACGTTATAGTCTTATTTGTTGATGGAAAGGAGGGGTTGACAGCAAGTGATATAGAAGTTTCCAATCACTTAAGGCGCGCAAAAGCTCCTAAAATAGTCGCAGTCAACAAATTAGATAATTATGAAAGAGAAAAAACGTATGAATTTTATGAATTAGGTTTGGGCGACCCTATTCCTATTTCAGCAGAACAAAGCAAAGGTTTGGGCGATCTTTTGGACGAAATAGTTAAATATTTGAAAAAAATTGAAAGTTCAGAAGATGATAATGATGTCAAAATCGCTTTGGTGGGAAAGCCAAATGCTGGCAAGTCCAGCATTACAAATCGTCTTTTAGGCGAGGATAGGGTAGTCGTTAGCTCAATAGCGGGGACCACTCGCGATGCAATAGATAGCCCATTTAGGTGGAATAATAAAAACTATTGTTTGATAGATACTGCGGGGCTTAGACGAAAATCAAAAATTGAGGCAGGTAGCATAGAGAGATATAGCGCTATTAGAAGTTTAAATGCTATAGAAAGATGCGATGTGGCTGTACTGATAATTGATGCAAATCAAGGAATAACAGAGCAAGATGTGAAGATTGCAGGACTTATTCACGAACAGGGGAAACCAAGTTTGATTGTAATAAACAAGTGGGATCTCATTCAAGACCCTCAAACCAAAAGGAAAGAGTTCGAAAAACAACTCAGCAATGATTTGGCATTTATGAAATATTACGTTGTCTTGTTCGTTTCCTCTCAAACAGGGCAGAGAATAGGTAAAATAATGGAAATGGTAGATATGGTATTAAATAATGCAAAAAGAGAGGTGACTATGTCATTATTTAATAATGTTTTGACCAATGCAATTACAGTTACCGAGCCACCTAGCAAGAATGGCAAAAGATTGAAGATTATATTTGGAAAGCAGGTTGGGGTATGCCCACCAACATTCAATATCTATTGCAACGATTCAAGTTTGGTAGAAAATTCATATATTAGATATTTGGAGAATAGTCTGCGTAGGGCATTTGATTTCAAAGGAACTCCTATAAAGATTCAATTTAAAAATAAAAATGAAAAATAGATATTAAATTTTATATAAGAAATGATCCAATCATATAATAATATGAAAATAATCCAATCAATTCCAAATTAATAATATGTAAATTATTTTTATATAATAGGAAAAATTAATTGATATTTATACAATTTATATATTAATTTAAATATTATTAGATTGATTAAACTAATTGTATATATAACAAAAAAGGAAGTGATTTTATTTTCACTTCGAATTTATTTTTTCATCTCAAGAGATTACAAATCAAAATTTATTTCATCTAAGAATTTGGTGAACTTTGAATTGATTTTTCCAAAACTGAATTCAAATAAGCATAAACATTCTTTATATAGGTTTGACCGAAGATTTGCGTCATATAAAATAGCCATTTTCTTCGCAAATCTCTATTGATGTTTTCGTTTTGTTTTAGATCATCTGTCTCGATAAATTTTATATTATAGTGTTCAGTTTTGCCCGAAACAAGAATCCAGATGGTATTTTTGTTTTTGTCTAAAATTGATAATCTAATAGAGTTTTCATCAGGATTTCTTTGGATATAAGTGACTTTTGATTTCAATTTTGTTTTTACAAATTCTACGAGTTGATCATCGGTTAGATTGTCAATAGACAAAATTTTGAAATGTTTAGAATTAATTTCTTTCATTTTGTCACCTAATTGCTATCAATTTCAAGGTTACTGGCTTCTCTGTTATAATGGCACAAATTTTTTAAATATCTTTTACCTAAGATTTGATATAGGAGAAAAGTCCATTTTTGTGAGATTTCATTAGATAGATCTTTTTCAAATTTATTACTAGGCATATCATTATCAAAAATAGCATACGCATCATAATCATCCAAATACAAAGTGATATTTCTATCTTTGTATTGACAATCAACTTGAATATTATCTTCAAATCTATAGATGCGCCAAACATACAAATCCAGTTTTTTATCAACAAATGATTCAACATCTTTATCGCTAACTGAAGCTATTGGATGCATTTGATTTCGTATGCCCAATTTTTGCAAAAGATTGTTAGCTTGTATTTTAGTTGAATTTATTGCATTCTTCGCCGTCCTGAGAGCGGAATCACTAGCAGTTTTTGCTGAAATAATTAATTTTTGAGCACCAATTTTCAACGAAGCATATTTTTCTTTAATTGTCGCTAAGGCACCATCCAAATTATTTTTAGGTTTTTTCATAATTCCCCCTTAATTAATATTGATTATTATATCAAAAAATATTAATTTGTCAATATATTCAATTTTGTTGTAATAGCAAATTAAGTTTTTTTGTTCATTTTAATTGATTTATTTTTGATAAGGTGATATTATGGAAAAGATAAAAAAGAGAGTATATATGCAATATTTGTATTATGTTATATTAGGAGTAATCAGCTATTTTATTGGAAATTTCAGTGGCGCTAGAATTGTATCTGCATTTAAGCACAAAGATGTTACAAAGTCAGGTAGTGGAAATCCGGGTACACTCAATGTATGGCGCACTTTTGGATTTTGGCCAGGGATAATGACATTTCTATTGGATATGCTGAAAGGTTTGATACCTTGTTTAGTAGCATATCTTACTTTTGGATATATTGGATGTGATTCAGAGATTGCACTGTATGTGGCAGGTTTTTCTGTGGTATTAGGACACGTATTTCCAGTTATTTATAAATTCAAAGGTGGAAAAGGTATCGCAACATCAATTGGCATATTCTTGGTCGCAAACTGGTGGGTTGCACTAATAGTATTTGTTGTGATGATTATTGGTATGATTTTCATTAAATATGCTTCAATTTTCACAATTGGCTTTGTGATTGCTATGTCTGTGATTGAAATATGTTTGACTAGCCCAGCTAATTGGGTAAATTATATATTTATCAGTTTGATTTTAATTTTGGTAATGTATGCTCATAGGAGCAATATCATTAAATTGTTCACAGGCAAGGAAAATAAAACAGAACTTTTAGCTATGTTAAAAAAGATAACTAACAAAAAGAAAGATTCAAATAATGAGAATATAGACAAGACCAATATGGTAGAAATAGAAAATCAAAATTCAACAAATACAGTGATAGAAAAAGATAATAATTCTGAAATCAATTAATAAATAATGAATTTATAGCAACTGATCTTATTAGTATTGCTATTCATTTGATTAAAATGCAGATGATTTATTTATGATTAGTAAACAACTAGTTTCAGAATTGCTAATAGATATTTAGGTATAGATTGGAGTAATATGATAGATACACATTGCCACCTTAATGATAGCCAGTTTGATAATGATCTAGATAGTGTTATCAATAATTTTTTCTTATCTGGTGGCAAAGCATTGATATGTGTGGGTGCAGATTTCAGTTCTAGTATGAAAGCGAAAATGATTGCCGAGAGCAATGACAATATATATTATACTATAGGTGTTCACCCGGATGATTGTGACACATATAGCCAATCGGAGATGGAAGATTTGATCCTTACAAAGTCAGATAAACTCGTGGCTATTGGAGAGATTGGATTAGATTATTTTCATAATAAATTGAACAAAGCAAAACAGATTGAAGTCTTTGTCAGTCAAATAAATTTGGCAATAAAATATAATCTTCCTATAGTAATTCATTGTAGAGACGCGTATCAGGATGTTTACAACATATTGAAAGAATATGCTCCTTTAAAAATAGGAGTAGTAATGCATTGTTATAGCGGAAGTCTTGAATTTGCTAATCAATTGATCAAATTGGGTGTCAAACTTTCATTCACTGGATCAGTAACTTTCAAAAATGCGATCAAAGCGAAAGAAATTGTTCAAAAAATACCATTAGATACATTTTTTTTTGAAACGGACGCTCCGTATTTGACGCCAGAACCGAACAGAGGGAAAAGAAACGAACCCAAAAATGTTTTTGATACGGCGAAATATGTGGCAAACTTGCGCCAAATAGATGTAAAAAGATTGATTAAAATTACTGATGAAAATGCAAAAAAATTTTTTAATATAAAGTTTATGTAATGTTTATTAAGAATATTTATAGTAAATATATAATATAATGGTTACTAGTTAAATTTAATATATTAATTTGTCAATCTTAAAAAAATTCAAAAATGGGTATTGACAAATTGCTTTTTGATGATATAATGATAATGTCAGCTTGGTCAGATGGTCGCAAGTTGAGTGTAAGGCTCAATTTGAGGAAAGTCCGAGCTTCACAGAGCAGGGTGCTTGCTAACGGCAAGTCTAGGCAACTAGAAGGAAAGTGCAACAGAAAATAACCGCTATACCCCTGAGTGGTTAGTAAGGATGAAAAGGCGAGGCAAGAGCTCACCGCGGAATTGGCGACAATTCTGGTCCCTGTAAACCCCACCCGAAGCAAGGTTAAAATATTCGCTATGGTTGCTCGCCAGAATATTAAAAATACCGCTAAATTTATGAAGCAATTTATAAATTAGATTGATGACCGTCAAATACAGAACTCGGCTTATAGACCAAACTGCCACCTAAATGCTTTCATCCTTTTGGATGGTGGAGAATGAAAATCATTCTCCATTTTTTTTTGATTCTTAATTAAAACAATCGTTAATTCAAAGATAAAATCTTACTATATATTGCATATTACGATGTTATAGCTAAAGATCAAATGAGAAATTGAATTTCCTTAGATCTTTATTTATAAATTCAAAATGTTGCCGTATTCACTAAACTCTTCTTGTAAAATAGAGAGAGCTTTGCTTTCAATTCTTGATATGTAACTTCTGCTGATGTTCATAGAATTTGCTACTTCTTGTTGCGTCCGTTCAATGCCATCGTCCAAGCCGTATCTTTGAGTTATGACGTTATATTCTCGTTTGCTCAATTTTTGACGCATAACGTTTTTGATTTCTTCCACTAGGACGCGTTTTTCTACAATCACATCAGGATCTTTTTCTTGTTGTTGGGGTAGGATGTCTTTTATAGTCAACTCGCTTCCGTCTTTATCGTAGCCTATGGCTTCTTCAATACTAATGCAGACTTTATGCTTTTTGTTGGCTCGCAAGAGCATTAATATTTCGTTTTCAATGCATCTACTGGCATACGTGGAGAGAGTAGACCCCTTTTCAAGTTTATATGAATCAATTGCTTTCATTAGTCCGATTGAACCTACAGAAATTAGATCATCGGCTTCTGCAGCAGTATTATATTTTTTGGCGACATGTGCAACTAAACGCATATTGTGATTGATCAACTTTTCTCGTGCAGTTTTGTCTCCGTTCAACATTTGTTTCAAATATTTTTCTTCATCTTCTTTGCTGAGAGGTTTAGGGAATCCATTGTATTCGTTCACATAACCGTGAAAAAACATAATTTTTGACATAAACTGTCCTATAGTTTCATATACCATAATTTCGCTCCGTTAGTATATATGTCGAAATAGTTAGAAATTTGTTTGTACCACTCAAAGTTTTGACAAAAAGAATAAATAAAATATTTTGGAATATTTTAAATTTGTTTGACATAGGAATGAGTATTTGATAAACTTAAAATATGAAAATATTGAATAGAAATAGATATAAAATAATATTGTTTGCTGTATTGTTACTGACCGTCGTACTAGCCTCTGGTTGTTTTGGTGGAATTGAGGCTAAAAAATTTGAAACATATTCAGGTTATGGTATCACATTGGATACGTCGTTTTATACTACTACAAATGACGATTTGTATTGCGAATTGAGTGTAGAGAATGGAGATGTGGCAATTAATGTTTACATTGATGAGTTTATTTATTCATCGTATCCTAATCCTTCCGCAATCAGTGCAGATGATTATGCTCTAGATTATGCTTATGATGTGTTATCTGACATATATTTTGATATTTCACCATATTTTTATCAAGATAATGATGAGGATCAAGAGGCATTTGATTTCTTGTATACCGATGGAGAAGATTCATACTATTGTTATGTGATAGTTCATAAGGGTACAGACGCTTTTTGGATAAGCGAATTCTCTTGTATGAGTGATTATAGAGAAGAGATGTTTGATGATCTTGACACCTGGGTGGACAGCATCCAAATTCCTTAAACTGCTAGTATTATTGAAACGAATTGGAAAAGATTTTCATATTTATATTGAAAGGCAGAGCTCTTTTGGTGTAGAAAGATGTTCTGTTTTTTTCTGCTTCGTTTGCTGAATTAAAATTAATATGGCTTTGTTTTATTCAATATATAATAAAAGTAAAATATTAGTTAAGATATAATTTTTGATATCTAAACTACTGATAATTACAATTTGATTTGATAATTTTAACTGATTAATGAAGTTTTATAGATTATAAAATTTTAATGCTATTATAAAATATTATCTTTGACAATAGGTTTGATTTATTGTATAATTTAAATATGAATAGACTAGAAAAGATACGTAATTTTTGTATTGTAGCGCATATTGATCACGGCAAAAGTACTTTAGCTGATAGATTAATGGAATATACAGATACTGTGACTAAACGCGATTTATCAGAACAAATGCTCGACAGTATGGATATAGAACGTGAACGTGGTATTACCATCAAGCTTACTCCTGCTTGTATGAAATATAAATATAATGGAGAAGTATATACTTTGAATTTGATTGATACTCCTGGACACGTAGATTTTTCTTATGAGGTCAGTCGATCGCTAGTTGCTTGTGAGGGTGCGATTTTGGTAGTAGACGCAACTCAGGGGGTGCAGGCTCAAACTTTGGCAAATGTATATCTTGCTCTTGATGCCAATTTAGAAATTATTCCTGTAATTAACAAAATTGATTTACCTAGTGCTGATATAGTAGGTACAAAGAAGGAGATTGAAGATATCATAGGCATACCTTGTGATGAGGCTTGTGAGATAAGTGCAAAAACTGGATTAAATATTGAATCAGTGCTAGAGGCGGTGATAAAAAATGTGCCATCACCAAAAGGAGATGAAAACGCTCCGTTGAAAGCACTAATATTTGATAGTTACTATGATTCATATAAAGGCGCCGTTAGTTTAGTACGTATATTTGATGGGATAGTGAAAGCGGGCGATGAAATTCTATTTATGCAGACAAATAAATCATTTACTGTGACCGAAGTAGGTATTTTTACACCCAATGCGTCTGCAATAGATCAATTGAGGGCAGGGGATGTTGGATATATTGCCGCATCTATTAAAAATGTTTCTGACACAAAAGTTGGAGATACTATCACACTAAAAAATAATCCAGTTGAAAAGGCGCTAGACGGATACAAGGAGGCAACGAGCGTGGTATTTTGTGGTATTTTTCCGCTGGACGGTGATAAATACCAAGAATTGCAAGATGCATTGGAAAAGTTGAAATTAAATGATGCTAGCATACATTTCACCAAGGAAACATCACTAGCATTAGGTCACGGTTTTCGTTGCGGATTTTTGGGATTACTTCACATGGAAATAATAACGGAACGACTAGAGCGTGAATTCAATCTTGAAATTATTACGACGGCACCAAGCGTTGAATACAAAGTCTATGACAACAAAGGAAAAGTTTATGATGTGACGAATCCTAGTGAAATGCCTCCAATGGCGAGCATATCAAAGATGGAAGAACCTATAGTAAATATGGAAATAATTACTCCGAAAGAATATTTGGGTGGAATAATGGATTTATGTTCAGATAGGCGTGGAGTGTACCACGATATGCAATATATAGATGCAAATAGAACGAAACTAATATATACAATGCCATTAAATGAAATAGTGTATGACTTTTTTGATAAAATAAAATCAATCAGCAAAGGATATGCAAGTATGGATTATGAATTGGCAGGATATCAAGATAGTCAACTAGTGAAATTAGATATTTTATTGAATGGAGAAATTTGCGATGCTCTATCTATAATCGTGCATAAGGACAAAGCCTATCAACGAGGCAGGGCACTTTGCGAGCGACTAAAGACAGTCATACCACGCCACTTGTTTGAGATTCCTATACAAGCGGTGATAGGAGGAAAAGTAATCGCACGTGAAACCATTTCGGCGATGCGAAAAGATGTGCTAGCTAAATGTTATGGCGGAGACGTGACGAGAAAGCGAAAACTTCTAGAAAAACAAAAAGAAGGCAAAAAACGTATGAGGAGATTGGGAAGTGTGGATTTGCCTAGCGAAGCATTTGTCAGCATTTTGAAACTAGACGATTAATTATAGTCAAAATATTAGGAAAATTTTTATAATTGAGTTATAATAAATATAAATTTTAGGGGTGAACTATGTCAGATGAAGAAAATCGACCATTAGGATTATATATCCATATTCCATTTTGTAACAAAAAATGTGATTATTGCGATTTCGTATCATATTCAATGGACAGGAAAGCTCAACAACTATATCTTGAAGCGCTTTTCACTGAAATAGATATGATGAAAAGTAAATTTTATGATAGAGTTTTTGATTCAATATTTATTGGTGGAGGAACGCCTAGCATAGTATACGAAGGATTTATTGCCAGTTTGGCTAGGAAGATATATAGCAGTTTTCATTTTCTAGAAAAAACAGAATTTACAATTGAAGTAAATCCTTCATCTTTTACGCGTGAAAAATTTCTCGAATATGTGCAGGCGGGAGTGAATCGCATCAGTGTTGGAGTGCAATGTATAGATGAAAAACTCTTGCGCGAACACGGTCGTATTCAAAGTATGGAAAATATTGAAGATACATTCAAAATGCTTAATTCTAGTCAATTTCCGAATATCAATAGCGATGTTATGATAGGCTTGCCAGGTCAAACTGTGAATTCGGTAATGGACACAATTGATTATTTATTGAAGCAAAATATTAAGCATATTTCTACTTATACTTTGCAGATAGAGCGACACACGATGTTGTATAGCAAACTTAGGAAAGGTAAGATTTCGCCAATGAAAGATAAGACAATGGTGGCAATTTATAATCAAATTAATAAAACCCTTGAAAAAGCAGGCTTTGTAAGATATGAAATTTCCAATTATGCCAAACCGGGCTTTGAATGCAAGCATAATTTGAAATACTGGGATGACGAAATTTCATATTTGGGTTTGGGCGTTGCGGCACATAGCTATATTGATGGATACAGGTATTATAACACTAAAAGATTGGATACGTATATAGACAATCTAAGCGAAGGCAAAAGTCCAATATATAGTAGGGAATATGTTTCTGATGAAGAGAGGAGAACGGAAAGAATTATGCTATCACTGAGGACCAAGAAAGGACTTAATCTTGAAAAATTCAAAAAAGATTTTAACGAAGACCTCTTACGATCTCGTTCGGATATCATTAAGAAAATGACAGACAAAAAGATGATAGAAGTAAAAGATAACTTTCTTAGAATTAAAGATGATTATTTTGCTGTTTCAAATTCTATTATTGTTGAACTAATATAATTTATTAAATATTAAAAATATCCTTAAATTATCCTAGTAAAAAGCAAATTTTATGAAATTGTATAACATTTTGGTTTCGCTTCATAATTTGAGGATTTTTTTAATATTATTATAAAAACTAATTGACAATTAACAATTAAGTGATATAATCAAACAATAGGAGTGAAGATATGAAAATAAAAGATGGCATTCAAGCTGTACAGACAGAGATCTTATCAAAATTTAGATCAATATTAAGTGAAAGAAAAGATTATGAATCTAGGATAAAAAGAGAGTTGACTAACGATTATATAAATGCAAAGACTTTAGATGCTTTTATAATTAATTGCATAGTCAAGTATAAAATACATTATTATGAGTTACCAATGTATTATCACGAAAATGTTTCTTTTTTGGTAAAAGTTTGCAAACGTAATGTTAGATATTTGGATGAAATTGCTAGCAATGATTCTAACAATAGAATATTGTTTGCAGTATTAAAAGCATTAGATTTAGAGGATAGTGATATTAAATTGCTGAATGGAAAAACAAAAAAAATTGTTCGTGCTATGCCGAAAGATCCAATTGCAATTTCTCAGGTTTAAACTCAAATAACGGATTTAAAATAGATATAAAACATTAATATATAATCAGCTGATTATATATTTTTTGCTTCAACGAGATGGAAGATTCTATATATCATATATATCCTTAAATTTTATTGGCAATAATAATTTAATTTCATAGAAAAAGTTTTAAAAAAGTTGACAAAAACAGTTGACTTTTGTTAGCAATATGCATAAAATATAGTTAGCAGTCAATAATAAAGAGTGCTAGATATTGGAGGCGGGGATTGTAAATGAGGTAAAAAAGTGAAAATAGATGAGAAAAACAAAAGGAAACACGATATAGTGCTAACAGCAGTGGATGATTTTATCAAAACCGCTCAGCCGATTACAAGCGGTGGATTAAATGCTCATTTCAAAGATATCAGTTCGGCAACATTGCGCAACGAATTGAATGCACTTGAGAGTATGGGATATTTTCGCCAGTTGCACACATCGGGTGGCAGAGTGCCTACAAGTCTTGCATACAAAGAGTATGTAAATTCCTTGCTTGATAGTGACAAACTCGATTATAATTCTATCAAAAATGTATTATCCAATTATGAAGATAAATCGGTTAGTTTGATTAGCACTTTATCAACTTTAGCAAAAAGACTAAGTAGAGCAACCAATTGTCCTACAGTGTTGGTTCAGCACGGACTTCAAAATTTAACTATCGAAAATATTCAAATCATACCATTGATCCAAAAGGATGCGTTGCTCTTAGTCGAGACCAATGCAGGCATCATTGATGACAATATTGCTCTTGACCCTAATATTGACAAGAGTTCGTGTCAGGAGGCGAGCGATTATTTGATTGAGCATTTTAAAGGACAAACAATAAAATTTATGATAGATAATATTAACGATGTTTGTTTGAAAGCGGGTTCGCAAATAATTCAATTCAAAAACCTGATTGACAGCGTGGCAGACGCGCTGATAAGTGTAATTAGAACTAAATGCGATGTATCTAATGAAAATCCTACCAAATTGTTAGCGGGGATTAACAAGAATGAAATAGATGATGCTAAAAGTGTATTTGAATTTTTATCGGATGAAGACAGTGTCATTGACGCGGTGAAAAGCGACACAAATGATTTGAATTTTACAATCGGCGAGGATAAAGAGCAATCAAAATTGAAAGGCGGGATGATGATGAGTGCTCCGATTGTAATCAATGGAGTTCCTATTGCTAGTCTTGCATTAGTAGGACCTAAACGTATAGACTATGCAAATGTGGCGGCAGCACTAAAATTTATTGTAAATCAAATTGATAACGAGAAAGGAGGTAGCGCGTGAAAAAGCGAAATAGACAAAATGATTCATTTGATGAAGACAAAGTTAATGAAAGACTTGATGAAGACTTTGATCAAGACACAGATTTAGAAAATGCAGATACCGAGCATAAAGGTATTGAGAACGAAACTGATTGTAATTGTGAAAAAAATTGCAATTGTGATGAAAACTGTGATTGTGAAAAAGATGAAGATAGTGAAAAAAAATGCGAATCTTCAAAGGAATATAATTGCGGTGAAAATTGCAGATGTCAAAATCGGCTTGAGCAAAAGAATTATTTAGACGATCTAATGCGGTTGCAGGCGGAATTTGACAATTATAGAAAACGTATGCAGTCGGCATTATCAGATGCTAGACAAGACGGTTTTATAGATGCGATTGAGCAATTTATTCCCGCTTTGGATAGCTTCAAAATGGCTACTGATATGATTACTGACAAAAATACACTTATGGGTATAAAATTCATTGAAAAAGGAATTTTGGACACGTTGAATAAGATGGGAGTTGAAGAGATTGACGCAACAGGTAAGTTTAATCCAGAATTGCATCAAGCAATAGATACTGATGATAGTGCAGATGTCGAGTCTGGCACAATTACGAAAGTAGCATATCGCGGTTTCACTTATAAAGGCAAAGTAATACGATATGCTCAAGTGGTGGTCAAAAAATAATGGATATTGATAAAATCAAAATAAAATGGAAAGAAGGTGCAATAAATCAAAACACCTATGTCGTAGAGCAAAAAGATAGTTGCATTTTGATAGACGCTGGAGTGTCGGTTGATGAAATAAGAAAGATTACAAACAAACCTATTTTAGCAGTGATGTTGACGCACAGTCATTTTGATCATATAGATTATATTGAAGATTATGACAAATTGAAAATTCCAATTTATGCATCGCTATATACGAAGAAATCTATGCTAGATTCTAACCTAAATGTTAGTTTTATGATTAAACCTAGACCTTATCGAGTTAGTAAAATCAATGAATTAAATGACAATGAAACTATCAAAATAGGCGAAGTTATACTAAAATGTCTTTATACACCAGGTCACTCGCGAGACAGTGTGTGCTATCTAGTGGGAGATAAGTTGTTTAGCGGAGATACGTTATTTTCAGATTCAATTGGTCGTACAGATTTTATTGATTCAGACAAAAACGAAATGATAAAAAGTTTATCTAGACTAGGCACGATTGATTACAAAGAATTGTATCCGGGACACGGCAGGGTGAGCAGTAAAGCTGAACAAAATCAAAATATACAACATTGGCTTAGCATTTTGAAATAAATTTTATTTAATAAAAGAAATTGAATTATTGGTAAATTATATGTTGTTTGTAAATTTGCAATCATATAATTGAATCCAAATTTCATACTCTTATATAAATTTTTATATATTCGTAAACTCATAAGTTTTGCACATTTCTTATCAGTTTATGCAAATGAATTTGCAAAACAAAAAATGTGCATTCATTCACGATGCTTCGTGAAAAGTTTAATAAGGAGAATTAAATTATGGGAAAAATTATTGGTATTGATTTAGGTACAACAAACAGTTGTGTCGCTGTTATGGAAGGTGGTCAACCTACCGTCATCCCTAATAGCGAAGGTGGAAGGACTACACCTAGTGTGGTAGGCTTCAAAGATTCAGAGAGATTGGTAGGTCAGGTGGCAAAACGTCAAGCAATCGCCAACCCTGATAGAACAGTCATCTCAATCAAACGTGAGATGGGTACGGATTACAAAGTAAATATAGACGGAAAATCATATAGTCCGGAAGAGATCAGTGCTATGATCTTGTCAAAATTGAAACAGGACGCAGAAGCATACTTGGGCGGGCCTGTCACTCAAGCAGTCATCACAGTGCCAGCATATTTTAATGATAGCCAACGTCAGGCTACAAAGAATGCAGGTAAGATTGCAGGACTTGAAGTTTTGCGTATCATCAACGAGCCAACCGCAGCTGCACTAGCTTACGGACTAGATAAACAAGATAGAAAAAATCAGAAGATTTTAGTATACGACCTTGGTGGCGGTACATTTGATGTATCAATTCTTGAAATTGGTGATGGAGTATTTGAAGTGCTTTCAACTAATGGCAATACTCGTCTTGGCGGAGATGATTTTGATAATAGAATAATGAATTTGTTGATTGAAGAATTCAAAAGGGAAAACGGAATCGATTTGTCTACTGACAAACTCGCTATGCAAAGATTAAAAGAAGCGGCAGAAAAGGCAAAAATTGAACTTAGTACGCTCACTCAAACGACAATCAGTTTGCCATTCATCACAGCAGATGCAACTGGTCCAAAACATTTGGAATACAATCTGACTCGTGCTAAATTTGAAAGTATGATTGCAGATTTGGTTGAACAAACTTTGGTTTGTACTAGAAATGCGTTAAAAGATGCTGGACTGAACAAATCTGAAATTTCAAATGTAGTATTAGTTGGTGGTTCAACTCGTGTACCTTGCGTTGTCGAAGCGCTTGCAAAAGAAATTCCTGTCACTCCATTCAAGGGTATCAACCCAGATGAATGTGTAGCAATCGGTGCAGCAATTCAGGCAGGAGTGCTTGGCGGGGAAGTGAAAGACGTATTGCTTCTTGATGTGACACCATTATCTCTCGGTATTGAAACGCTTGGTGGAGTATGCACAAAACTTATTCCAAGAAATACAACTATCCCAACCAAGAAGAGTCAAATATTTAGTACTGCTCAAGACAATCAGCCAGGCGTTGAGATCAATGTCTTGCAGGGTGAACGTGAATTCGCCACTCAGAACAAATCATTGGGTAGATTCCAACTTACAGGCATTCCGCCAGCACCAAGAGGAGTTCCACAAATTGAAGTTACATTTGATATCGATGCCAATGGTATTGTCAATGTCAGTGCAAAAGATTTGGGTACAAATAAAGAGCAAAAGATCACAATCACAGCGTCTACAAATCTAAGCGAAGATGAAATCAATAAGGCAGTGAAAGAAGCGGAGCAATTCGCGGAAGAGGACAAGAAGAGACGTGAAGTGATAGATTCGAGAAATAATCTTGATGCAATGTGCTTGAATATTGAAAAAGTTATGAAAGACAGTGCGGATAAACTTAGCGATGAGGATAAAAAGTCGCTCACTGATGCAGTAGAAGAGGCGAAGAAGCACTTAACAAGCGAGAATATAGACGAAATTAAGAAGGCTACAGAAGATTTGACAAATGTATCCAATACCGTATTTACGAAAATGTATCAAAATATGAGTAATCAAGCACAAGCAGAATCTAACAATAACTCACAATCAACTGACAAAAAAGATGACGGAGATCCAAACGTTGTTGTTGAATAATCAAACAAAGATATTGATAGTTGTAGATATGCAAGCAGGGTTCAAGACTGAAGCCAATGAGCATATCTATAATAATATCAATAAGATAAATTTTAATGACTATGAATATGTTTTTGCAACGAAATTTCAAAATATTAGAGATAAAAATTCAAATTATTTTGATTTGTTGCATTATGACTTTATGACAACAGATATGGATACAAAAATCTTATTACCAAAAAAAATCAAGTATATTGAAGTAAAAAAGAGTTCATATGCTTTACCTAAAAATACTCTAAATAAAATTTTGTCTATTTACAAAACATCTGATAAAAAAGAAGTGCATATTGTAGGAACAGATTACGATAGTTGTGTTTTAGCAATAGGTTTTCAGTTGTTTGACGCGGGGTTACAGCCAAGATTTTATTATGACTTAATAGGATCTCATTCTAGCGACACTATTAAACTAAATAATTTAAAAAAAATATACGTTAAAAATTTTGGTAAAAATTGTTTTATAAATGAAAGGTAATTATGGCAAACAAAGATTATTATGCGACTCTTGGAGTGAACAAGTCGGCAAGTGATGATGAGATCAAGTCTGCATATAGGCAACTTGCTAAAAAATATCACCCCGACTTGAACAAGACTCCAGAGGCTAGTGAGAAATTCAAAGAGATAAACGAGGCATATTCTGTGCTTAGTGATAAGCAAAAGCGTGCTAATTATGACCAATATGGTAGTGCGGATGGTCCACAAGGCTTTGGCGGTGGGCAAGGATTTTCAGGCTTTAATTCAAGCGAAGGTTTTGGTGGGTTTGAAGATATATTCAATATTTTCTCCAATTTTGGAGGACGTAGCCGTGCTCAACAGGCAAGAGAAGAAGGAGATGATATCAACTTAAATCTTGTTGTATCCTTTGTCGATGCTGCTTTTGGATGTGAAAAAGAAGTGACGGTCACTAGGAAAGAACGTTGTGAAAGTTGTCACGGTACGGGTGCGAAAACTGATAGCGATTATGTCACCTGCTCTGAATGTAATGGCACTGGGCGTGTCACCTATACTCAGCAAACTCTGTTTGGTATGACGAGGACTATTGGTACTTGTAGAAATTGCGGAGGTAAGGGCAAAGTTGTGAAGAATAAATGTCCAGATTGCCGTGGTACAGGGCTAAAGACTGTCACAGCAAAAATCAAAGTAAAAATTCCTGCAGGTATTGATAATGAACAAACTTTGAGAATTGAAGGTCAGGGAAATCAGACTGCTAGTCCAAATGGAATACCTGGGGATCTTAGGATATCTATCACAGTTCAGCCTCATTCTTTGTTGGTAAGGAAAGGATTTGATCTGTATGTAGATGTCTATGCGCCGATCACGACACTTATGCTTGGCGGTAAGGTCGAGATACCTACACTAAAAGGGAAACAAACAATTGATGTGGCACCTCTGACTCAGTCCAACACCAAATATACATTGAAGGGTAAGGGTATTAAGTATCTGAAAGGTTTTGGAACGGGAGATTTGATTGTGACGCTAAAGGGCGAAATGCCGAAAGATATAGATAAAAACACAATAAAATTGATGAAAGAATTACAAAATTCGATTTCTGAAAAGTCTTATCCAAAAACAAACAACTTCAAAAAGAAACTAGGCGATTAGTCTAGTTTTTATTATTTTATGATTTTGATTAATGTTTTATCTTAAAATGCTCAAAATCATTTTCCTACATAAAAAATGTTTTTTCTAAATATCAGTTTTAGAAGAGGACAGAGTATTTTTGGTGCTTTCCAACATATTATTTTCATATTTTATTATATGAATTTTAGTTATGATCCGTAACAACTAATTTTAATGACATTATTTTTATATAATACATTTTTAAGCTTATTGAGGATTTAAACAAGTATATTTTTCAATGTTATGTATTAGAAATAAAAAACGATAGCAATAAGCTATCGTTAAAATATAATTATTTGTTTTCTTTTTTCATAGTCTTTAAGCAACGAGTACATACATTTTTCTTACCTTTTTTCCCGTTTATCTCCACATCTACTTTCTGGATGTTGGCTTCAAAAGTTCTCTTTGTATGACGCATACTATGGCTAACATTATTTCCAGATGTGCTACCTTTTCCGCATACTTCACATACTTTCATTGTTTACCTCCAATAGAATTTATCTAAAACGTACATATATTATCACAAATTCAACAAAAAAGCAAGTATTTTTGAAAAAATAAGTAAAAATGTTTGATTAATTCATAATAATAGTATATAATGTTTTCGGAGAGTGAAATGAAACTGACCACTTTTAACTCATTTGGCAAAATCAGCATCAGCAAACGTGCAATCAGCAAGGTTGCTGCTGTTTCTGTTATGGAGTGTGTGGGTGTAGTTGGATTGGTGTCGGAGCGTAGTTTTTTCAAGGGCAATGCTTTGACCACCGCTCACAAAGGTGTGGTTGTCACCACTCTTGAAAATGATAGTATGAATATTGACGTCTACGTTATAATGCGCCACTGCGGTGTTTCTGCATCTGCAGTTTCTGAGTCAATTAGGCAGAGTGTCAAGTACTCAGTAGAGCGATTTGCAGGTATGATTGTGAAAAATGTTATTGTACATATTGTAGACGTTAGAGTATAGGAGAGTTTAATATTATGGGTAAGACTATTAACGGTTCTACGTTAAGAAAGATGTTTCTAAATGCTTTTTCGTTGGTAGAAGAAAATAAGAAGAATATAGATGCTTTGAATGTGTTTCCTGTGCCTGATGGTGACACGGGTACGAATATGAGTTTGACGCTCAAAAGTGCAGTCAGCGAGATGAATGCCTGCGAATCAAATACGATTGAGTCTATTTGTGTGGCTTTTAATCGTGGTGCATTGAAAGGTGCACGAGGCAATAGCGGTGTGATCACTTCGCAAATAATTAAAGGTATTTGTTCTGCGCTGATGTCGAATGAAACTGAAATTACGCTTAAAGATTTTGCTAAGGCTATGCAAAATGGTTCTGATATGGCATACAAAGCGGTGACTGTGCCTAAAGAAGGGACAATCCTTACAATAATCAAAGCAATGGCAGAAAAAGCTAAGCAAGCAGCTAGATCCGCTAAAAGTTTTGAAGATTTTTTCAATGAAATCATTATGCACGGGGAGACGACTTTGCAGATGACTCCAGATATGTTGCCAGTATTGAAGAAAGCAGGAGTCGTAGATGCTGGCGGTAGGGGACTAGTTTTCATTTTTAGCGGATTCTACAAGGCCTTGACAGGCGAAATGGCAGACGTTCAATTTGTTGACAATGTAGAGAAAGATGTCACCAGCGAAGATATTCACGTAAATTATGAGTCGCTTGCTGATATTAAATTCGCATATTGTACTGAGTTTTTTGTAATAAACATTTATGAAAAAACTACTGATGCAGACATTAATACTCTCAGATCTCGTCTGATGGAGATTGGAGATTGCGTGCTTTGCATTGGCGATTTGCAATTGATTAAAGTACACGTTCATACCAATGAACCCAATAGGGCACTAGGCTATGCACTTCAGTTGGGCGAATTAAATGGTGTTAAGATTGAAAATATGCTTGAGCAAAATCGTCAACTAAGGAAACAACAAGAAAAAGTGCCAGATAAGGAATATGGAATGATATCTGTAGCAGCAGGTGAAGGGCTAAATAATGTATTCAAAGACATTGATGTGGATTATATTATCAGTGGCGGGCAAACTATGAATCCTAGTGCTAATGATATAGCGACTGCTGCTGATAAAGTAAATGCGAAAAATATCTTTGTTTTCCCGAATAATAAAAATATTATAATGTCAGCGGAACAGGCAAATGATATTACAGACAAAAATCTAATAATTATTCCTACTAGGAGCATACCTGAGGGAGTAAGTGCAATTTTGGCATTTGATCCTAATACTAGTGTCGAAGAAAATAAATCAAATATGCTTGATGCTATGGCTAATGTTAGATCTGGTTCAGTCACGTATGCTGTACGTACCACAAATGTAGATGGCATCGATGTAAAAGTCGGAGATATAATGGGATTGGATGAGCATACTGTATTGACGACAGGTAAGGATATTATTGATACTACAGTAGATCTAGTAGATAAATTGGTAAAGTCAGATTCTAGTAATATCACGCTGTTCTATGGAGAGGGAGTTACAGAAGAAGATTCTAGCAATCTTCAGTCAAAACTTGAAGAAAAATATCCAGATATTGATATTTCAGTAGTATTTGGTGGACAGCCTGTTTACTATTATATTGTTTCTATTGAATAATACATATTGCATATAAATTTAAATAAATACCCCATATATCGAAGCGAATCCCGATGAGATCACTTCACAAACGTGGGTATTTTTTTATTTTCCTAAAATATTGTAATAATATGCATTAATTTTTCTATTTTGCTCATACTAAGGGTGTAGGCAACTACTGAAAGGAGTTTAATTATGTTTGGTAAAAAGAAAAAAGAGATGAAAAATTCTTCATCTTCAGCTAGCAATTCTAGTGCAAACAATGTATCTAAATCTACTAGTTCTTCCACAAGTGCAAAGAATTCTACTGGTAAATCAGCAAATTCGAAGTCTTGTTCTAGTAAAAATTCTTCTACAAAATCTTGTGGATCTTCTAGTTCAAGAAATTGCGGAAAATAATTTTCAAACAAAAATTAAATCTTTATAAAAGGGAAAATTTCCCTTTTATTTTTAATAATTTATATATTTTTATTAAAAATCGTTGACATAATATTTTATTTATGATATATTAATATTGCAATCGCTAATGTATGGGAGATTAGCGCAGTTGGTAGAGTACCTGCCTTACAAGCAGAGGGTCATAGGTTCGAGTCCTATATCTCCCACCAATTCAAACGATTGTGTTTTATTTTAACATTGTATCTTCGTTTGAATAAATATTCTAATGACTATCACAGATATATGCGCGATATCAGACGTTACCATCAAAAGCTCTAAATATCAGGAATGGCATTCCAGTGGAATTTGAATTCAAATTATAGTTTAAAATCTACAATTGATTTATTAGAGTATGCTAGTAACCTGATAATAAGACTTTAACAATTGCAATATCTTAATATTATGAATGATTATGCGGGAGTGGCTCAGTGGGGAGTAGCGTAAAGAAACAGCAATAGTTTGCTGTTTTAGCGTAGCGAGTGGAGCGTAGGCGACAGGAAGAGTGTTGCCGAGGCAACGCGATTGACTAAATTTAACAATTGCAATATCTTAATATTATGAATGATTATGCGGGAGTGGCTCAGTGGTAGAGCGTTGCCTTGCCAAGGCAAATGTCGCGAGTTCGAATCTCGTCTTCCGCTCCATAAACACAATATCTTGTGTTTTTAAGATGACTAGGTACTACATTTTGTGGTGGTAAACCTAGTCATTTTTATTTGTGAGTAGAATTTGAGTAGAATAAAAAAAGTATCTTTTTACTTATTTATGGATCAAAAATATAGTTTATATTTGCTTAGGATTATCTTTTTATATAAATTTTATTTTTAGAATAAAAAAGTATTGACTTTTGATTTTTTATGTAATATTATATCAATATGAGGTATCATACTATACTAGCATACGTTGAAGATTAGTTTAATGTTGCACTGAAATAAATGCAATATAATGTTTTACGATGATTGTATGGTATGATTTTTTATATCATTCTATACTTAAAAAATTTATTTTAAGAGGTAGATTATGATTATTTTAGATGTTAATAAAGTTAGTAAATCATTTGGATTTGGAAATATATTAAACAAAGTATCCTTTTCAATTAATGAAGGAGAAAAAATAGCATTAGTTGGCACCAATGGTGCTGGTAAGTCAACATTGTTGAAATTAATAGCACATATCGAAAAACTAGACAGCGGAACTATCAGCATTAAGAAAGATTCAAAAGTTGAATATCTGGAACAAGGCGATGTTGCTGATAGCAAATCGGGAAGTTGTCGAGATCTATTATATTCGGCATTTGAAAAGCTTAATGAAATGGAAATAGCGTTGACGAATTACGAGAGAAAAATGTCTAATACATTAGATTCAAATGAACTAAACTCTCTTATAGAAAAATATAGCAGCCTTTTAGAAAAGTTTACAAGATTGGGCGGTTATGAGAAAGATATCCAATTGGATATCGTTTTAAACGGATTAAATATTGATAGAAATCTTTTAGATAGAGAATTTTCTTCACTCTCTGGTGGAGAACGTACACTTATAAATTTGGCTAAAATATTACTTTCAAAGCCTGATCTCTTGTTGCTTGATGAACCAACTAATCATTTAGATATTACGCGCATTGAATGGTTAGAAAAATTTATAAGAGAATATAAAGGTTCTGTGATTATTGTATCACACGATAGATTTTTCTTAGATAAAACAATTCAAAAGGTGATAGAATTGGAATCAGGAAAAACTAAAATATACTTTGGCAATTATACCGATTTTATAATACAGAAAGAAAATGAAGAAGTAAAAGAATTTCAAATTTACAAAGTTCAACAGCGAAAATTTGATGAGATGGAAAAGGCAATAAAGAGACTCAAAGAATGGGGTAAAATGGCGGATAATCCTACATTTTTTCGCCGTGCGAAAGCGATTCAATCAAATTTGGATAGATTGAGAGAAAATGCGATAGAAAAACCAAAAGAAAAAACGGAATATCCTATAAATTTCAAATCGTACGGGCGAGGATCAAACGAAGTGGTGAAAATAAAAAATCTATCGCTCTATGCCGGGAATAAGAAATTATTAGAGAATTCAAACTGTCTAATTTTAAATGGCGAAAAAGTGGCAATTATTGGCGATAATGGTACGGGTAAGTCAACATTAATAAATGAAATAATTTCAAATTTAAATCCTTGCATTGTCGTTGGCTCAAATCAAAAGATTGCTTATCTTTCACAGATCATTCAATTTGTTGATAGTAAACAAAGTTTGCTTGAATATTTTATATCTGAGACAGAGCTTGAGGAAGATATCGCACGAAGCGTGTTACATAATTTTCAATTTTTCAAAAAAGATGTATTAAAAAGAGTTGGAATATTGTCAGGAGGAGAAAAATTACGATTGAAATTGGCAATTTTATTACAAAAAGAAATTAATTTATTAATTCTTGATGAGCCTACCAATCATATTGATATTGAGACTAGAGAAGTTTTGGAAGATACCTTATCAAAATTTAAAGGGACATTGATATTTGTCAGTCATGATAGATATTTTATCAATAAACTAGCGAACAGAATTATTGAATTTTATAATCATAAATTATATACATTTCAGGGGAATTATGACGATTATTTGAATATGAGAGACAAAATTCATTCTATAAAGTTATAAATAAATTTCTGTGTAAATTATGATTATTAAACGCAAAATCAATCAAAAATAAGTTTAGTTTCAACTAGACTTATTTTATTTTTGATAAAAATAAAAAAGTTTCATAAAATATGTTGCATTTTTATTTTTTTTCATATATAATTATATAGTCTGTATGGCACCATCGCCAAGTGGTAAGGCTCGGGTCTGCAAAACCCTCATCACCAGTTCGAATCTGGTTGGTGCCTCCATTATTATTTTTGATAATCATATTTTAATGGATATAAAGACAATAATATATTTTTATCGATCTTATTCAAATATGAGGTGTGGCGAATCGGGTTCCCTAAAAATTACATTAAATTTTTAGGGCGAGAAATTTTAGATGCGCGTCACAATCGGCGAATTATGCAAGATTGCTCGTTGCACTCACAATGGGCGCATAAACTTGATTGTTCCTTATCCTACTGCGAACGAGTTCTTGTAGGAGACCAGTCCTGTGCTTAATATTTATTAAGAGTACGGACGAATTAAATATCTTAATCAAATATGCCGGTGTGGCGAAATGGCAGACGCACAGGACTTAAAATCCTGGGGGCTTAACCGCCCGTGTCGGTTCGACCCCGACCACCGGCACCAAAAAACACAATATCTAGTGTTTTTAAATAATCTAACAACAACATTTAGCGGTGGTGTGTTAGGTTATTTTTTCTTGTGAGTATAATTTGCTAGTTGTCTATATGAAGTGAACCCCAAAAGTTAGACAAC
This sequence comes from uncultured Clostridia bacterium, assembly GCA_944377305.1. Classification (GTDB taxonomy): domain Bacteria; phylum Bacillota; class Clostridia; order Christensenellales; family UBA1242; genus Onthoplasma. The sequence goes on from CALWEL010000012.1 coordinate 38,412, forward strand.
TTAAGGAGGTTCACTTTTTTATGAGAAAGAACAGAAAATATAGTCCAGAATTTAAAATTTCGTGTATAATAGATATGCGTGAACATCATCTATCTTACAGTGAAACTGCTAGAAAGTATCTTTGTGAGAAAGGTCAAGAAAACAATTTTAAGAATAGCTTAAAACTTTGGGAACGCATATTTTTAGAAGAAGGAGAAGTCGCTTTCTACATTGAACGGCGTGGTAGAACTACAAAAATGGACAACCCAAAGAAAGGTAAAAAGAAAAAGTTAGATAACCAACTTAAACAAGATTTAATTGCTGCAAACCAACAACTTAAAGAAAGAATAGAACAGTTAGAAATGGAGAACGAATGCTTAAAAAAATTAGATGCCTTAGTTCGGAAAAGGCTTCAAAACCAAAAGAAAAAGTAATCATCATTTCTGAACTAAG
>CALWEL010000013.1 GCA_944377305.1 uncultured Clostridia bacterium
TAATCTTTGAGTATCTAAATTGTCCTTCTTTGAGCCATTCTTTTTGCTCACATTAGAATCCTTACCAGCATTTGTCCTCTTGTCCTTATTATTCATATTTCTCCTTTGCTATTATTTTGTTTTCCCCACCGACATTTATACTATACTTATAGTATACCCCCCCCCCTTAGAAAAAGTCAACTAATTCAATGTGACATATTTAATGTGAAATTTGCGTATATATTTTTTTATAAAGTATTCGATAATCAATATTCGTCCATCAAATACTTCAATTCATTAAAAAAATATATTTTTATTTCAATTGTTACAAATGATATATTAAATATTTTCATTAATTTATCAGATTAATACTAATAAGGGACCTAATGCCACTATTAACATAAGAGACAAAAGCAATAGTTAAATTGTTTATTAAGTTGCTTTTAAAAAGAAAAAAACTTGAAGCCACTAGAGCACTTAGCTCGGCCTTCAAGTTAATCTATATGTATAGTACTCAATATTTTGAAAAAGTCAACAATTTTTTGATGGTATTGAAACAAAAAAGATGATAAATTAATATCATCTTCAAATTTAGCCAAAGAAATTTCTAAACAAAATTGTCAATTTATCAAAGAATGTTAATTCTTGTTTATCATCCCCATAATCTCGGGGAGGATTCAGCGACACCTCAATAGATGTGGTAGGATCTGAGACATCTGTGAGACCATCTTGATAAATATCTATTATTTGTTCAGATTTCCCCTGAATAGTGTTTGCATTGTTATTGATATCTCTGTTCATAATTGTAAGAGTGGCGATATTGATGCCTACAAAGGACAGCAATAATGCAACTATGCTAATGTAAACACCCGTCAAAAGTTTTACACGCTTTCTTACAATTAGATTTTTTTCGTCTTCCTTACTCTTAAAAGTTTTGTTTTCTTCCAAAGTGTTGTTATCTACTCGTTTCAAACCTTTTAATTCAGGAGGCGATTTAACTTCTTTTTCACTTCTCAATAAATCTTCAAGGCGCGGTAAATCTTCGAGCCTTTTTTCATTCTCTGTATGTTTTTTTTGCTCGGTATCAAATGTAATATTGGCAGAAGTTTCTTTTTCTGTTTCCATTGTTCACCTACAATTTTTCGGCAATACGTAATTTTGCACTCGCCGATCGAGAATTGGTAATCAATTCCGTTTCTGTCGGTACTATAGGATGTTTTGTTATTAGCTTTATATCTGCTTTATGATTACATACACATTTGGGTAATCTTGGAGGACAAATACAATTTGTAGAGTGCAATTTGAATGCCTGTTTAACAATTCGATCTTCTAAAGGATGAAATGTTATTATACATATTCTACCACATTTTTTTAATCTTGACAACATTTTTTCAATCGCGATTTCTAAATCTTTCAATTCATTGTTCACTTCAATCCTGATAGCTTGAAAAGCTTTGTTGCATAAACTTGCTTTGTTTTGAAATTTTGGTGGATAACTTGAGATTATTATGTCACGTAATTGAAATGTGGTTTCGATAGGTTGTTTTTCTCTAATTTTCACAATCTTACGTGCTATTTGTCTAGCATTTTTTTCTTCTCCGTATGTATAGAGAATCTTGCTAAGTTCACTTTCACTATAATTATTTATAACATATTCAGCATCTAAAGATTGAGATTTGTCCATACGCATATCCAATCGTGCATCCTGTTTAAAACTAAATCCACGAACGGCAGTATCCAATTGATAGCTACTTACTCCTAGATCAGCCAAAATTCCATCAACTTTTTCAATATTTACACTATCTAAAATCTCATCTATATCAACGAAATTCCCTTTGATAAAAACTATTTTATCTAAATAATCTGTAAGTTTAATCCTCGCATAATTTAGTGCATCATCGTCTCTGTCTATACATATAAGTTTACCTAGAGTCAACCTTTTAACAATTTCAAGTGAATGTCCGCCACCTCCGGTCGTACAATCTATATAAACTCCATCAGGTTTAATGTTCAAACCTTGTATGCTCTCCTGTTTCAAAACTGAAATATGTTTAAATTCCATTCTCTATCCTTTAATTATATCTTTATATTTTAACATTAAGTTGATATGCTCGCTATCATTCTGATAAATTTTGTTTTTATATGACTTTTATATAATTAATTTTCATCTATACAATGTCTAATCATAAAGCAATGCAATTTTTTTATCCATTATTTAAATTTTTTAGTTAAAATTTTTATAAATTTTTGAAATTTTCAGATTTTTTATTAATTTTTTCAAAATTTATATAATAATTATTAAATTAATCGATTTCAACTAATTTATTTTTCACAGCATCACAACTAGTTAAGTAATATTCAATTCCATTAATATTGTTTTTAAACATTTTTGGATTTACATATCCGTGTAGATGACCAAAGACAACTTTATAGACGCCATATTCCTCAAGTAATTTTGTGAACGCTGAAGGCTCTACCTTATTATTAAAAGGTGGATAGTGAGTGATATAAATTATTTTTTCATTTTTTCCTTGCAACTTTTTTGCCGATTTCATAGAAAGTTCTAATCTTATCAATTCACGATCATAAATTCGTCTATTCTCTTCGGTATTGTATTTGCCTTCTGGAATTAGCCATCCTCTATTTCCGCAAAATATGTAATCACCAATTTTAACTGCATCATTTTGTAAAGCGTAAGTATTGGGTGGCAATTTCTCTCGTACACGACTGACGCTACTCCACCAGTAATCGTGATTTCCTCGAATTAATATTTTAGTTCCCTTTAGATTTCGCAAAAATTCAAAATCTGGTATAACTTCTTCCAATTTCATTGCCCAACTATAATCCCCAGCTAAAATTACCACATCATCGTCAGTTACAAGGGTATTCCAGCTGTCAATAATTTTATCCAAATAATTGTGCCAAACAGGACCAAAAATATCCATCGGTTTCGTATTATTTATATCCAAATGCAAGTCGCTAATTGAAAATATCTTCATAATTCACTCTCCTTTTTACTTTCAAATAGCGACTTATGCATCTTAACATCAAATGATATTCTACATTTAAGAATAAGAAGCTAACAAATGTTAGACTAAAAACGTTTAACAATTTAGAATTTGTCCAGTTTGTAATACGATCGCTAATTGTTATTTCCTTCATATTTTTCCTTCTACTAAGTTATAATTTTCATATTTAAAATATTAAAATTAGGAAAATAATTTGCACTTAATAATTTTTCATAATTTAATATTAACTATTAAAGATCTCAATCTTAATGACCAAGAATGCCAAACACTAAAATGATAAAAACTCAATATCAAAAATCCTTGTACATATTATATGCTATAATTTTATTTAGAAATTGAATGATTGTATTTCTCATTTCGCTTATATGCCAGCATCAATTTAGGTCGATTGTATCGCTGTACCATAACGGGAAGAATTTGCAAGATAAAATTAAAAATAGCTAGCGGAATACCTACTATTAACCACAATTTTAAGTTGACAATAACTACTAAAAACCCAAATATTGCACTTATTATATGCATTACTTCTGCATAAACCGTTTCCTCCATAAATTTAAATAGATACACATTATCTTTCATATCTACAACTTCACGCTTGCCAAATCCAGTAAGTGCCTTTCCCGATTCAGGAATCAAATCTTTCCATTTTCTGATGCCTAATCTCACATAATATTTGCTTTCCCATTTGTGCACAGTATAAATTTTATTAAATGGATTCATCCATCGCTTAGGTAATAATCGGACTATGATTGCAACTAAAGCGTCAATAAATAGTAGAAATAATAATGAAAATAAAATTGACAATAATATTACACCATCTGAAAGTGAATATACTTTTGTTCCCACACTGACTGCTAAGATACTTGTCAAAACACAACCTATAAAGATAATAAATATATACAATTTCATATAATTATTGTAGATTACCACATAAATTGACATTTGTCAAATTTATTATGAAATTAAAATATTTTTATTTTTTGGACATATTTTAAAAAATTTCAAAAATATCAAATTCAATGAAGATTTTTATAATATTATCGGCATTTTCAACGATTCATTTTTAACAATTTCCAATTAACAAGAACATTCACAAGTACATATATATAATGACTATTAAAATCCGCTTACTCTTCTCATCAATTCCATTATATTTTACTAATCAAATCGTTAATAAAATCAATATTTAGATTAATTTTTTTATTATATTTTATTCCATAAATCCAAACTTGATTTTAAATCTGCAAATGATCGTAAAGTGAATCTATATAATTAGAAATTGGATTATTAAATTTTCGAAAATTATATGTAATTCTATCTTTTTGCACAATCAATTTTAATACAATCATAAAAGAAAATTACACTCTGAATAGACATTCACACTTTTTTATTAAGTCGAATAATATGTATTAGTATCATAGGAGGTTAAAATGTCTTTTTATACAGATTCTAGACCAGGAATTTTCCCAGGTCAAACGAACAATGTTATGAATGGACTTTGTGAACGTATTTGTATTCAAGCCACAAAAGTATTTGATGCTTGCATCTCACAAGTACAGCTTGAAGACTATTCTTTAACATTGACAAACTTTAATCCTGCTGGCCCCACCACTCCTCTAACATTTGTAAGTGGAAACTCGCTAGGCAGTAGCGCAACTGTTAGCAATCTAACCATTACTAGATTTGAAGATAGACCTAACTTTGCTCGAGTTCAGGCAAATATCAATATACCTGTGACAGTTACATATACAGATCAAAATAATGTGCCAGGCACCGCTGAAGGCACAATCACTATGACTCAAGACGTCATTTTGTACGTTCCACAACCATCTCTCACTCCGATTGATGTAATTGCTTTTGGAAGTGCCGTGATAGCTAGCGGCGTGTACAATACAACTACTGGTGGATTTACAATCTCCGCTTGTGTCACAACTATATTGAAAGTTGTAGCAGTAGTTGATGTGCTCGTGCCAAGTTATGGATATTGTCCAATACCACCTTGCACGCCATTCACTGGTAATGATGTTTGTCCTGGAGTGTTTGATTTACCTTTATATCCAACGGCAGTCTCTCCGCAATCAACCAATTCTAGATAATTTCAAATCGTAAATCTAACATAAAAATTACTGCGTTAAACGCAGTAATTTTTTCATTATATATATCTACTAAAGAATACTGAATAATAGTGAATAAAATTTCATTCAATATATTTAAGAACGATATATTATATTTTATCAAATTGAAAATCTTATTTCTCAGAATTTTCATCATTTTTTTCATTATTCACTATTTCATCGGCTTTTTCTATATTTTTGTTCTTACCTTTTTTCTTTTTCGTATGAAGCTTATCCTTGAAAATATGAAATACATCTTTTTCTTTCTTTTCCCTTCTTACTTTTTCCACTCGTTTAGGAAGAGAGGATCCTATGACTGGAACCTTTATATGATCTTTCCTTTCTCTTACTTCAAGCTGATTGAATGGCACTGAAATATTGTTTCGTTTAAATTCATTGTATACCCATTCTACTACATAGTAATAAACATCCCAATAATCATCATTATCACACCAACAATTCGCAAAGAAATCAAGACTTGAAGCATTCATTGTTTTTAATCTACAAAATGGTTCGGGATCCAAATAAACTCGACCATCACTTTTCATAACGTCTATTACAATTTTCTTGACAAGTTCAATATCACTTTCATAAGCTACCGAAAATGTGATATCTACTCTCCTTTTTTCGTTGGCACCAAGATTCACTACTGAATTATTGACAATCGTTGAATTTGGAATAGTTATCTTTTTATTATCGCTAGTAAGAAGTGTTGTAAACAGGAAATTAATATCTGTAATGTTTCCTTCCACACCATCTACAACGATATAATCACCTTTTTTAAACATATGATTGGATACGACAACAATTCCGTTTGCTAGGTTTGCCATATTATTTTCCAACGCCATACCAACTGCGAGGATCAAAGCGCTTATTGCCGTCAATATACCTGAAATTTCTATTCCGATTCTATCTAGCAACAAAAGAATCAACAATAACCATAAACAAAATTTTACTGCTGTACAGATGAATTGCTGAGCAATTTTTTCCATCTTAGTTTTTGATAACACTTTCCTAAGTAATCGCAAAACAATTTTGATAATAATTATACCCAAAATTAAAATTACGAAAAATAATACAATGTTCCAAATATTTGTTTCAAAATAACTTACAATCCTATTCCATATATTTGACCAATCCATTTTCCCTCCTTAGTAATCTATTTAAGATATATTAATACACTATAGATGTTTAGTCAATTAAATAAGATATAATTTGATAAAATTTTTGTTGTCTATCAGAATATTATATATCTTTAAATATAATTACAATCAATTTTATTAACACATTTTAAACAAAATAATTTTAATAAAAATATATTTGAATTTATGCATAACATTTTTAATAAAAAATCGTTACAACTAAGCTTTTATTTAATTTAAAATAAAAAAATTTTTGAAAATTTCAAAAAAAACCATCAAAAATATAATTATTTTTAGAAAAAAATAAAGTTTTTTATTTTTTCAAAAAACTATTAATAGATGAAAAATCAAATTTTGCAAAATAATCTGATTAAAAAAATAAGATCATTTTAATGTTCTATCGACATTCTTAATGATCTTATTTGTATATTGATATTTACTAGCTAAGGGAGTCATCTCAATTAAACAATATTATTCTTTATCTTGCGATTTTGACATAAAGACAAGCTTATCATTTTTGCAATCAATTAATATGCTATCACCAGATTTCACATCACCTTTCAACATCTTATCAGCAAGTTCATCTTCAATCTTTGTGGTAATCAATCTCCTGAGTGGTCGTGCACCAAATTCGTCATTGGTGCCGTTTTTGACAAGATAATTTAATGTGGCAGTAGTAAATTTCAATTCTACTCCGCTCTGCTTCAATGTTTTGTTCAAATCTGAAAGCATCTTCTTGGCAATATCTTTCAAAACTTGTGGAGTCAATTTGTTGAAAATAACAATATTGTCAATACGATTTATCAGTTCTGGTTTGAAATATTTTTTCAATTCACTCAACATTATTGTCGTTTTGTCGTCCTTGCTTCCGTCATTAAATCCTAAATCGATGTTGGTTTTGCTTAGTTTATCACTACCAATATTTGAAGTCAAAATTATGATTGTATTTTTGAAACTTACGATCTTTCCGTGGCTATCAGTCAATCTGCCATCGTCAAGGATCTGAAGTAGCATATTGAAAACTTCTGGATGCGCTTTTTCAATTTCATCAAACAATACCACACTATAAGGTTTTCTTCGTACTTGCTCTGTGAGTTGTCCGCCATCATCAAAACCAACATATCCTGGAGGACTACCAATAAGTTTAGACACACTATGTGCTTCCATATATTCACTCATATCAAGTCTAATTATCTTATTTTCATCATCAAATAATGCTTCTGCAAGTGCCTTGCTTAGTTCTGTTTTGCCAACGCCAGTAGGTCCAAGGAACAAGAAACTTCCTATTGGTCGTTTTGGATCTCGAATACCTATACGGCTACGTCTGATGGCTTTTGCCACCTTTTCGACCGCTTCGTCCTGTCCTTTCACACGTTCGGATAAAACCTTCTCAAGATTAATTAATTTTTCAGCCTCTCCCTCTGTTAGTTTCGTGAGCGGAATATTTGTCCATTTGCTAACGACTTCTGCGACATCGTGTTCGGTGATTGTAGCATCTGTTTGCTCACTTGTGGCTGAAACCGACTTCAAACGCTCAATTTCATCTTTCAATTTTGTGGCTTTGTCACGAAGCTTTCCTGCCTTTTCGAAATCTTCTTGATTAACTGCATCCTCTTTTTCTGCTTCGACTTTTTTAAGTTTTTCCTTGAGAGATTTGATTTCACCTGTATCGTAATTATTTTTGACTTTCGCTCTACTCGATGCCTCATCAATTAAATCAATAGCCTTGTCTGGTAGACTCCTATCTTGGATATATCTATCGGACAAAGTAGCAGCAGCCTTAATCGCTTCGTCTGTAATTTTAACTTTGTGGAATGCTTCATAACTGTCTCTTAGTCCACGCAAAATTTCAATCGTCTGCTCTACTGTAGGTGGATCTATGATGATTGGTTGGAATCTTCTTTCCAACGCTTTGTCCTTCTCAATATATTTTCTATATTCATCCGTAGTCGTAGCTCCAATCGTTTGCATTTCACCACGTGCAAGATATGGCTTCAACATATCTGCTGGATTTGTTTCTCCCTTGTCCGTGCCAACTTGAGCCAAGGTGTGAATTTCGTCTATGAAAACTATAATATTTTTGTTCGTAGTGATGAGTTCAATAGCGTTTTTCAATTTTTCTTCCATTGAGCCACGATATTTTGTACCTGCCATCAAGCCTCCGATATCAAGACTATAAATAATTTTATTTTTCAAAAATTGTGGTACATCTCCTGCTACAATTCTTCTAGCAAGTCCTTCTACTACTGCGGTTTTGCCCACCCCTGCTTCACCAATCAAAACCGGATTATTTTTCGTCTTTCTACAAAGAATTTCTATCATACGTTCGATTTCATCATCTCGGCCAATGATTGGATCAATCTTTCCATTTTTTGCACGCATTGTGAGGTCACTTCCCATCTCCAACAACTCTGGAGGAAGTTCACTCGTATACGCCTCCTGTCTAGGCTGATTTTCAGAATTCATACTGCCTACTTGAACAAATCCATTCGTATCAAAATCATTTGTTTTTCCTGCTTGAACATTATTAGAATTTGTAATAATTCCGATCGCCTTGTTTCTCATCTCATAGACGTTCAATTTCAATGCTCCTGCCAATATATTTATTGCAAAACTGTCTTCTTGACTAAGTAATGCCACAAGCAAATGTTCGGTAGAGATATATGAACTGCGTGTACGCTTGGCTATACTATTGGCAATCATCAATAGCTCTTTTGTTCTTGGGGTCAATTCCACTACGCTAGATGGAATCCCTCCGACCACGCCATCCAAAATTTCTTTCACTATATCACTATCTACACGATATGCTTTCAGTAATTTTTTTGATTTGCTTTCAACTTTTGTCAAAGCATACAAAATATGCTCAGTCCCCACTTCATTTCCATAATTTGAAGCAAATTGAGATGCAATCTGTATGCATTTATTTGCCAAATCTGTTAAATTATACATAATCACTCCTTTTATTTTTTCAAAATTTCTTTTACTCTTTTAGCAAGATTCAACATCTCGCTCTTTGATATAAATTCACTATCTTTATTAATACATAGTTGCTGTAGATTATTAATTTTATCTAATGGTATACTAGTTAAACCCAAATTTAAACCTAAACGAAGATTTTTAATATATTCTTTGAGTTCACTATAATTCATCAAATTCGCAGAATTTAATATGGCGACACTCCTAGAATAAGCATCTAGCAATTCATCGTGATTGCTCACATCGTACATCTTTGCACTCTCCGTCTCAAGATCTTGCAGTTTGGATACCATTTTATCAAATTCTTTGCAAATTTCGTTTTCAGTAAACCCCAAATTGCAAATTGTTGATAAAGAAAATATATCTACTGAATTTTTTTCATCGCTCAACTGATATCCCAATTGGCGGACATTTCTCTTGATTTGATCGATCTTGCCTATTTTTGCCAGTGCGGGCAATGCAATCAAGCATTCAAGTTTTATCCCCGTACCGATATTATTCAAATTGCTCATCAAATAGCCATACTGATCGTTATAAGAAAAACTGACTTTATTTGCCAAAAATTTTGCCAATTCAAGAACTTTTTTGCTAGTTGTTTTGTCATAGCCAATACTCGTTGATACTATATTTAAGTGCTCTTCATTGAATAGAGATATGCTCAAATTATCCTTTTCGCTCACAAATATTGTCTGATAATTTGAATTGAAAAGTCCATTATTTTTCAGGTTCTCAATCACTTTCACATTCGCTGTAGATAAATTCAATATGCTCAACTTACCTTTCAATGCAGAAGATAATTTGTCAACTATCTCGTCTTTTTTCCCATCCTCTAGTTTTGGAACAAATTTATAGTCTTTTAGATTCCTAACTATCGTTGCTTTTGTAAAAAGTATGTTATTCATTTTCACTCTCCAATTTTTGAATTTGTTTCTTTATCTTGGCGGCGTCTTCATATCTTTCCTCTTTCACAGCCAAGGACATATCCTGACGTAAACTGGCAATTTTTTCAGCCTTCGTCTGCTTTGTCTCTGTCTTGAAATCAAAATCTTTCAATTTTATACTATCTTGCTTATGAGTTTCAAACGGGGCAATCTTTTTGATTATCGCGCTGATTTCATTTCTGAAAGCATCATAGCAATTCGGACATCCTAATCTTTGAGTATTCCTATACTCTCTAAGACTGGTTTTGCATACTGGGCAGACGACATTTTCCACCCTTTCAAATGGTAGAAAATCTGCGAATGCCGAAAACATATCGTCAAACAAACTAGTCGGTTCAGAATTGAACACCCCCTCTTTGATCGCACAATCTCTACACAAATTCCTAGTTTGGCTAACACCATTCACTATTAGAGTTGAATGATATACACTAGGTTTCCCACATTTATCACATTTCATAAATTATTCTCCTTTTTATCTTTATTCATAAATAAACATTATCGTAATTTCTTTATCTAAAAATGTTGTTTTGTTTTAAAATAATTAGTTTTATGTCTCTTTCATTTCATAAGTTCATTTAACATTTTTTGACAACTCTATTATAACCTGACGCATAATATTTGAACGAATTGTATTATCGATGTTTATAGGGTTATTTAAGGCTTTTGCACTAATTATGCATTTTAATAGATTGGCTTCTCTCTCACTAATCAATTTTTTGTCCAGCATATTTTGTATCAATTGATTGGCTTCCAGAGCTGTCATAGGCTTAGCGCAACAATCAAGACTATTTTTCAAAAAATTCGAATCATTGTCGTGCATTCTCGTCAATTTAATGTATCCGCTACCTCCTCGCTGGCTTTCAATTACAAAGCCACGATTGATAGTGAATCGGGTATTCAATACATAATTTATTTGACTGGGTACACACGAAAAGAATTTTGCCAAGTCGTTTCTAGATAGTTCTATAAAGTCATTATCGTCCAGACTTGACATTATGAATTGCTCTATCACATCGCTAATACTCCTATTCACTTTTTACCCTCCTTTTTTCAGTCAAGAAATTCAATCTTTAAGCTTAATATTCCATTAAAATTGTGATTCCTTAAAAATTTTCAAACTTTTTGACTTTCTTTGACTTTCGAAGTAATAATACTACTTTTTATTGGCAATGTCAACTAAATTTGCAAGATTTTTCAAAAAAATTAGCAATCCTTTCACCCGATTGCTAAGATTTTGATGATCTGTCATAATTTTGCAAGTTCATTTTCTATTAAAACTATAATATATATTTATCCATTATAACTGTGTTCCCATAATTGTTTTATAGGAATGATCTGAAGTATACTAGGATAAGATATAAAAAGTTCTATATTCTTAATATACTTTCTTATCTCTTGATCTATAATTTTACTGATGATTTTAGATTCTATTTCATTTCCTAATATTTGTCTTTCTTGTTGAAATGGTCAAAAATATTCTTTGCCGTGCGTTTGCTGATACCCTTCACATTTTCAATCTCGCTCAGTTGAGCATTTTTTATATTTTCTATCGTCCTAAATTTCGAAAGAAGTGCACGGCGAGTTGCTGGACCCACCCCTTCTATTGATTCTAAGCCACCACGAAACATACCTTTGGCACGCAGTTGACGATTGAATGTGATAGCGAACCTATGCGCTTCATCACGCACTAGTTGAATCAAACGTAGTGAATAACTGCCTTTTTTTAAAATATACGGCCTACTCTCGTGCGGTTTGAACACTTCTTCTTCTCTTTTTGCTAAACTTATGAGGTCGTTTGGATAATGGTATTTAGCCATAACCTCTGTCGCTATACTAAGTTGACCTTTTCCTCCATCTATCACTATCAAGTCTGGAAGACTAGAGAAACTGATATCATCACTATTTAACTTCTCCATTCTTCTTGAAAGGACCTCTCTCATTGAAGCAAAATCATCTATGAAATCGACCGTTTCTATTTTGAATTTTCTATACATTGATGGAGCTTTCTCTCCATTGATCAATACTGACATACTGGCGACAGTGTATGTTCCATAAGTATGAGAGATATCATAGCACTCAATGCGCTTAGGCTCGCGAGACAAAGATAGATCATTTTTCAATTGTTTCACTGCACCGATACTGGCATTGATCGTCTTGATAGTCTTGTCCAAATTCTTCTCTATATGCATACGTGCATTTTTTTCTGCAATATTCAACAATTGATATTTCACGCTATCAATTACAGGTTTTGTGACCGCAACCTTTTTCTGCGCTTTATCCAAAAGATATAATTCAATTTCGCTAGTATCAATATTGGGGAGTATTATTTCATCCACAATTAGCGGATGAGTGTTGTAATATTGCATTATAAATTGCGTGTACGCTTCACTCTCGTTTAAATAGTTGAGAATATCAAATGTTCGCACTCCTTGCAATTTCCCGCCTCTAATGTTGAGAACACACATTGCAGAAAATTCCCCACTGGTGATTAGATTAAATACATCATAGTCTACCAAACTTCCTAGACTGGTGATCACTCTTGATTTCAATTTTTCCAACATTTTCAATCTATCACGAAGAAGCAAAGCGGTTTCAAAATTTTCATTTTTTGATGCCATCTCCATCTTTGCTCTCAAAATTTCCTCTACCCGTTTTGTGTCACCTTTCAAAAATCGGATTGCTTCATTCACTATATCTAGATAATCTTGCTTGCTAATCAACTTTGCACACGGTGCACTGCATAGATGCATCTCATAAAATAGACACGGCTTGATCGGTTTTTTATTTTCCGCAAGCAAAAGTTTACATTTTCTCAATGGAAAAGCATAATCAATGATTGAAATTATGTCTTTTGCCGACACCCCTGCCATAAACGGACCAAAGTATTTGAACTGTTTATTCAATTTCCTAGAAATCTCAAAATGAGGATAATCTTCTTTTAGATTTATTTTAATATATGCGTACGTTTTGCTATCTTTCAATAAAATATTGTAATAAGGTTTATGTTTCTTTATCAAATTATTTTCAAGTGCCAACGCTTCTATTTCATCATTCACGATGAAAAAATCAAAATCTGCCACTTTGCTAACCATATTTCTTACTTTGATATGCTCTTGTTTACGCAAAAAATACTGGCTAACACGCTTTTTTAGATCCTTAGCTTTGCCAACATAAATCACATTCTCATCCACGTCTTTCATTATATACACACCCGGATCGTGAGGAAGGCGTTTGATTTTATCTTTTACAATGTCCATAGATTTATTATATCATATAATTTCAATTATTTAAAGTTATTTAAAATAATTTATCATATCACTTCATACAATGATATATGAAGTGGTTGAAAAAAAATTGGTTCAAAGTCTTAAATGTTGTATTAATCTCTATTCTCGCTATTTATGTACTAGCAGTCGCGATCAAAAAAACGAAAGACTACGAAATATACAAAGAGCCGGAAATTGAGACTAAAATATATACTGTTTGGCACGTAGAGACCTTTGAAGGTGGGAGTGCACCTCGAATAAATTTGTTAAAAAAGGTGGCACGAAAAATTGAAAGTGAAAATGACGGAATCCTTTTTATGATAAAAGAAATTGATGCAGACGACTTGTCCATCAATCTAGAAAACTCAACGCCGGATATTATTTCATTTGGGTATGGTGTAGGCAAAATCGTTTTGCCATACTTGCAAGCAAATGAAAATAGTTATGACATCAGAGACGAACTATTGCTTAGCGGAAGTTTCAACAATCAATTTTATGCCCTACCATATATTGCGAGCGGGTATGCAATAATCACACATGGAACTTTGAGCAAAAATTTTCATTGTGGCACAACTGGATATACCAATCCAGAGAATCTATACTCCTCATTAAATATAAATGTCTCTATTGAAGAATCGCAATATGAAGCGTATAAATCGTTCGTATATGATGATAGTGTATCTCTGCTCGGTACAGGAAGAGATGTATTTCGCATAAATAATTTGAACAAAATCGGCAGAGCAAATGCTAGCATTACACCAGTCGATAGTTACACCGATTTGATTCAATATATAGGCATCATAAATAAGGATCTCTACACTGAAGAATTTGTGAAAATTTTAATAAGCGATGAATATCAATCGGAACTGAATAAATATTCACTTTTCAGCGTCAAATATGACAAAATCTATTCGGAAGGAATATATAGTGATATGGAAAATGCGATATATCGTTGCTCGGTCCCTAACGTGTTCAGTTGATATGAAAATTGAAAATTATTCCCATTTGTTAGATGCTGATTTAAAAAAATTTTGTACTTTCAAAATCGGTGGCAAAGCAAAGCATCTATTCATAGTACATTCAAATAACACTCTATTAAATGTGTGTTCTTTTTGCATCATACACAATATAAAGTATAAAATAATTGGATATGGTTCCAATTTATTGTTTGACGATAGAGGTTATAATGGGGCTATTATTGTGAATAAAAGTGAAAATTTTATTTTTAGAAAAACTTATCTATATTGCGATGCGGGAGTCAATCTTAATGCTTTGATCAATGCTAGTATGAATAAAAATCTATCTGGATTAGAATTTTTCGCAGGCATTCCATCAAGTGTTGGTGGAGCGATAGTCAATTCACTTGGTGCATTTAATCATCAGATTTCTGATCTGGTCGAAGAAGTGATTTGCTATAAAAAATCAGATCCGAAAAGACGTATAATTTTATCAAAAAACGATTGTAAATTTGGCTATCGAACTAGCACTTTCAAAGATGATAAATTTATCATTACGCGTGTAAAATTAAGACTAACATTAGGCGAAAAATCAAGTATATTAGAACGAATGAAAAATTCCTTAACTAAAAAATCGAGGACTCAACCTCTCGACAAATATAGTGCGGGAAGTATATTTAAACGCTCTACTCTAATACCTGCAAAAATCATTGATGAGTTGGGGCTAAAAGGTAAACAGATTGGAGGGGCGGAAATTTCAAACAAGCACTCAGGATTTATCATAAATAAAGAAAATGCCACTTCAATAGATGTACAGAACTTAATCAAATATATCAATGATGTTGTATATCAAAAGTATAATCAAAAGTTTGAGTTGGAAATAGAAATTGTACCTTACAAATGATTATAATACAAAATTTTTGTTTTAAAAATCATCTAATCCTTGATTTAGCAAACTCATTTTTGCACAATCGAATTGAAACAAATAAAGTGTTAGATATCGATAAAGTTCAAGCAAAACGATATCTTTTTTTATTTTTCGCTATCTATTAAATATCTTATATTAAGTAATGTCATTTTTTATAAATCTTTTCCGTCTTTTCACTTTGACAATTGAAATTCAAATTCTTGACTTATTTTCGTAGTAGATATATAATAAAAACAGGAGGCATTATGGCATTACTTGCTGATTATCATACTCATACCAAATATTCACGCAATCATCACGGCAAAGGTACTATTGACGAAAATGTGCGCTCTGCCTATGAAAAAGGACTTCGTCAAATAGCCATCACAGATCACGGTTTTAATCAGAAAATGTATGGCGTGAGGCGAAAAGATATCCCTCAGGTCAAGAAAGATATTGAAGAAGCCAAAGAGCACTACCCTATTGATGTCCTATTGGGAGTTGAGGCGAATCTTATCTCAAGCAAAGGTGATATTGATATCATAGATTCCGATTATGATGATTTAGATATATTATTATGTGGATTCCATAGGTTGGTGAAATCCACTAGTGCCCGTGAGCAATTTGGTTTTGTATTGAAAAATATTTTTTGCGAACTTTTTCACCATACTAGCAAAAAACAACGTGAAAAAAACACAAACGCATACATCAATGCAATGCGTAAATATAGAATTGACATTATAACTCACTTGAATCACGCCTGCAAGGTTGACGTAGAAAAAGTGGCTCGAGTGGCAAAAGAAACGAACACTCTCATCGAACTGAACGGTAAGCGTCTAGGAATGAGTGATGAAGAAATTATGACTTGCTATAAACTCGGATGCAAGTTTGTGATCAATTCAGATGCTCACTCCCCTAATCGCGTAGGAGATTGTCATCTTGGTCTTCAAGCCGCTTTGAGATTGAGGTTGCCAGACAATGTAATCGTAAACTACAACGATTTGCCAACTTTCAAAAAACAAAAAGAGCAAAAGAAAAGGAGTTCATAACAGATGTACGACTGCAAAACAAAAATTTTATCTAGCATACCTGACAACACGTGTTGCAGTCTGGCTTTCATTAATGTAGTCCTATTTTCATCCTCACATATTGATACAAAAAATTCAAGCATTTTAATCAACTCGACACCTGAAATTCTAGATAAAGTGAAAAATATCATATCTAATTTCTACCCCAATATTGATATAAATATTTGGGACGATTTTTTGCTGTTGAAAGGAAATATTTATAATTTACTGCTTGATTGCAATATTAATGAAACTGGACAATCTGATCCTAGTATGTTTTCAAACACCTGTGACAAACTGACAATTTTGAAAACTATCTTTTTGACAAACGGAAATTTTTACTACAATCAGGATAACAGTAAAAATTCGAAAGGATACAATTTTGAAATCATTGTGAAAGACGAAAAGTTCTCGGATTTTATTTTAAATTTGTTTTCAGAATTTGAGTTTAGGTTGAAAAAGACGAGACGTACCAATTATTTCGTGATTTACACGAAAAACAGCAATACGATTTGTGATATATTTGTGAAATTTTCAGATGTAAAAACTGCATTAGATATTCAGAGCAATCTGGCGATGCGAGAGATGAGAAATAGTGCCAATAGGCAGAACAATTGTTTTGAATCAAATCTAGATAAGACAATCGACGCGAGTGCTTCGCAACTGAACGCTATTAATTATATCATAGATAACTTTTCACTAGATATTTTGGATGAAAAATTAAAAGAGGTTGCTCTAGCGCGCATTGCCAACCCAGACGTGTCGCTAAATGATTTGAAAACATTACTTGGCGGAAAAATTAGTAGAGCAGGCATCAAATATCGTCTGGATAAAATCATATCAATATACAAAAAATTGAAGGGAGAGGAAAAATGAAGCCATTTGTACATTTGCACGTGCATACTGAATATTCCCTGCTCGATGGTGCGGCAAGGATCAAAAAACTTGTGGAACTAGCAAAACAATACAATATGCCCGCTGTCGCTATGACTGATCACGGCAATATGTATGGCGCTATTCATTTTTTCAATGCTTGCAAAAAGGCAGGTATTAAACCTATTTTTGGCACTGAATTTTATGTGACAGAAGATTTGACTGTGAAAACGGGAAAATCAAAACTCTCTCATCTTATCATACTCGCAAAAGATGAGCAGGGATATAAAAATTTGTGTTTGCTCAACTCTATTGCCTTTAGAGACGGATATTATTATAAACCACGAATTGACTACCCTACTTTGAAGGAACATAGTGCGGGGTTAATCTGTCTTTCTGCCTGTCTAGCGGGTGATATCCCAAAATTGATCTTACAAGAACAGTATAATAAAGTAGAAGAATTGATTTTGTGGTTCAAGTCTGTATTTGGGGACGATTTTTATCTAGAGATGCAACATAATGGCATCGCCGAACAAGAGATTGTAAACAACAAACTTCGTGAGTATTCAAAAAAATTGGGTATTAAGTTGGTTGCTACAAATGATGTACATTATCTTTTCAAAGAAGATGCTGAAATGCAAGATGTTTTGATGTGCGTTGCTATGCAAAAATTTGTAGACGATCCTGATAGATTGAAATTCCCAACGGATGAATTGTATTTCAAAACGTATGATCAAATGCTTGAAGACTTCCCAAACGATGAAGAGGCATTACAAAACACACTTGAAATTGCTGAAAAATGTAACTATAGTTTTGATGAATATGACAAAGGTATATATCACTTCCCTAGTTATGAACCAGAAGGTGGATATAACGAAACGGACGGAAAAAATCCAAAAGAATACCTTTTGAACCTCGTAGACAAAGGCATAAAGAAAAAATATGGAGAATATACAGACCAAATACGCGAACGCCTTGATCGAGAAGTATCCGTCATCGAAAAACAGGGTTTCATTGAATACTTTTTAATTGTATGGGATTATATCAACGCAGCAAGGAATATGGGTATCTCTGTCGGTCCAGGACGAGGATCGGGAGCAGGATCGCTCGTTGCGTATGCTATGGGAATTACAAATATTGATCCATTAAAATATGATTTATATTTTGAGCGTTTTTTGAACACTGAACGCGTATCAGCACCAGATTTTGATATCGACTTTGAAGACGTAAGGCGTGATGAAGTGATTGAATATGTCACTAGAAAATATGGCAAAGACAGAGTCATCCGCATCATAACCTTTGGCACAATGAAGGCGAAAAATGCCATCAAAGACGTCGGTAGAGTGCTCCGTGTACCCTACTCTGTATGCGACAAAATTACTAAAAATATACCTATGTACAAGTCTCCTATTTTGCCAAAATGCTTTGGTTTTCACGTGCCGAAAGAAGGAGACAAGGATTATGGCACAGTTTATGCTGTGCCCGAACTTGTAGAAATGTATAATTCTGATCCTCAAATCAAGAAAATGGTTGACATCGCTTTAAAAGTAGAAGATTTCCCACGTCAAAGTTCAATACATCCTTGCGGAGTGATAATAGGCGCAGACGTCCTAGATAAATATGTTCCGTTAAGCCGAAATGCTGATATAATCTCTACACAATATGAGGGTGCAGATATGGAAAAATTGGGACATTTGAAAATGGACTTTTTGGGGCTGACCAACTTGACAGATATTAAGGGCGCCATAAAACTTATCAAAAAGAATTATGGCGTCGAAATCGACTTTGATAAATGCACTTATGATGATCCTAACGTGTTCAAATTAATTTCAACTGGCAACACTGACGGAATATTCCAAATAGAATCTGCTGGCTTTAAGAATTTCTTGAAAGAATTGCAACCTACTTGTATAGAAGATATTGTCGCTGCCGTGTCACTTTATAGACCAGGACCTATGGCTTATATTCCAGTTTATGTACACAACAAGCACCATCCAGAAGATACCAAATACGATCATCCTCTCCTAGAGCCTATTTTGAATGTGACTTATGGTGTTATAGTTTATCAAGAACAAGTTATGAGAATATGTCAAAATCTTGCTGGATTTAGTCTTGGACAGGCAGATATGATCAGACGAGCTATGGGAAAAAAGAAAATGGAAGAAATGCTAAAGTGGAAAGAAGCTTTTTTGTACGGACGTGAAGCATACACAGATAATCACGGAAAATACAATCCTCCAATTAAAGGTGCGATCAACAATGGAGTCAGCGAAGAAGTCGCAAACAAAATTTGGAGTGATATGGAAGCGTTTGCATCTTATGCATTCAATAAATCACACGCAGCAGCCTACTCTTTTATAACTTATCAAACTGCATATTTAAAAACTTATTATAGATTAGAATTTATCACAGCAATCCTAAATAACAAATTCGCAAAACCTGACAAATTGAAATATTATATTGCGTATGCTAAACAAGAAAAAATTGACATTCTTCCACCAGATATCAATTTGAGCAATACTTACTTTGATACAGATGGAAAAACAATACGATACGGATTGGCAGCATTGAAAAATGTCGGAGTTGGAGTCGTTGAAGAAATTATAAATGAAAGAAATGAAAATGGGCCTTATAAAGATTTGTCAGACTTTATCTGGAGATCAAGTGCACAGGCATTGAATAAACGTTGTATTGAATCTTTGATCAAGGCAGGTGCTTTTGATTGTTTCAAACGTCCTAGAAGTCACTTGATGGCTGTACATAGCATAATGGTGGATCGAGCTCTTGAAAGGAAGAAAAAATCTTTGAATGGACAAATGGATCTATTCGGCGACATAATAGAAGATACAAATTTGATAGAAGAAAATGAATACCCAAATATCAACGAATATGTAAATCAAATTAAACTTCAATACGAAAAAGAAATTGCAGGTACATATCTATCTGGTCACCCTCTCGAAGAATATATGAATGTAATAAAAGACTTTACATTTAATTCATCAATGATCCCTAGCGAAAATATTGAAGATGACGATCTTGACAACGAAATGATAAATGATTATCCTACAGACGAAGAATTGTATAATGGTCTAAAAAATGGAGATATTGTTACGTGCGGTGGAGTCATCACCGAATTGAAAGTTATCACTACGAAATCTGGTTCACGTATGGCATTCGCTACAGTTGAAGATTTAACTGGTAATTTTGAAGTAGTAATCTTCAACAAGGCGTATGAAAAATTTAAAGACATATTGGCAAACGATGTTTTGGTAGCTATCAAAGGTAAATTTTCACTTCGAGACGGAAAGCGTCCCTCTATCACCGCTGATAACATTGAGATATTGACACATCAAAATGAAAATAAAGAAGACGAAAAGGTCAATGACATTGAAAAAGAAGTAGAAGTAGCGAAACCAAAAAAATTATGGTTGAAATATAATATCAATGATGGCATTATGCACGATGCGGTCAAAAAAATATTATCTAGTCATAATGGCACAGATGAGGTATACATTATTGATAAGGCTAGCAGAAAAGCATTTAAAACAAACTCTCTCGTCACTATCCGTGAAAGTTTGATTTATGAATTGGAGACGATTATAGACAAATCTGACATCTTGGTTCAAGAATAAAATTCCAAATTAATTTTTGGGATTTTTTTTTATAAAATTTGTTTCAATTATCTAATTCAAAAAGAAGAAAATTTTTATTTATAAAATTGTTCAACAATTTCCAGAAATATTTAACAAATCAAAATATTTTATAAATTTAATTTTTAATTAGACTATATAATTATCGTTTTATTAAAATTATTTTTCATATAAATATTAATTTATCATTTTTTTATTTAAATTTATATATATATTATTTATTGTTTTTATTTTTATATTTTATTTTGTATTCATACCTAATTTTTCAACCTATTAAATCAATTATTATTTTTTCCTTCAAACTAAAATAATTTATATTTTTAATTAAAATTATGAAAATTTGAGGAAAAATTTGAAAATTTTATAAAATCGACATAATTTTTATATAATTTGTATAACTTTAATGCAAATTTAAATTTTTTTTAAAATTCTTCCACCTCGTCTTTTTTCTTATCTTTCTTTTTCTTATAGCCTAATAATTTCAATTTTCCTTTTGAGAAAATTGTAACTATTAAAATATAAATACTAGCGATTCCTATAATGAAATATATAATTCTGCTAAACACATTTGCTTGCGTACCAAATATGCCCGCAATAAAATCATATTGCAATGCTCCAATCATCAACCAATTCAAACCTCCTAAACAGGTCAATACAAAAGCAAATATTCTGAACATATTTTCTCCTTTATCTTAGTTTGTAATGATGTAAAATTTTTATTCACAATGCATAACAAAAAAGCGGAAAATAATATCCGCTTTTTATATACCTTAAATTTAATTACATTTATTTGTAAGAATTTATAAAAATAATTTTATTATTCATATTTCTTGAATTGAAATTAAATCTATAAATATTATTTTAAAATTTTATTCAGTGTCTATTTTGAATCAATCTTTTCTTGATTAAATTTATTGATCTTTTTATGTAATCTTTTGTATGCTAATGGAGTCTTTAATTTTACAACATTATAAGGACATCCAAGGTAACATTTATTGCAAAGTATGCATTTTTTATAGTCAATTTCTGCATATAATTCACCATTTTTATCATATCTCATCATTATTGCATTGGTTGGGCAGATTTTACTACAAATGGCACAACCCTTACACTTATTTGATTTGATTGTAGGACGCTCTTGATGAGAATAAAAATATGCCTTTTGTTTCCTTTTATTTTTATGAATTTGAGTATCCAAATCGTAATCATATAATGCAAAATCATCTAATTTAAAATTCTCAATATCCTCTCCTACAATTTCATAAGGATCATCTATATCTATGAACGCTCTTTCATTTGCGAGTTTTATTATAGTATTATTATAATCCAATCCTAATATTTTGATTATCGCAGAATCAAGGCTAAATACATTTTCACTCATAGCCAAACAGGAAAGCATCCTTTGGCTATTCCCTGCTTCTATTGCTACAACTCCATCAATAATATTAAATATCAATTTATCTTTCAATGCGTCAATAATGTCTATTAGATAATTATTGAAATCTCCGATAGTATTCAATCTATTTAAGACAAGGGTTTTCACTTCTCCTGGCACTAAACCGAACATATTTGCACTCGATCCAAGATACCCTAATTTTTCATCTAGCTTAATTTTGCCTAAATTTATAATTACATCTACGTCATTTACAACATCTAAGAGTGTCAAACTCTTGGTTTTTACTCCACTAGGAGTGCTGATAGAAAATGTCTTAAGATTATGATTCAATTCGCAATCGGATGAATTAGCCACTTCGAGCATCCCTGTTTTGAAATAAACAGAATCTAAATGTGATTGAGTAAAACTTTTGTACGGGCTATCTGCTATAATGCATTTAGCACCCAAACCGCTCAACACCTCAACTACACCTTGGACTATAGCAGGATGAGAGGTCTCAGCACTATCGGGTTGCACACTTTCAGGCAAACAAACTTTCAACAAAACTTTCATCTCAGGTTTGATAATAGTGTCCATTTCGAATCTAGAAAAAGATGATTCAATAGCTAATTTAATTTTAGAATCATCATAACTATCAAGACTAATCAATGATACCAAATTTTTCATATCCATATCCTACTAAAATTTATCATAAAAGTCAAATAATTTATAAATTGTTTGATTTTTTTTGCGTTTTATAATAGAATATCAATATGATAAAAATTTGGGGAAAAATATTAAGTGGAGATAAAATTATCAAAAGCTCAACTATATTAGTAGACGAAAAAACTACAACATTTTTTGATATGTTGAAAAATCTTTGTCATTCAATGAACATCCCTACTCCTGTACTTTTGGACAAACACGTCTATGATTTCAATCTTTTCAACGTATGTTCTTTTAAACCTGACGATTTTGTAGAATCTGTAATTTTCGATAAATTTGTATTAGAGCATATCAATGATGACAACTAAGTATAAATGAACATAATTTATTTTCGAAATTCTTAGCACTAACAATCTTTTTATATAATATAAAATAGAGGTGATTATGATAACAAAAAATATTGCAATATTAACTAGTGGTGGAGATTCTCCAGGTATGAATTCATCCATTTTTGGTGCCTTTACAGCCTGTCAAAATAATGAACTTCATCTTTGGGGCATTCTAAACGGATATGATGGATTAATTGATAATAAATTTATTGAAATTGATTATCAACTGCTAGCTGGACGAATAAATCGCGGAGGAAGCATTTTAAAAAGTGGCAGAAGCAAGCGTTTTTTGAAATCAAACCATTTTAAAACTGCAATATCAAATTTAAAAAAAAATCAAATTGATGCACTTATCATAGTCGGTGGAGATGGTAGTCTAAAAGGGGCTATGAAGCTTCGAGATAATGGAATCAAAGTAATTTGCCTTCCTGGGACAATAGACAATGATCTTGACTTTACTTATACCATCGGATTTGATACTGCTACCAACAATATAGTAAACGCCATTGACAATATCACAGACTCTCTCTCTTCTTTTGGATATGGTGCCGTGATTAAAATTATGGGTAATCAGTGTACAGACCTTATCGACACAGTTGCCGATGCTATACACACCAATTTGTTGGTAAAATCAAAAGATTTTGATATCAATTCATTAGTTAAATCGATAAAAACAAGATACGACGGCAATCACTTGCCACCTATTGTGTTGGTGCTGGAAGAGTCTGCAAATATAGAAGATCTATGTACAGTTTTGCAAGAAAAATGCAAAATACAATTTCGTCCTCATATATTAGGATATATTCAGCGAGGGGGCACTCCATCTGCATTTGACAGACGTTATGGATTCACTGCTGGCAAAAGTGCAGTAGAATCAATTTTACGTAAAAAATATAACTGTGCTATTGGTCTAATTGGAGACAGACTGTCATCAAAAGAGATTGAAAACTGTTTCAAATTTTAACAAAATCTCTTGACACTGAATAAAATAAAATGATATAATTCAAGATATTAGTTGCGATAGACTGCTATTGCAACTATTATTTAATCGAATGGAGAGACTATATGGATAAAAATTTTATGACAAAAGAAGGTTATGAACGAACTAAGGAAAGACTTGATTTCCTAAAAACTGTTAAACGTCAAGAAGTTGCTCAAAAATTAGCTGAAGCTAGAAGTTATGGTGATTTGAGCGAAAACAGCGAATACGACATTGCTCGCGATGAGCAGGCTAATGTGGAGGCTGAAATTTTTGAATTGGAAAACAAATTGAAATCTGTAGAAATTATTGATAACAAAAAAGTGAACACTAGCAAAGTGAGTGTCGGATGTAAAGTCTCAATTCAAAATATTCAAACTAAACAAAATTTTGAATATAAAATTGTTGGAGATATTGACTCAGATCCTCTCAATGGCTTAATAAGCAATGCATCCCCTATTGGTGCAGGTTTGATGGATAAAAAAGTTGGAGAAATAGCTAAAATCAAGACCCCTATGGGAATTGTTGAATATAAAATTATTAGTATAAAATAATTCCAATTTTTTGGTATCAAAATTTTTTAAAATTTTGGTAACTATTATAAAAATTAATATAAAACAAAAATTTATCAAGGCTTGTAACCCTAACGAAAAATAGTAGCGAATATTATCGCTACTATTTTTTGTATCCATTTCATAAATTATTAACTAAGATTCATTGCTTTTGAAACTAGCGGGAATAAATAAAAAAGCCTACTTTTTATTGATAAAACTTTTTTCAATCAGTTCGAAAAGATATAGTTTAATTGTATCTTGTTTGTTTCAATTGAAATTTGTTATTGTTTATCTTTATTGATATCCTCGCCTTCAATCGCTTGAAGATTTGAATTATCAGAATTGACATTTTTATCCAATTCTTTGAAAATATCATCCATATTTTTTTCTACCTTTATGCATAATGCACCGATCAACAAACCCACTGACAATAAATTGCCTGTGAATAGAGACAAAACTAACAATGTAATAATCAAACCTTTGTTTTCCTTGAATGCACTATTCTTATTGTTGAGCACAATTGAAAATCCCAATTGCAAGGCACTAATAATCAAACAGTATATTCCACCAAATATAAATGTACTCTTAGTGATAGATAATATGCTATTGATCTCTGATTCTGAAAACTCGGCAATACTACCATCTTCTGTCAAAATATCTACCACCAAATCATAAGTGACTAGACTTGAACAAAATAGAAAAAATACACCACATAAAATTATTATCACAGCATATATGATATTTATTATAGTAGCAACATTTATTAGTAGTTTGCGTGTGCTAGTCGTATCCATTGTCTCTCCTTGATATATTCTAAATTATACCACTCAATTTTCAATTATGTCAATTCTTTTAAATTATTTGTAAATTTAATGCGTATATGATATAATTTTATATATGTTTGAATCCATTGCAGACACATCAATATATAAAAACTTAAATTTAAATAAAAATCTGTCACATTCATATCTATTCTATTCCTCAGACAAAGAATTGAATAATATTTTGGCATTATTTTTTGCTAAAACTTTATTGTGTGAAACTCATTTGGGTACAGATCAATGTAATAGCTGTAAACAGTTTGATGCACGAACTCACCCCGATTTGACTATTTTAAAGCAAGATAGCATCAAAGTGGAGGACATATCAAAAATTATTAACAAATTGAATACTCTTCCAATTTCTGCAGATAAAAAAGTGTTTGTAATTTTAAATGCTGAAACAATCAATGAAATAGCTCAAAATAAGTTGTTGAAATCTTTAGAAGAACCAAATTCTAGCAATGTGTTCATATTGACAACTACTAAAACGGATAAATTGCTAAAAACGATCTTGAGCAGATTGAATAAAATATATCTACCTTACCCCAACTTTAATGATAAAAAGATAATAGCTGAAGAGCTAAAAAAACAAAATATCAATATTGAAAAATTAATCAATTCTGACTTTAGCTTAACCGACATTATAAATTTAAGTATAGATCCGAATTATCAAAAAATAATAGATGAAATTTTTAAACTTCTCAGAGATATAAATACTACTGCGGACATTCCGTCTGTTGTAAACTCTCTATCTATCAATGATAAAAACAATTTTTACATTTGTTTTCAAGATATTGTCTTATCTTGCATCAAGGATGATTATAAGAAATATGATAGAAATTTAATAGAAAGGATCAATTCTAAATATTCCAAAAAGGCACTCTTAAAATCCCTTCCATTGATTGAAGATGCCTACAAAAAACAAATGTCAAATGTAAATTTTTATTATATTTTAGACAATCTAATGTTTAATATTTTAAAGGAGAAATTTTTATGCAAATGACTGAAGTATTATTGTTTGACACTCCGACATCGGTATATATTAAAACTAATGAAAAATTAAAAAAAAATCAAAGAGTTATTGTATCTTTTAACGATAATCTAGAGCTTGGATTAGTCAAAGGCAACAAAACCATTGAAGTTGAAAAAGACATCGCAGATTTCATTCGAATCGCCTCAACTGAAGATAATCAAAAACGATGCGAAAATTGCAAATATGCGCGCTCTCTACTTCCGGATATCAAACAAGAAGCGAACAGATTAAATCTTGATATGAAAATAGGATTTATATCTACAAATTTAGATAGAACAAAAATTGTGGTAAATTATACCGCCGATGAACGAGTAGATTTTCGCGAATTGATCAAAGTGCTGGCTAGCAAATACAAAACAAGAATAGAAATGAAACAAATAGGCAATCGTGACGAAAGCAAGGTGATTGGTGCAATAGGAATTTGTGGTAGAGAGACGTGTTGCAAATCATTTTTATCCGACTTTGACAAAGTATCCATCAAAATGGCAAAAAATCAAAATCTGGCGCTCAATCCTAACCGTATCAATGGTATGTGTGGCAGATTGTTGTGTTGTCTAAAATACGAAGATGAATTTTATGAAGAAATGCAAAAGAAAATGCCTAAAATCTCGTCCTCTGTCAGAACTCCCGACGGAACAGGGAAAGTGATTGCTTTGGACTTTTTGAAAGAACTTGTCACTGTCGAATTTCTCAAGCACGGAGATGAAGAGTCTACTGAAATAAAGACTTTTAATTTATCAGATATTTCAAAAGATAAAAAGTAGGATAAAAAATGAAAAAGATTGACAATTTTAAACTAGAGCATTTTGACAACGGTATTTCCGTATATCAAAGTGACAATTACTATAAATTCACTCAAGATGCGATTTTGCTTGCTAAATTTTGCAATATTAAGCATAGTGACAATGTCCTAGAGATATGTGCAGGTAGTGGGGTCATCAGTTTTTATGCTTATTCGCTCTGCCCTTTCAATCATCTTTATTTCAACGAAATTCAGCCTGAGATGTGCGAAATTATCGAAGAAAATATTAAATTTAATGGTTTCAAACGAAAGAGCAAAATTTTTAATTGCAATTTAAAAAATTTAAAATTATCAGACTTTCCAAAAAATTTAGACGTAATTATTTGTAATCCTCCCTATCAAAAGATTAATAATAATAGCAAAATAAACGAACGATATGAAATCGCTATTGCACGTCACGAGATTGAAGCGACACTAGAAGATATTATAAAAAAATCAAGTGAACTTCTAAAGGACAAAGGTCGGCTTTATATGGTACATATCGCTCCACGCACGACAGAAATTGTGGCATATTGTGCCAAATATAATATGCAAGTGAAACGTATGAAATTCATTTTTAATGGGGACAAAGAAGCATATCTCGTTTTAATAGAAGCGGTCAAGGGAGCGAATCCTGGCGTGCGAGTAACCAAAAATAAAGAATAAACACATTCTCAAATGAAATTATGAAGCAGTACAAACCATTTAATCTTTGACTTTTTCTTTATAAACTAAATTTTATTAATAATTTTAGAATCTTATAAAACTGAACACCAATTGTCAATATGAATTTTTATGACTCAACATATTTAAATTACAAAACATTTGCCATTCAAAATTTTGCTCAACTGTAGCGATATACTCACTAGATTAGATTAATTACCATTGCAAAAAAGAAACTTAACTATTGATATTAGACTCATAATAGCTAAGTTTGATATTACCTTCATTTCGTTAAGTCTCTTCTTCATTTGGACAAATACACTTTGCTCGCTAGTGGAATTTCTTTACATTAATTAACAATGGACTTTATCAATCTGATAGATTATAATTTAATGTTTTAGGCTGAATAGATAAAAGACTCTCAACGTCCATATTGGTTTGTGATAATAGATCTTTAACTTGATTATTATTATAGATCTTGCTAACAATAATTGTGCAATAGTTATAATTTGGCAGTCTATTTTTTGATTGAGCTAGGCGTTCGTCTTCACTAAGAATATCGTGATCGTCAAAAATGGCGTCGTCAACGTGTTCAATATTTATTATATAGACTCCGATATCAGCTAAATTATTGTAATTTTCTATTGCAACAAAATGATTATTAGGAATTTCATAAACATAGTTGTCTAGATTAAATCCTATCTTAATATCGTTATGATTTATTATATTTATAAATTTGCTTATATTTTTTTTGTCCAAATCGTTCAATGAACCTATGTCGTTAGTTAGATCTGAACATAATTTTTTTAATGCATCCGTAACTATCTGAATATCTCCTTTTAATTTTGGAAATTTTGATGCAACTATAGCAAGACATTCTTCTATGTTGTTATACTGATTGATTTCTTTATCTAAAAACTTTCCTGCTATATTTATTATATTATTCACTTTTTCAACAAAGTCTTGTACATCAAATGATTTTGCAAGCGAAGGATAAATATATGCACTGTTCATTTGAAATTCTATAAATTTCCATGTGTCCGAAACTGTAAATTCTTCTTCTAGTTCTTCATCTTCTTCAAGATCATCGTCATCTTCAAACTCTTCATCTTCTTCAAGATCATCGTCATCTTCAAACTCTTCATCTTCTTCAAGATCATCGTCGTATTCAAACTCTTTGTCTTCTTCTAGATCGGAATCTTTTTGATCTAAATTTGTATCAATTTGTTCATTATCTTCTACAGAATTCTTAGCCTGTCTTTCTAATGATGAAATAGTTTCATCAATTTCATTATTATAGTTCTCAATTGTATTTTCAACTTCGGACTGTTCTATATTTTCAGTAATAATTTCAGAAGAGTCATCGCTTGATATTTGCAAATTTTCCTCTTCATCTTTCTTTCCTCGTATACTATTAAATTTTTTAGCAATGGATTCTCTCATTTCTTGAAAGATTGATTTAAATCTACTTAAACCATTCTGTATAGAACTTGCTACAATCGCTGTACCTGCAACAATTTTAGTCTTTGAATTGTCAAGTATTTTTTTTATCTTAGATTTTAAAGTATCCCATTTGCTTGCACTTTTTGCTTTAAACTCTTCCATTTCTGTTATAAAATCAGTTGATATCTTTTTTATTCTCTTACCAACATTTGAAAAAAAGTTGACAGATTTTTTTCCAATAGCATTTATAAATTTGTTAGTATTTTTTTCTACATTATTTAATGATTCTTTTTCTTTAACTTCTGAAGTTTCTAAAGTCCCTTTGAACCATTTGATTCCATTTACAAACTTCTCGTTTAAAAAATCTATGAAGTTATCTGTATTAGTTTGTATATTAGCTGTGCTTTTTTTTAATTTATCAAAAGTAGATCTGTCAATTTCGCTTAACTTATCACCAAAACTTGCTAGTTTATTCCCAGTTACACGCAAGCCATCTGTCAAATGATGCATTTCATTGTTTGCCCACTCTTCAATTTTATCCCAAATTTCTGTCAGTTTAGTTTTAATTTCGCTATCTGTCCTGAAACTTGAGGCGGAATATTTTAAATCTCTAAAAAATTCATTTATTTGACCACCAATTTCTGAATATACATCCGAAACACGACTTAAAACACTTTCTGCTCTCACAAAATACCTCCAAGATACAATCAAAATACAAAGTAATTATAATTCTTATCTGAATGAATGTCAAGATATTTAAATTATTATTATTTAATTACAATCTGTAAAAACACTTAAATAAAAAATTATTATTACATTATGATAAACAAGTAATTTCTATATATATTTTGAGATTAATCAATTCCTCAATATATTTTAATTATTTATATAAGTAGTTTTGTATGATTTTTATCGAAGATATATATTAATATAAATTCAATTCATCAATGAAATAAAAAAAATTATAATTTCAACAAATATCTCAACAAATTTTAAGATTCATATATGTATTGTCTTGCTATTCAAATTTTCACTATTTTGTTGAAACCATAAAGATAAAATTGATAATTAGTCAGAAATCTGAAATATTCTGATTTTATTTAAATCTAAACTTTACAATTAAAATAGATTAATGTATAATAATCATATGTTATATATAGTTGCAACGCCAATAGGCAATCTAGAAGATATTAGCATTCGTGCAATAAAAGTTATGCGTGAATGCGATATAATTGCTTGTGAAGATACTCGCCATAGCAAAATATTGCTCAATCATTACGATATCAATACAAAAACTATTTCTTATCATAAATATAATGAACAAAATAGTGCGGATGGAATCGTTTCACTCCTAAAACAAGGTAAAAATGTCGCTCTAATATCTGATGCTGGAATGCCAATAGTTTCCGATCCGGGCAATATACTTGTCAAAAAATTGATCGAAAATGATCTGCCCTTTACCATTGTGCCTGGTGCAAATGCGGGATTGTCTGCACTGATTTTGAGCGGATTTGATGCTTCAAAGTTTGCCTTTTTTGGTTTTTTAAGCGAAAAAAATAAAATATTAAAAACGCAACTTAATGATATTAAGAATTTTGAAGGAACTAGAATTGTCTATTCATCAAAATACAATATTAATAAAGATCTACAAAATCTACATTCATGTTTGGGTGCGGTCAATGTGGCAATTGTGAGCGAGATCACGAAAATACACGAAAATGTTAATATTCAATCTCTCCCCTACTCAATTGAAGAACCAAAAGGAGAATATGTGATTGTGATTGAATATGTTAATAAATCAAAAATTTGCCCTAACGATACCGAAATTTTAGACGAATTAAAAGATTTGTTGCGCTCAATTGATAAATCTACAGCAATGAAAATGCTGAAAGAGAAATACAATATATCCAAATCATATATTTACAATTTATATGAAAAATCAAAGTTAAAGTAACTCTATTTGATCATTATTTAATTTTAAATATACGGAATGTAAATTCTAAACTATATTTTTAAAATTTACTTCCTTTCTTTGTCGTAAAAAAATGCACCTCCTAAAATGTATAATTTTTGAGGTGCACTTCAATAAACTCAGTTTTTTATTTTAAATTAATGATTAATTATCACTAAATTTTGGATAAATATTTATTATTAATATAAACAATAGAGTGAAAGCAACTTTGCTTTTCATCTTATATTAAAAATTTTTGCACTTTATAAATAATAAGTGACTTAATAAAAAAGTTCACTATTCTATTATTTTCTAATGATAACAGATTTAAAGTATCTCTCCTGAAATTCAGTCAAGGCATAAATTTGATCATCCGAATAATCTCTTCCTTCTGCCATAACAACTAATTTGTCATCATTATCATCAATTCTATGAATGATTGCTATAACCATACCATTAAATTCATCTAATGGTTTATGCTCACCTAAAACATATGCATCTAGTTCTTCACCATCACCTGAAATTGTATTTGGAATATATCCATAATTAACTGGATATATAAACCCATGTTTTGGATGCTTGCTTCCCAATGGCCTATCCATTTTTACCGTAACAATTTTTCCTAAATATTCTTTATTTTCCATCTTTTTCTACTCCATCTTGCAAAATTATATATTTGGACGACATCCTCATAAATATATCATATGTCTTGTTAGAATTTTCTACAGCAATCATTGTCTGGGCATAATCAAAAGGATAATATTTAAGAGTATTATATTTCTACGCATCCAGAAAATATATTTATTGCATATCTATTGTTGACCTCATAGTCATCTATATAATCAGTGATTTTTGATTTGCCATTCGGATCCACCTTTTTAACTAGATTTTTAACAATTTTCAAATATTTCATATACTCCTGACTATTTATTATAGACTGTGGACGTACTGATTTTAAAATCAAAGCTCTTATAGCTGTTTTTCTCAACAATCTTCCATTAAATTTTTTCACATAAAGCACTTCTTTAAATAAGCGCGAGATAAGTTCATCATTATCCTTTAATTTATTGGTTTCTTGTAGCTCATAAAGATCTGATACTAGTTTATTTTTTCTATCAATTAATTTTTTCAATAATCTATTTTTATTCATAATTTCTTCATCCTTTTATGATCAGTATATTAACACAAGAAGTTAGGTTTGTCAATATTGAATTTTAAACAAACTTTTTTTGAAAAAATATGTAAAAACTTCAATGTGAAACAAAGATTTAGTTATTTTATGAATCATTGTTAAATTTTGATTATTAAAATTTTTAGAGAATGATATAAATTTATATATACTTTTATTATATTTTTGTTAAGAATAATATTTATAAATTTGAAATCAAACTTGAGTCTTCTGTTTTGGTTGATTTAGTTGCTGAAACAGCCATAGTCTTGGCTAGCTTTCGATAAATTAAATTTCTTGTCTTCGCATTCGCTGGTAATTCACTAATTTTTAAACATAGGTCTCTAATTTTTTTCAATTTTTTATTAGTTGGCTCTTCTATGAGTTTTGCTAAATAATAATTTTGTCCATTTTCCAAAATAGATTCAAAAACTGCCATAATAACTTCTTCATCATTTGCAATTGATTTATCAATAAATCTATAAGTATATGGATCAATTTTGATTGATCTGATCATAAGTTTTTTATTATCTCTAATTACTGGAGAATATTGAACAAATGCTGTCAAAATTCTATTAGCTTTATCTTCAGATAATATTTCGGATGATTTCCCATTTTCAAAAACTTTCTTCATCCTAATTTTTTTTATTTCATTAAGAACAAAATTTTTGTCCAAAAGAATTTGAGAATAATCATAAAGTCCATCGTTTCCGCCTGCAAGAGCAGAAATCGCAAATTCTCCGTGTTTATCAATACAAAATGATGCAAATTCTAGATTTTGTTTTAATCTATTGCTTGCGTACAATGCAACCGAATCATAATGAATAGGTCGAATTATTGATACAAATTTTTGCATAAATTCTTGATCGTCTAGATATTCTTCTGGCACAATTTTTGCCAAATATGCAGAAAAAACACCTTTTTTAGAACATAATGAAATGGCTTCTTGTTTTGATATTTCTTCAGTTGTAAAGCGATAAGCCTCTCCTTTTTTCACAATTTCTATAATTGAATTTAATTGTTTTTCCGTTAAATCTTTATAGCTAATACCAATTTTTTTCATAAAATCTCCTATTTGAATATATGCTATCAGCAAATTGACAAATTGTCAACCACATATAAAAAAATAGTTTATTTTTGTTAAAATAAACTTATTAATCCTTGCTTTGTACAAAACATACACGAAATTTTTTTAACCCTATTGATTCGTGCATTCGACGGAAGATAAAAAAGAACTCATATCAAACATAAAATTGACAAAATAAAAATTATAATTTTATAAAACTATTTGAACTAAAAATATACTTATTTCTTGAAAAGGAAGAAATGAATAGAAACTTACAAAGACATCACTTTTAATACATCGCAATAATACATTAGTGTTATTTTTCGATTTAATAAAAAATCGCAAAATTCAAATAAAAACCTATTAATATAGGAAAAAGAGTAATGAGAGAAAACCTTTGGTTGTCTCTCATATTAGGCGAGCAATTCGCCTATAAATGAAGAAAACACACTTTAATATGTGGCTTTTTGATTAAAGAAGGCGAATTGCCCGTTTGGATTGATGGCAACAATCTATTTTCTCTAGCCGTCTACGCGTCACGACTCTCGCTTTTACTTAATTGCTCGTATTCACTTTGCAATTTGTGTCTTTTGCTCGGTCGTTTCTTTTCCCCAAAAAATTCTTTTTGGGGGTCCCCTATATATTTGGCCGTTCGACGAGAATATAAAAAAAGAACTCGTATCAAACGAGTTCATCAGGTTGATGGCAACGATCTATTTTCTCGGGTCGTCTCCAACCAAATATCGTCGACGTGTAAGAGCTTAACTTTTGTGTTCGGAATGGGAACAAGTGGAACCTCTTAGCTATAATCACCATCATTGCTCATTGAACATCAATTTTCATTGATTTAGAACAATGACAACTGCATACTTCGGACATTTGACTTTTGGGCAAATTGCTATGCAATTATAGCCTTTTTAGTCAATGTCCTTCATTACTTCTTTTCCTTTTATTATAACACGATTATTAAATAATGGAATAAGAAGACAACGAAGTAAATATAAATACCGTAATTTCGTCAAAAATCATTTCTCAAAAGGAAGGTGATCAAGCCCTCGACCTATTAGTATCAGTCCGCTCAATATATTACTACACTTACACTCCTGACCTATCTACCTCTTAGTCTTAAAGGGGTCTTACTAACTTGTGTTATGGGATATCTAATCTTGAGGAATGTTTCACGCTTATATGCTTTCAGCGTTTATCACGCCCGTACTTCGCTACCCTGCTATGCCGTTGGCACGACAACAGGTGCACAATAGGTACGTCCACTCCGGTCCTCTCGTACTAGGAGCAGCTCCCCTCAAATATCCTACGCCTGCGATGGATAGGGACCGAACTGTCTCACGACGTTCTGAACCCAGCTCGCGTGCCACTTTAATCGGCGAACAGCCGAA
>CALWEL010000014.1 GCA_944377305.1 uncultured Clostridia bacterium
CTTCGGAACCAAGGGTTGGGGGTTAGAATCCCTCGTGGAGCACCATAAAACCCTCATAAATAAAGGGATTCGACGATTTTATATGTCGTTGATTTTTTTGTATTAACAAAAACCCACCAGATAGTCTGGTGGTTCAATATTTTATTTAATACACTAATTTTATTGCAAAAAGAAAATACAACTGATAGAAAATAAAATGATTAGCTAATTTTAAAAATTTCTAAAACATTTTATATTTAAGTTTAATTTAAGAATATTTATTATTTTAGTTTACAAATATATTATGGAGATATAAAAATTTTTAATTTGTTAATTTAAATGTAATAAATTTTTTATTCTATATAAATCAAATTGGCATCTGTTGACAATATCATTTTTCTGTTCCCTAAGTTCATGCATTAGATCTATTGCAGTTTTATAAGCTTCATTATAAGTTTTTTCATCTATTATCTCTTCTTTCTTTGCCATTTTTAATTCAATCTCATCATCAAGGTGGATATAGTAGCCAATTTCAGTAATAACAGGACATTCCATAGTTACATCTAAATATAGATCATCATACCAAGGTATATTATTTTCAATTCCAGAGCCATTATTTATGTCAAAATAAAAACATAAAGGTCTATTTAATCTATCGAAGAAGATTCTACAATTATATTTTCTATCTAATGGGACATATTCTAGTATAGAATAACCTTTATCTAATCCTATATATTGTTTCCCATTACTAAATGCTTTTAATGGTTTAGAAATTTCTTTAATATATTTTAAAGCAATATATCCATTAAACTTGTTATCTTTTTCGATATACCATTTTTTATCAAGAACTTCCTTCATATATATGTTATCAATAAATTTTTTTCTCATATTACACCGTCATATTATTAGTATAAATACGATTCCCTCGGGAAATCGTTTAACTTATGTCAATTATAACAATTATTTTTTTAATTTACAACTATTTTTAATTTATTACAAATTTTTGCAAGAAAAATGCAAGATTTTTGCAAATGGGGTGTTTTGTGTTGTATTTTATCTCGTTTGTATTGTATAATATCGTTTGATAAGGTCAAGTGGTTAAAATGCAGATAAATGAAGGGATTGAGAGATTTTTGATATGATATTTTATGGTAAAATATGATACGAAAAGTCGAATTCATGGCATTTTCTGGTCGCCCCTTCGGAACCATTAGTTCGGGTTCGAATCCTGACGGGAGCACCAAATTATTTAAATTTATCTTCTAAAAAACAAGCAAGCATATTTTCTTTTTGCTTTTCGTTCAATTTATTATAAAGAGCAATGAATAATTCATCATCTACTGCAATTTCTTTCAATAAAGCGCCTGCCATATATGCAACAGCAACGGATTTTAATAACTCAGATTTTGTTATAATATTAAGTAATTTATAATCTAATATTTTCATACAATTTCCTTAAAAGTGAACTACTTTGTTGTTTTTTGATTTATTTGAAAAGATAAACAACTTATCACTTTAAAATATTAACATTTTTTTATTCAAAATGATAGTATTTATAAAAATTATTTAACGTAAAATATTATCATTCTTATTAGTATACACACATTCAAAAGAAAATTAATTTCTTCTTGCTTAAACTGTCAATAGGTGATATAATATGTGTATGGAAAAAACTATTGTAGCACTGGCGACTCCTGCGGGAAACAGCGGAGTGGCTGTCATTCGAATTAGTGGCGAGAGAGCGAAGAAAATTTTACAAAAAATCATTCGCGAGGATTTAGCCTTTGAACCACGCAAAATGTATCTGAAAAAAGTATTTTTCTCTGGTATCGAGGACGTATGCCTTGTAGTATTTTTCCCTCACCCACATAGTTTCACGGGTGAGGACGTCGTTGAAATTCAGTCTCACGGAGGATATTTTGTTGCCCAAAAGATCATTGATGAATTGATCTTGCTCGGTTGCACTCTAGCGACTCCGGGTGAATTCAGCAAACGAGCATTCATCAACGGAAAACTTTCTCTTGATCAGGCGGAAGGAATTATGGATCTAATCAATGCGGAAAGTGAGATGCAAGCGAAAAATGGCAGCTTACTTATGCAGGGCGGGCTTAAAATTTTTATTCAAGATTACCAAAACAAATTGACAGACATCCTTGCAGAAATTGAAGCAAAACTTGATTATCCCGAATATGAATATACCGAAAATGAGTCGAGCGATATTTTAAATAAACTGAAAGATATTGAAACGAATTTATCTTTGCTAATATTAGACAGCAAGACGGGTACAAAGATAAAAAACGGCGTGCGTGTTGCTCTGATCGGTGCACCTAATGTGGGTAAATCAAGTCTACTCAACGCACTCACGAAATCAAACAAAGCCATTGTCACCTCTGTTGCTGGCACGACTCGCGATGTAGTGGAGGGAGAATATGAATACAACGGCATTATATTTCGTATCTTCGACACTGCTGGTATTCACGAAAGCGAGGACGAAGTGGAAAAAATAGGAATAGAACGCGCCAAACAGATTTTAAGAGAAGCGGATATTGTGCTCAAAATTTCGGACGATTCAAATATATGCAATATCTCTACCGATCAAGTGTATATCAATGTTTTCAACAAATCTGACCTAATTGATCAAGAGAAAATGAAAAAAAAGATTCAAAATGATAACATCTTTGTCAGTGCCAAAACCAACGAAAACATAGACAATTTAAAACAATTGATATTTGATAAAACAATTTCAACAAAAATCAATTCGAACAAATTGTATTTGACCAACGTTCGCCACATAAATTCTGTGAAACAAGCGAAAAAATATATAAATAACGCCATATCAGAGTTTAATCTCACTAGTATGGATATTATCTCTAGCGAGATCAAATCCGCTTGGATCTCACTAGGAGAAGTGACTGGGAACACGAATAATGAAACAATAATAGACAAAATATTTTCAAAGTTTTGTTTAGGAAAATAATTTTATTTCAACTTCAAAATTAAAATCTCAAATAATAAATATAATCAATATTGAAATAATCCAAAAATGTGTTATAATAAAGCAATATGAAATTTGTAGACAACTATGATGCAATAGTAATAGGTAGTGGGCACGCAGGAAGCGAAGCGTGTCTTGCTTTGGCAAGGCTCAACAAGAAGACTTTGCTCACCACAATGAATCTTGACAGTATTGCTTTCCTTGCCTGCAATCCTAGTATTGGAGGGACAGCAAAAGGCCAACTAGCAGCAGAAGTCGATGCCTTAGGTGGAGAAATCGGTGTCAATGCGGACAAATCAATGCTTCAACTCAGGATGCTCAATTCAGGCAAAGGTCCGGCTGTACAGTCCTTACGTGCACAGGTGGATAAAGTCGTGTATCACAATGAAATGAAACACACGATTGAAAGACAAAAAAATTTGGATATATTGCAGTGTGAAGTAGCAGAAATCTTAGTCGAAAATGGAAAAGTTATCGGTATCAGAACCAGTATGAATGAATATTTTTCGTGCAAAGCAGTTGTTGTTTGTACAGGTGTTTATCTCAATAGCAGAATAATCATTGGTGATTTTACGAAAAATACTGGACCCAATGGATACGAGCCAAGTACGATGCTTACCAAATCTCTTATGGATCTTGGCATTGAAATTCGGCGTTTCAAAACAGGAACCCCTGCCCGTGTAGACGGAAAATCAATAGATTATTCAAAATTTGAAATTCAACCAGGTGACGACTTAAATATTTCTTTTTCTCCAATCAGTAAAAAAGTGAAAAACAAAAAAGTCTGTTATCTTGGATATACCTCGTCCGCTATGCACGACTGCATCCGTGAAAATATATCACGTGCTCCACTATATTCTGGCAAAATCAATGGAATTGGACCCCGATACTGCCCTAGCATAGAAGATAAAATTATGCGTTTTAGTGACAAAGAACGCCACCAACTTTTCTTAGAGCCGGAGACTGAAGATTCGGACGAAGTATATGTTCAGGGGATATCAAGTAGTATGCCAACTGATGTTCAACGAAAGATGTATTCACTGATACCAGGTTTTGAGCAGGTCAAAATTATGCGTTTTGCCTATGCCATTGAATACGATTGTATCAATGCCACTGAGCTAAAAAACAACCTAGAATCAAAGAAAATCTCAGGTCTATTTTTTGCTGGACAAGTAAATGGGACGAGTGGATATGAAGAAGCGGCTGCACAAGGAATAATGGCTGGGATTAATGCTGAACGTTATATAGATAATCTCTCTCCATTTGTTTTAGGTAGAAATCAAGCATACATTGGCGTTTTGATTGACGACTTAGTCACAAAAGATATAATAGAACCTTATCGAATGATGACAAGCAGAGCAGAATATCGTTTGATATTACGCCAAGACAATTGTGACATTCGTCTAACAGAACTAGGTAGAAAAATTGGACTTGTCGATGACAAAAGATATAAAATTTTCAAGAAAAAATTAAAACAAATTGAACAAGTGAACAGCACTCTAAATACAATGTGTAATCCCGAAAAACTTACTCCACTATTTACTGAAAAAAGAGAAAGTATTCCAAAATCAGGACTGGCTCTAAAAGAATGTATCAAACGAAATAACATTACAATATTTGATATTGCTTCGCATTTTAATCTATTTTCAGATATACCAAAAAACGTCCTAGACTATATCAATACTGAAATTAAGTATGAAGGATATATTAAAAAAGAATTAGAATATATTGAAAAAAATCAGCACATAGAAAATCTCTCCCTACCCGACATTGACTACTCCAAAATAAATGGACTACGAATAGAAGCTAGACAAAAACTAAACAAATTCAAACCCACTACTCTTGGCCAAGCAAAGAGAATAGATGGAGTGAGCCCTAGCGATATCAATGTACTTCTCGTCTATTTAAAATTAAAAGGAATTATCAAATAAAAATTTAGGAGAAATTTATAAATGATAAAAATTAATGGAATCAATTTAGATGAAAAAACAGCTAATTTATATGTGAAAAATCTAGACAAAAATTGTGCAATTGTAGATGCCCATGGTTTTAATTCTTTTATTAATCATAAGATTGATGGAAAATCAATTATGGATAATTTAAAAATAATTCAAAGTCTATTAGAAATTGAAAAATTAAAAAATATAAAATTTGACAAATCTTATTTTGAACAAATCAATATAGTTAAAGAATTTTATAAAACTTATTTTCCTTCTATTTCAGAAACCATAGATTCTATTATCGACAATAAAAATCCTGATTATAATGTAGTCCTTCAATTGGGTAAATCAGTTCATAGTTCTGTGGGACATTCAGGTTTTTCTACTAAATTAAATTTTGTAGTAGGTTTAGATGGTTCACTAGAAGGTATGATTACTCTTGTTCATGAATTATCTCATGCTATCAGCGCACATCATACTGAAACAATAGCTCAAACAAAAGCAATTAATTCAAAAGATTTAAGTAATCAAGAAAAAAATGAATTAATAGCCAAATTTAATGAGTTTTGCAAACATAAATCTGACTTTGATATTGATTGTATAGGAGAAATTGAAAGTCATATTGTTGAAAATTTATTTGTACAATATTTGTTAGATAAAAAAATTATCTCACAAGAAAACTATGACACATATTTTTTAAGCAGAAAAATTTCTCTTAATAATAATTTAAATTTAATTTTTGAAGAAAATGAAATTATATCTAATTTACCTTGTCCTATAACTTATGAAAGTGTTTTAAAATTTATTCAAAATAAACATAACGAACATTCATCTAATTTTAAAAATATTATAAATAGACTGAAAATTATGTCAGAAAGAGATGAAAAAAGTGGAAAGCACAGTAAATATATGTATAGATACGTAGTAGGAGAAATTGTATCATCAGTTTGGTTCGACAAATATTTGACAAATCTTAAAAATAAAAAAGAAATGCTTGATAAATTTATTTCTTATTTATCAAATACTGACAAATTAAATATTAACTCAGCTTCTGAGTTTTTAATAAATGAAGATTTTATGAATTGTATTAATGATTACATAAATTTAAACGAACATAATAATGAAATTTCAATTTAATATATAAAAAAATAAAAATTAATATTAAAAATTAATAAAAATTATTAAAAAAAATAAAATTTATGAAAAAAATAAAATTTATGAAAAAAATAGAAAAATATTATAATTTAATTAATGAACATCTAAGTGAATTTGAAAAATATTATAATTCACTAATTTCTTTCAACGAAAAAGTCAATTTGACTGCAATTACGGACAAAGAAGATGTCTTTATTAAACATTTTCTTGATAGTATTTTGTCTATTGAAGAAATAAAAGAAAATTCTCACGTAATTGATATTGGTGCAGGTGCAGGATTTCCTAGCCTACCAATTAAAATTGTTCGTCCTGATATAAAGCTAACAATGTTAGATTCACTGAATAAGCGTATCAATTTTTTAAATCAAATTTGTAGTGAACTAAACATTACATCAACAAATATTCACGCACGAGCAGAAGATTATATCAAAGAGCATAGAGAAAAATTTGACATTGCCCTTGCCCGTGCTGTTGCAAGACTAAACACTCTTGTCGAATACCTTTTGCCTTATGTGAAAATTGGAGGATTAGTTTTAGCATACAAAGGTTCAAATTATTTTGACGAATTAAGTGAAGCAAAAAGAGCAATCGAACTTTTAGGTGGAAAATATTTAAAAACAATTTCGTTTAATCTACCTGAAAACAAAGGCGAAAGAAATATTATTGTGATTGAAAAAATAAAACCTACTGAAAAATCCTATCCACGAGCAAAAAATCTTCCAAAACTAAATCCTATCAAATAAAAAATAAATAATATTTAAATAAATTTGTATATTAATATATTATAATTTCTTTTTATTTATTAATTTTTATATTTTATTTAAGATTATTAAAAAATACTGAAATAAAATTTTCAGTATTTTTATAAAATTAATTTTTATCTCTTGGATCCAACATAAGCGCAGGATTGGAATTTATTTCAATCTCCATCCCTATGCAATCTGCATTTTGTTTTTTTAATCTAATAATTTCTTCTTCCATTTTTCTTATTTTGATTTTATTATTATCTATGGCAGTAGTCAAAAGCTCTGAATTTCTATTCTGTAAAATGCCTATAGTTTCAACCAAAGCTTTCCAATAAGGTTCTCGAATGTTTGGATAAGTTTCCTCCAGTCTTTGACCTTCATC
Source organism: uncultured Clostridia bacterium (assembly GCA_944377305.1). Lineage (GTDB taxonomy): Bacteria > Bacillota > Clostridia > Christensenellales > UBA1242 > Onthoplasma. The sequence goes on from CALWEL010000014.1 coordinate 7,198, forward strand.
GCTTACAAAGACTTCTGGAGACATTAATACTTCATAAGACTTCAATTTTTGTCTTTGCACTGCACCCATTACGAGATTTTTTACTTCGGGGAAATCATACCCTAATTCGTCTAATTTTAATACAAATTCTTTCTCTGTACCATCTCTTTGATTTTGTATTACTATAGTTAAAAATTTTTGATTAGAAACAGTATTTGTAATTATATTTTTACCCTTGTTTTTCTCTACCTGCAAATGTACGATCAAATTTTTATCCAATTTTTCAAAATAATCAGATAATTTTTTATTCAAACTATTTACATTGATCCAAAATAGACGCCTCCAATTCCCAAACAATTGATCCAAATATTCAACGATTTCCACAATTCTACTTTTTCTTTCAGCTATCGCAGATATTGCCTCTTCAGAAAAATAGTTGTCTTCTACATCTTTCATTTGGTTTATCTTGTTTAATGTTTGAGTAATATTGAAAAACATTTTCTTTCTAGTAGTTAAATTTTCGTATTCCTTTTTTTTTATTTCCTCAATCTCAATTTTTAGATCTATTAATTCGTTTATAAGTTGTTTAAATTCTTTGAATTCCATATATGCTCCTTATATTAGTCAAATAATATCATAGCTTATTTTGTTTGTCAATATCCTTTTTCACAATATATGATATATAATATATACTATATTATAATATAAAAAGATAAAATATTAGATTATATAATTAATATAATATATACATATAAGTATTATACTTAATTTTTTTATTATAAAAATCATTTTGATTTAAAAGTTGTTATTCATCATTAAAATATTTTCTATTAAATTTTGACTGAAAAAATCAGTTTCCAATCTTGATAAAAAATTAAATATAAAAATTTTGATATAATAAATGTGAATATTTGATTATTTTTACATTGACTTTAAAAAAATTTAATATTATAATTAAAAAATGAAAATAAATTCAATCAAACTAAATAATTATAGAAACTACAAAAACTCAATGATTGATTTTTCTACTGGCGTCAATTTCATAGTCGGAAAAAATGCACAAGGCAAAACAAATCTCTTGGAGAGTATATATCTATCAAGTGTAGGTAAGAGTCCAAAAAATTGTCGTGAAAAGCAAATAATAATGTTCAATGAAAGTCAAGCTAAAATTGAATTGGATTTTTTGACTCTGGCGGGGAAAAAAAATATTAAAATCTATCTAGATAAATCTAATAAAAAATCTATTAAAGTTAATAATCTCAGTATTTTGAAACTTACCGAATTTGTCGGCATACTATCAATTGTATATTTTAGTCCAGACGAATTAAAACTGATAAAAGAGGTACCAGAAGATAGAAGAAATTTTTTGGATATCTCAATTTCTCAATTTGATAGAACATATTTATACAATCTACTAAAGTATTATAAAATTTTGAAACAGCGAAATTCTATCTTAAAAAGTGAAAACAGTGATCAAATCAAAACAGAAGAATTGAAATTGTTTACACCTCAATTGATTGAATGTGCTGAAAAAATCATTGAAAAAAGATTGATTTTTATTGAAAAATTGAAAAAGTACGCGATAAATTTGCATAAATTTATAACTGATGGTGAAAATTTAGATATTTTTTATAGTTATGAAAATCTGTCAGGATTGTCGATCAAAGATGATTTGTATCAAAAATTCGATAAAATAGTAATGAAAGAAATTGAACTGGGCTATACCTGTATTGGTCCTCATCGAGACGATATTGTTTTCAAAATTGATAATAAAGATTGCAAATTTTTTGCCTCTCAAGGACAACAGCGCACTGTTGCTTTAGTGGTTAAGCTTTCACTAATGGAAGTCATTAAACAAGAGATAGGAGAATATCCTGTCCTTTTGTTAGACGATGTCTTGAGCGAACTAGATCTTACTAGGCAGGACAAATTACTTGAATTGGTGAGCAAATATCAAACGCTAATAACTTGTACAAAAATTCCAGACACTAATATTTGGTACAGCACTATAAAAATAGAAAATGGAACGCAAATATAAAGTTTCATTTTTTTTATAAGCATATTTTATTCAAAATAAAAAAAATATTTTTTTTATTTTAATTTAATAGACTTCTTTTAATATTTTAAGTTAAATAGCATCAATATTTTCTATCTATCAAAATAATTATATGGAATGATATATATAATTTTTATATTTCGTTGCCGTATCATAAAACTAAATTTCACTACACGCTAGTAATGATTTTTTCAATTTTAATTAACTATATATTATATTTTTATTTGCTAATTTTTGTTTTTATTAAAAATCATAAATTTATTATTTCAAAGAAAAATTAATTAAATTCTAAAAAAATTAATTAAAATAATAAAAAATTCACTGTATTTTCAGTGAATTTTAAAATTTATTATGAATTAATATTTTAAAAGTTGAGATTTTATATCATTTACCAAAGTCCTAATATGAGGATTGATTTTTACCTGATTGCTGATTTTATCTCTAGCGTGCATAATAGTGGTATGGTCTCTTCCTCCGAATATTGCACCGATCGCTGTGAGAGGGATGCTAAGCATATCGTTTATCAAATAGATACACAATTGTCTTGGTTCTACTATCTCTTTATTTTTTTTCTTTCCTATCAAGTCTTCTTTCGACACCTTGAAGAAATCGCATACAGTATTTAGAATTTTCTCTGCATCAAGATTCGTCTTTTCTGTCTCACCATAATCTTTGAGTGCTTCGTGTGCATCCTCCATACTTGCGTGTGATTTTCCAAGCAAACTTGAATAAAATACCACCTTAGACAAAATTCCTTCCATCTCACGAATATTGGTTCCCGTCTTTTGTGCTATAAAGTCTACCACGTCTTCATCCACCAAATAGCCCTCTTGACTACATTTTTTCTTGATAATTGCCACTTTGGTTTCATAATCTGGTTCTTGAATGTCTTGAATGAGTCCACTACTGAATCTACTGCGAAGTCTCTCTTCTAGTGAACTCATTTCTTTTGGAGAACGGTCAGAAGCTATAATAATTTGTTTATTGTTTTGATACAAATCATTGAATGTATGGAAGAATTCTTCCTGAATCCCCATCTTGTTGCTGATAAATTGTATATCATCAATCATCAACACGTCTACGCTACGATACTTATCTCTAAAATCAAGATTTGATTTGTCTTTTCCACTACGAATAGAATCTACATAATCATTTGTAAACTTCTCACAAGTGACATATAGTACGTTCAAATCTGGCCTATGTTTGTTCAAATAATTTCCTACAGCGTGGAGCAAGTGAGTTTTACCAAGTCCAACCCCTCCATATATGAACAGTGGGTTAAATTTTTCACTAGGATGTTCTGCAACGCTTTGCATCGCTGCACACACCACTTGATTTGATTTTCCTACCACAAAATTTTCAAATGTATACTTTTGATTGAATTTGGATTTGAAATTGTTGGAATCTTTTTCACTCATCATTCGTTCCAACTCTTCATCCTGCTTTCTAATCGATTCTTCATACTCTTGATTGTCTGTAATGCGGACAAAGGTATAAGGTGTGAATTCCTGACGAACGCATTTTGTGATCTTTTCATATATCGCAGGCTGATTGACTTGATTTTTCGCCGTGACACTAGGTGCTTTTATAATTAATTCATCATTTGCATATTGGATAGGTGTTAAAGTATTGATCCACAAATCAAATGTGACAGCTGTGACTTCATTTTCCAGCTTGTTCAATACTTTTTTCCATTGGTCAAGTAAAAACATATTCCACTCCTACATTGCTATAATTATATAATAAAAATATTATTAAGTCAATTAGCAAAACAAAATTAAATGTTCAAATTCAATACCTTAAAATTTTCAATATGCCAAATTCTATTGTATCAAAATAAAATATCCTTACAAATCAGATTACGATAAATTTCAATAATTTATTTTTTTAGTTAATAAAAGTCTTAATCAAAATTTTAAGTTGTCCACTATACTAAGCTAGTTATCCACTTGGATTTGCACACAGTTAGACACATATATTGTGGATAAAAATAGTGTGAAATCTGTCGAAATTTGGCAGAACCACCACTAAATATTGGATAAATAAAAGTTGTCCACTTTTCCACAATTCCTAATAAAAAAATCACTATCAAAAAACAAAAAAAATTTAATAAAAAACTACACGCGCATACACGCGTATAATGCGCCTGAAATACTATTTTATAGTATTTTTCTTTGATTTAAATAAATAAAAAATTTTCGACAAAAGTGTAGAAAATTATTTGACATATCTAGGATCGTTTGCTAATATAGTCCTGTATCATTAAGGCAACGATTGTTAAAAATTGCGTTGATGAATACAATTTTGAGTATAAAAATCTTTTGAATAAAAATTAGATTTTACGACTAAAAAACATTTCAGGGGAAAATAGGAGGAAACAAAAAGGAGTAGATATGAAATTTAGATGTGATGGATTAGAGTTAAGCGAGGCAATCAATACAGTATCGAAAGCTATCAGCTCGAAGACCACTTCTCAGATACTTGAAGGGATTAAGATGGTGTGCGAGGATGATCTACTTATTCTTACTGCAACAGACCTTGAAATGAGCATTGAAAAAAGAATACGCGCAGAAGTTGATTCTCGGGGTGAAACAGTCGTGCCAGGAAGATTATTTGGCGAATACATAAAAAAACTAACCAATGAACAAATTGAATGTGAACTAAACGAAAAAAATCAGTTAAAAATTTCTTATACAGATAGTGAGGGTTGCCTTCAATGTATGGAAATCAGCGAATTCCCTGCTATCAAGGAAGTGAACAAAGACAATTTTTTTGAAATTACTAAGGAAGATTTCAAGTCTTTGATAAATAATGTATTCTATGCCGTAGCTCAAGATGATAGTAGACCTATTTTGAAAGGTATTTTGCTTGAGACGAACCAAAATGCTATTAAAGCGGTGGCAGTAGATGGTTGTAGGCTTAGTATTTCGAACAAAAGTCTTGTTATGTCGACTACTGATTTTAAAATTATTGTGCCAGGAAGAAATTTAAACGAGATAGTGAAGATGATGAACGGGGATGATAATGTCAAAGTTTACGTTCATTCAAATAATATTATGGTAGATCTTGGGGATACAATCGTTGTCAATCGTTTAATAGATGGACAGTTTATCAACTACCGTCAGATTGTTCCGAAAGATTTTTCTACAGTTGTGACAATCAATAAAGAGCAATTAGAGGACGCTATAGACAGAGCCAGTGTGCTTTCGCGTATTGATAAGAATAATTTAGTCAAATTCGACATCAAAGAAAAAAATTTGATGCTCACTTCGAATAGTGAACTTGGCAATACACGTGAAAATATTACAGTAGGAGTGAAAGGTAATGATTTGATTATTTCGTTCAATTCAAAATATTTTAGCGATTGTTTGCGTGTAATTGATAATCCTTATGTGAAGATGAATTTCAATAGTCAAATTCAGCCCTGCGTCATCACTCCGTCTGAAGGAGACGATTTTCTATTCTTAATTTTACCAGTGAAAGCTAGATAATTCCTTTAATTACTGTTCAATTTAACTTAAAATTATTTGTTATCGTTCGCGTGCTTAGATTGATCTTCATATACGTTTAGTTTATATGACAGGGATTTGAATGTATTTACATTCATAAACTAGATTGCCAGCATTGAATGGATGGAAAACAAAAATTTAGTAACACAATAAGGTTGTATATGAAATGGTAAATTTTGGTCTACTCCTTTCATATATTCTAATACTTATTAAGATCAATTGAATTATATCTCTCAACAATATTCAACAATATTAAAGATTAAATTAATATTAAAATTTATAAAATAAAGAATACGAGAAATATTCAATTTATCCACAATTAAAATTTCAAATATATATTTAATTTATATTTATATAAATTAAAAGTTATCCACATTTTAAAAATTTATTGTGGATAACTTTTTTTTAATTAATTTTCTATTGATTATTTTTTTCAATTAGATTATAATAGCAGTGTCGACCATTTTATTTGAGACAACGTTAAATATATCAATATAAAATGCAAGGTCTTTGTTTTGAAGTGTGTCTTAAAATATCATTGAAAAATACTTTACGCTTTAAAGCAAAATCAACTTAGCCTACTTTATATAACAATGGTATGATAAACTTAATCTAAAATGATTATAAATACATACAATGGAGAGTTGTCAGAGTGGTCTAATGTGTCGCTCTCGAAAAGCGATGAGGTGAAAGCCTCCGGCGGTTCGAATCCGCCACTCTCCGCCATTAATTTTTTTTAACGTAGTAAATGTACCAAATGTTTTTTAGTAAATTTTCGTAATAGGAGAAAGATATGTTAAACATAAGATTTCAAATAGATGATAATATTATGGCAAAAATAATGATATCAAAAAGTATGATGCCAAAAAAATTTGCTCATTATCTATGGGATAATTATAAAACATAGTATTCTCTTTTGATAAAAGATATAAAATCAAATGAGATTAATAATAATATAATTTTAGAATTGCAACAACAAGATTTTTTCAAAATCTCTTATGAAAAAGCAAAAAAGAATTTAGAAAGAATCCAAAATAATTGGGAAAAAAATAGTGATAGAATAAATTTATTTTTAAATAAAATTTTCAAAAAGGAATTCACTCTTGATTTGACTTGTATTATAGTTCCTCCATCTCTTAATACTGGAACAAGTATTGAAAACAATCAAATAGTTTGGGGACACGTCAACGGAGTGAACGATAATAATTATGATTTAGTATATCTTGTTCACGAATCTCTACACTCCTATTTTGAAAAAAACGATTTGACGCATACAATCATTGAAAACATAGCAGATATTGAACTGGCAAAATTTTTAAACAAAACAAATAGTTATGAAGGTCATCCAGATTTGAAACCAATGCATATCAAAATTTTACCTTTTTGGAATCTATATTTAAATAAAGGAAAAACAGAGATTGAAAGAGAAAACAAAATTAATAATATATCTTACGACATTAAAGATTTTGAAAAATATAGAATAAAAATGAGTAGTATGAATATTGATGAATTTGTAGAGTTTTTATTAAATACAAAATAATTGATAAATTGTGCCAATAATGATTTTAAACAAGTGGAGGACAAGATTCGCAATTAAAAAATAGTTTATTATAACGTAGCAAGTATACTTAATTAATTTTGAGTGAAATATTTTATGGATAGGATATATAGGTTGAAAAAGATCAATCATATCAATTGTGAATGAAAGACGCTATTCATTTGTTGTTATTAAGAAATGAAACAAATAAATTTTATTTATCAATCTTTGGCATCACATTACTCAAATTGTGTTATAATGAATATATGGAAATGATTGATAAAGAGATTTTGGACTGCAAATTATGTGGAGAACTAGAAAAACTAAGATGTAATAGTCTACAGATAGGCAAAAGCAAAATTTTGGTATTAGGAGAATCTCCCTCCAAGGATGGATGGATTGTGAGCGGGCGTGCATTTTATAATTTAGACGGGAAACTGCAGGCGAGCGGAAAAATATTAAATAAACTATTGAATATTTTAGGTATCAGTATTGAAGATATCTATTTCACCGAATGTTGCAAATGTATTATCGCGGATAGAAAAAGATTGAGAGAATGTGTCAAAAATTGTAGATCAATATTACTTAGCCAACTTGAAAATTTGGATTTTGACATCATTCTTCCAATGGGACAGTATCCATCAGAGGTTATTTTAGATCGCAGAGTTGAAAGATTAAAGGATATTATAGGGAAAGAATTTAGAATTAAAATAGGAGACAGCACAAAACTTGTGATACCTATATATCACACTTCACCGATTAGCCCACTAAGTTTCAAGGGAAATGAGCCGATATTTAAAGATCTGAAATCAAAGTTAAATCTTTTATAGATTGCCAATTTAATTTTAAAACTAATTATCATTCATTTGAAATGACATTTTAATATAATCGAAAACTAATTTTTAGCTATCTAAAACGAACGATGATACTTCAATGCAATACATCAAAAAAGTTAGGCAATATTTTGAAAATATGTTTTATAGGATAAATTATAAATCAAAGATTTTAAGAAAAAATTTGTTGATTAAATATCATAAAGGTAAAATAATATTTGACTATTGAATTATTTTATTGTATATATAATTATATATGAAGTTGAGCTAGCAAAAATCATATGGAGGGATAGGGTATGAACATATTATTGAAAAGAAAGTTATCTAGAATATTGTTATTTGCTTTTATTTTGATTGCGTGTATCACATTTGTGGCTTGTGGGGAAGGTGGATCCAATAACGAACAGTCCGATACATATAAAATCACAGTGCAACAAAATACAGATGTTACCGTTACATTGGATAAAAACAGTGCAAAGAGCGGGGAAGTTGTGATTTTCACGATAATATTGAATTCGGTCGATGCATATATTGAAAGTGTCACAGTATACAATAGAGAACTTTCATCTTCAAATAATTCATATTCTTTTATAATGAAAAATGAAGATGCTACGATTGTTGTCAACACTTCAAAATATCAAGAAATTTTGTCCGATAATTTTATTGAATTCAATTCGATTTCTCCCAATCAAATAATAGTACAAGATAGTTATCCTGGAGATGGTTGGGGAGCATATTTAACTTATGATTTCACAGAAGAATTTGTTGAAAACACTTCTGACACCGTACGTGTGCTTGAATCTACCAATCAAGACGTGATTCCTAATGAGGCACTTGAGCATAGTTATATTACTTTAGATGGTAGTTATAAAAGCGGAGGAAATATTTATATTGATAGTTCTATGATAAAAGTCGGAACTACTTACATTATTTTAGAGATCAAAAATACATATAATTCTAGTGCAGGATCTTCTCGAGTGATCAAAAAAATAGAAGTTGTTAATGAAGAAGATTTTGAATATTCTGATTTGTATTATACTGTGTCACTTACATTAGATGTACGCTCAGTCAAAACAGACAGTCCATACTTTTCAATTGAATTGAGCGATAGAGATTCTGCTAGATATTATGGATTTGATTATTCAAAATTGACTTATACAATAGATGGTATTGAAAAAGTTGCAGAAGTTACGGGTTCAACTTGTAGATTCAAGTTTGCACTAGAAGATTTAACTACCAATGAATTGACGATCACCTTCTCCTATTTTATAGGACATAAATATTCAATATCCTTTTTAGGATTCCAAGATGATGGATACAATATTGGTCCAGAATATGAATGGACTACGTATGCAATTCAGAATAAAATAAATAATCAAGCGGAGTATACTTCTACTGGTGGGTTGAGATTCAATTATAATGGAGCTAGTTTGGAATTGACAATTTCAAAATAATTGGTAATAATATTAAACATTAATTTAAAATAAAAAAATTGCACAAATCTTAATTTAAGTAAAGTGCAGTTTTTTTATGAATATTAAAATGAAAATTAAATTAATTTTTCATAAATATGAAAGATACAAAATATTATTTAATTAAAAATTTAATTTATATTATAATATAAATTAATATATTTATATTAATAAAAATAAATTATGTGAAAAATTAATTGTTTTTGTAATTAATTAAAATATTTTAACAAATTATATTTGAAATTTTTTTAAAAATATTGATATAAAGAATTAATTGATTTTTTAATTATAAATATCTTATAAGGTTTGAAAAGGTGATAATCATTAGAGTTTTATCGACAATAAAATTTATTAATTTTGTTTGGTCGAGTTATGATTATTATTTACTAATAAAATTTATTATATCAATCTTTTTATTTTGAAAATAATTTTTTTTGTATTATAATAGTACGGAGGAGAAAGTATGAAAGAAAAAGAATTAGTGATTTTTAGATGTGACGTATGTGGAAATATCAGTGTGAAGTTGGTGGACTCTGGAGTACCTATGTTTTGTTGTGGCAAACCAATGACAGCAATAGTTCCAAATACAGTGGATGCGGCTAGCGAAAAACATAAACCAGTGGTCAAAATGAACGCTAATATTGTCAATGTTCAGGTTGGGGAAGTTTTGCATCCTATGACTGAAGAGCATTACATATCAATGATAATTCTACAAACGAATAAAGGCGTGTATGCCAAAAATCTTCGTCCACTAGATCAACCAATGGCAAATTTTTCTTTAGACAAAGGTGAAAAAATAATCACTGTCTTAGTTTATTGCAATCTTCACGGATTGTGGAAATAGTTTGTTGAATTGAATTTTGAAACGAAATATAAGTTTAATACCATTATAGTATAGCCAAAAATCTTTGACGTATATTTTATGTCAGAGTATATGGAATATTTAGATATTTGAAATAGTCTTATTTCAAATTAGTTGAAAGATATTTTTTTAGGAAAGATTTATGAAAATTGTCAGTTACAATATCAACGGAATACGCGCATCTAATAGATTGGGACTCATTGATTGGATCGCGGAAACGAATTATGATATATATTGTTTTCAAGAGATAAGAGCGAATGAAGATATCGCTCGTTCAATATTTTTAGATAACGAACAGATTTCACTTCTAGATGAAAAGGAAAGCGAAAATCTTGAGTCACTAAAAAAATATTTCAAATTTTACAATTGCGGTAGTATTCCAGGATATGCAGGGACTATGGTATTGTCTAAAATCAAACCGGATAAGATCGAATATGGTCTGGGAGAACATTGGGAAGATCAAGAAGGAAGAGTCATTACTACATATTTTAAAAATCTAGCAATAGTCAATGCATACATTCCTAACGGCAATTCTAGACTTGAATTCAAAATGAAATTTTTGGACGCATTGACGAAATATCTCGGAATTCTTAGAAATAAATATTCGGTGATTTGCGTTGGAGATTTCAACATTGCCAACGATGAAATTGATTTGACGAATCCAAAGGAATGTAAAAATAAATCCGTATTTTTGCCTATTGAGCGCGAAGCATTCAAAAAGATTTTGTCATTGGGTTACATTGATACATTTAGACAATTGTATCCGGACAAAAGAGAGTATTCGTGGAGGAGTTATCGCTCTAGGCAGGTGAATCTACCTAGCACAAATTACAATTCGTGGAAATACCGTATAGATTATGCGATTATGTCCAATCGACACAATTTCAAATTAATCGATTGCGAAATGCCAGATTTAATATATAGCGACCATTTGCCAGTAATATGTACAATAGAGGATTAATATTAATTGCTAAAAAATTTTTAATTAGAAGCTAATAAATATCAAATACAATTAACTTCAAAATAGATTCAATAGGATTGTATTAATGTAACCAGTTTTAATAATCAATGAATTATTTCAAAACAAAAACAATCTAAATTGTCTATTTTTCGAAATAAAAAAAATCAGATAAATTTATTATTTCATCCATCTGATCGAATTATTAATAAAATATTGTCTTAATAATTAGAAAGTTTTATTAGTAATTATTTTTTAGTATTCTATTATTAATGTTTTTGTATATTTTTTAATATAAACACTAATTAAATAAATATTTAGCATAATACAATTGCTTGGGTATATTGAAGTGATTATAAAGAAAGGTTTTAATTATTATGATATAAATTACACTACAATCAAAATTTGTAATAGAGTAAATAACATTTGGTAATAAATAATATAATTTTATGAATAAAACACATTGTTTTTGTTTTTCAAGTTAGTTATTCATTTTTGAAATTATTGTCATAAAATTTCATTCCATAAGTTTGCAGTTCTTCAATCTGATCTGAATCTAAATATTTCTGATTTTCCAAAATCAATTCGATGTAATCATAATATTTATTTCCCTTCGGGATGTCTTGAATATATGCAAGTCTTTTATCTAAATAAGCAATCAGTTCTTTTATTTTTGCCTTTAGATATATTTTAATTTTCATATTATCGTCTTTGGGTTTTAAAAAATTGCTGATTACATTACTATTGGTTGGATTTGTAGTTTGTTTATTTTGTTTTGGAGGTTTAGTATATTCATTGAGCAAACGAAGTTCTTCTTGAGTTAAGAGATGCTTGCGAATTTTCAAAGAATATACAAAATGATATAGTGGATTTTGTTTTCCATTGACCATACACGGTATTTCTAAAATCGATTTGTTGTTTGCCTCACACCAAGGTATAAGTTCTGTTTTGATTTTTTCTAGTCTAGTCTTTCGTTCGCTAGCTTGACTAATTAAATTATCCCACACCATACCATATCTATCTAATAAATCAATTATTTCAGGATTCAATTTATATTTATTGTTTTGAAGATACAGAACGAAAGTATACAATGAATTGCGATGATCTTCGATCTTTTTTGGAATATCACTTATTTTTTTATTGTTAGCTTCGCACCACGGGATTAGCTCATCATATATTCTTTTTACGGCAGAACGATATTTCGTTTCCCAAATTATGCCATATTTTTCAAGCAGATTAATGATTTCTTTTGGTAAATAAGGTTTTCGTTTGCGCAAATATACCATAAAAGAATAAAGAGGATTAATCTTCCCATCATTTAAATATGCAGGAATTTCGCTAATCTTTTTGTTATTATTTTTACACCAAGGAATAAGCTTTGTATATATAGTGTCTATGTATGTAATGTTTCTACCCATATTATGATTATAACATAAGAAATTCTATTTGCAATACTTTATATTTATATTATCTTCCAAATTTTTAAAAATTAAATAATATTAAGAAAATTAATAATTTAATTGAATCTTTTTAAAAAGTTTATCTTAAATTTTATGTATAATTTAGGTTTAAATTAAGCGTCTTAATCTTTAAACTTTATCAAACATATCATTATTATTTGAAAAATTATCCTTGACATAATGAAACAATTAAGTTAGAATTATTTATAGTTTATTCATTTTCAATTATATGAGTTAAATAATGAACAAATTAATACACAAACGATTTTCTACAAAAAGGAACAAAAGCAACAAGAAAGCATACAAATTTTTCACTATAGCGAACAATCAAACAAAAGATAAACCGCATTGCAATTTGCTATATGTATACACGTGGATATGGCGAGATTTTAGACGCACACGTCATAATTCGCCATTTGCTTAATTTGTTGACACAAATATAAACCTTTTCGGCGATTATTCCTTATCTTCATTTCAATTATTATCTTTTGGGGATCACAAAGGTAATCTAGCGTTTGTAAGTCTTAGACAAATGACTATAAACTTTATGTCACATATTAATATGCGGATATGGCGAAATTGGCAGACGCGCTAGATTCAGGTTCTAGTGGGAGCAATCCCTTGCAGGTTCAAGTCCTGTTATCCGCACCAAATGAGAGTAATCCGAACCGCTGGGTTGCTCTTTTTCTATTTCTTCAAAATCTTCTTGATTGTCCAGTTTAATATTTTTGCTTTTATCATCAGAGGTGGTGAAGTATATGTCAAAATAATCGTCATACAAAACAATTTTGTTCACGAACATATCAATCATTCTTTTACAAGCAAGTTTGTCGGTTGTGTCAATGTTTTGAAATGATAAAAACCAATTGTAAACTTTGTCAGCATCAAGCGGAGTGATTGTCTTTGCTTTTTGTCTTGCAATTTTAATTTTCTCGCTCTGCATATTCTTTGCAAACTCTAAGTTGTCCATCAATACTTTGCTCTGACTGACTATCACTTGAATATCTTGCATAGATTACTGCTTTTTTCATATTTTCACCACCTTTTAATCGATTACACCGCTATATCTCAAAAAAGTCAGCACAAAATATAAAATTTTATGAAAAAGTATTCCAAATTGTCTTTGAATGTGATATAATAAAAAAGGAGTTAATCAATAAATGAAATTCGAAATAAAAGCAATTAAAACTAATGAAAAGGCTTCTATTGCGAGAAAAAATTTAGAAACCGAATATAAAGAAGAATTAAATCGTATTTTGCGACAGTTAAGAGATGGTGAAAAGTTTATAACTAAACAAGAACTGATTAAAAGATTCTATGACTGGTTTTTTGCGAATGTTAGTTATGATAATGATATTCTTAAAATGCGAAACAATAACAATTCTTTTACATCAATTCAATATCCTTACAAAGACTGTTTTATCAATTGTGGAGAAAAATACGCTCCTATCCTATTGAACAAAGGAGTTTGCCAATCTTTTTCAATTGTTTTTAAAGATTTTTGCGATTTAATAGGTGTTGACTGCAAGATAGTTCGAGGACGAGATGAAAATGTTGTTGATTTAAAAAATGAACCACATATGTGGAATGAAGTTTTCTTGAACGGCAAATGGTCAACAATTGACCTTACTCCTTGTTATAAAACTTTTATGGGCAAACTTAGAACACAACAAAATAATAAATTCATAATACACGACGATAAAAGTACATTTGAAAGAGGTTAAAAGGAGCAATATATATGAAAAATTTTAAGCTTACTTGGAAAAATTATGGCATAAGGATATATAGATAGACCACAATGGCTTGAACAAATAAAAAAAATAATTTGTTTTAAAGATATTTTTCTCTATGTTGATAGAAAAAGAAAAATGTATTTAGAAATTAAATAATTGTTAGGTGTCCGTCTCTATATATATTTAATATAAAAATAATCTCAAAAAAGCGGTGTTTTTGAGCGGATTTTTAAGCAAAAAATTGCGAAAATCAGTTAAATTTACAGTAAGCAGGATAAGGAAATAGGCTCAAAATCGTGTTTTTGGTCGCTGAAATGTCTATAAATAAAGGCTTTTAGACGACTCACACTGAAAAAGAAGAAGTTTCGATTTTGAGTCATTCCCCATACTAGACCCAAGTGGGACACCCACTTCTCGTCAAAACTCAACCTTTTGCTTAAAATTTTGTAAACAAAATTTGTTGCGCCCTTGCGGTTGGTTTTGACTTTTACCCAAAAGTTTATATTAAAACTTTTGGGAGCCCGAAGAAAAAATATAGTAAAATATTGTGAAATATGTTATACTTGATTTATCCAATTTGTTAACCAAATCCATAGGTTATTCCTCACAAAGATTTATTCTTTGGAGGAACTATGAAAAACAACAAAATGGATAGTCTTGATTGTTGTAATAGTTCCTTGCAAAGCAAGAACACCTCCCGTTGCAACTTGTCCACAAACAAACTCACAATAGGTTGCTGTGAGTTTGATAAAAAGCAAATGAAAGAAATTGCCTTTCAATTTGCTCACGACCTTATGGATTATTTTGACAACGGCGGAGATTTGATAAACCTGTCCGCAAAAAGTGTTTACTCACTCCTTTCGGACATATTCAAATCCAACAATTAAGGCAACGAAGAGAGAAGTCCAATCCAAGCTTCTCTCTTTTGTTTTGAAATATGAAAGTTATATGATATAATAATTATATAAGACAAGTTAATTTATCTTAATTCTTAACTTAATATAACCAACTCCAATAATTACTTGTGGTCGGTTCGGATACTTTATCACTTGTCGCACCAAGCAAGAATAAAACGAACTTTGAAAGAGAGCAACTCTCACACTCAAAGTTCATTTTGTTTTTAATAATAGTGGCTAAAATGGAATTGTATTTTAAATTTGATTTCTTACCTTGAAACTTTTTTGTATATTCTATACTAGAAGATATAATATCTGAAGTTATAGCTAAATAGTTAAGTGTGGACAATATATTGATTATTTGATAAACGTCTTGTAAATAAGTGTAAAATTATTTAGTTTCTAAAACAAAGAAATCAAAAAAAGAATATACGAAAGAAACTGAATTTCTTTATAGTAATCATCTTTATATTATTACAGACATTGATGAATAAAAAGTTAAAAATTGTGATGAAAAGTTCAGAGTTAGGTTAGAGCATAAAAAGTTTTACTCACCTATTCTAATGGCGAACACAGTCTCGCCATCTTTAGCCATAGCGCTGAAAGCGAGAGTATAATTGTTAATTCCCTCATCATATACTTGAGAGATCACTCCAAAATATGTTTTGTTTTCAAAGGTAAATTGAATGTTTTGATTATGTTTAATCAAATTTTTTTCTAGCGAAATTTTTGTTTTTTCGGATTCAAAAGTCTCGGAACTAGTAATGTGCCTAAAGTGGATGATATTGTATGTTCCATCTATATTTTTGTTCGACACATAAGGTCGATCTAATGCGTATCTATTCGGCATTACAATCGGCCAACCCAATTCATTGAAATACATTCTGCGCACATTCAAATAATGTTTGTCCGATCGCTTGTTCAGGCGTGTGTGATGAATGATAAAGAATTTTTCACCATCTTGTAGTATACTATTGTGTCCAGGTGCAGTGTAGGTGTCATTTTGATGAGCAAAATGATAGTTTGCAATCAGCATTCCACCGAGGCTGTCCCAATCTTTGTCCGTCATAATCTTTCCACGAGGATCAAGGTATGGTCCTGTGATATTTTTCGCCCTCGCCACGCGCACGTTATAACTTTCATTTAGTCCGCCAAAGGATACAAATAAATAGTAATAATCAGTCTTTTTGTTGTAGAAAATGTATGAGCCTTCCATAGGTGCCATCATTCCACCCGCAATATGCGTTCCAACGGCCTTTTCGTCAATGGCGAGTCCAGTAGTTCTGTTTAATTCTTTGATGTATATTCCGCCGAAAAAACTGCCATAACTCATCCACAACCTACCTGTCTTGTCTCTTTTCACACACGGATCTATCGCATTCGGACGCACGATATCCCCTCCGAATGTGGATTTTACTATGCAACCAATATTTTTGTATCCGCCGAGTAGGTTCACCGACTTCGCCAGTCCAATATAGCTTTGTGTACTGCCGAAAGACGAGATTGAGTAGTATAGATAGTAGTTCCTCCCAATTTTTATGAGGTCTGGTGCCCAAAAAGGAGATCCGTCTTGCCGAGATTTTGGCACGTCCACCTTGCAATAATCTATTCCGTCTTTCAGTTCGCATCGAATACTTTGATAGTCAAAACAACTATCTCCCGTGTCCACCCAATTGACGAGATCACTTGATTCTCTGAATTGGAAAAAGCCGTGCGTTGAAATCGTGTAATATTTCCCCGCCGACTTGATGATAGAGGGATCGTGTACACCAAATTCTGCAATTTTTTCTGAGTAATCAGGGAATATTTTTTTCATAATCTCTCCGTTTTTCGTATTATATAAAAAATTGATTTAAAAGTAAATTAATATCGAAAAATATATTAATAGAAATATTTCACTATACAGAAAAGATAAAAAGAGTTTTTGTAAAATATAAATTATATTAAAGTATAGATCTATCTTGACAAAATGAGTATATTGAGTTAACATAAAATTGAAAGACAAAGGAGATATATGGAATACACAGAACTTCTTGGGTCAGAATATATCATTGATACTTATAAAAAAATAGATCATATCGAGCGAGATAATCCAATAAATCACGGATTTATACATATTAATAATGTTGTAAATAACGGTAAAGAAATTGCCCGACTATTTGGTTTTACCAAACGTGAGGAAGAGATGCTTCTCTCCGCTTGTGTACTACACGATATAGGTTATTTGTTAGATAGAGAAAATCACGCAAGAAATGGTGCGATTCTAGCACTTGGATATTTGAAAGACAATTCGGATTATAATGTTGATGAAATCAAACGAATTGCAAAGTCTATTGCTTCACACGGCGGAGTAATGAAAGAAGATTACTTAGATAAAATTTCGTTAAGTTTGATTCTAGCTGACAAAATGGACTTTGTCAAAACCCGATATGATAGATATCTTTGCAACTACGATAGAAAATATCTTCCTTTCCTCACGATTCAAGCAGTTAAATTGACAAAGGAGGAACAATGGTACGAACTTGTTATTGATAGTACAGATAGAGAGTTGGAGCAAAATATTATTGAGTGCGATGTTTTTAAAAGGTTTAATCAAATAGTTGACAATATCAACAAATATACAGAATATAAAATAAGGATAAGATTTTTGAATAGAATCTCTGTCCAAATAGAATTAAATCAATAAAAATAGGGAAATGGCTTCAAATGGCCATTTTTTAATTTTGATAATACATACTTATAAAAATGAGATTATATAGTTTAATTGAAAGACTAGTATATATTAAATATGCCACATTGAATTAGTTGACTTTTTCTAAGGGGGGGGGGGTATACTATAAGTATAGTATAAATGTCGGTGGGGAAAACAAAATAATAGCAAAGGAGAAATTATGAATAATAAGGACAAGCGGACAAATGCTGGTAAGGATTCTAATGTGAGCAAAAAGAATGGCTCAAAGAAGGACAATTTAGATACTCAAAGATTAGGTCTTACCAATGATGAAAAAAAAGATGGTCAACCCATAGTCAATGAAGAGCAGGAGAAGAGTTTACTTACTAGTCAAGAAGAGAAGATCAAGAAGAATGCTGGCAAGGATAGCAAGCGAAAGAAAGTGGCAGTGACTACTGCTATAGTTTTGCTACTCATCGCGGGAGTGACTGTACCTACTGCGGTATATTTAGCTAGGAGGAAAGTTACAGTAGATGTAGAGACGAATGTAGAGATAATAGAGGAATATACAATCAATGTCAAGCGAGGAGTGACTATCAAGGATATAGTCCCACAAGAGATCAAGGGATATACTTTCGTAGGTTTCTTTAAAGATGCAGCTCTAACTAATCCATACAAAGATACAGACAAGATAAACAAAGACACTACGATCTACGCCAAATATGAAGCGAATATATACAAGGTGACATTACCTACCAGTCCATCATTCACCATAGAGGGAGAGGGTATAGTAGACAATCAGGTAGAGGTAGAGTACAATAGCGAGTATAGTTTCAAACTAGAGTTAAATCCAGGCTATGAAGAGAGTGATGTAATAGTGAAGGTGAATGGAGAGGCACTCACTCCAGATCAAGAGGGCTACTATACAATTACTATCAATGGAGATATGGTAATAGAGGTAGAGGGAGTGGAGATCAATACATACACTATCACTTTCTACAATGACAATGGAGACATAATAAAGATAGAAGAGGTAAGGTACAACCAAGATAGTACATATAGCGAGATACCAGTTAAGCATAGCACGCCAACATATTATTACACATTTGCAGGCTGGGTAGATAGAGAAGGGAGACCATTGACTCTGACAAATATAGTAAAGGATATGAATGCATATCCGAGTTTTGTAGAGCACTACATTGAATATACGATCAATAGGATACCAGAGCAGGTATCAATAAAGAAAGATGGGATATATCTAACGACAAGCAACACATTGCATTACGGAGACATAGTAGAGATAACGTATGAAGAGAGCATCGGTCAAGAGATGACTAGTTTCAATGTGACAGGAGCAGAAGAAGTAGCAGGCAGTGAGAATCAGTATAGGATCACAGGTAATCTAGCAGTAACGTACGAAGAGGACTATATAGAGTACACTATCCAAGCCATACCTAGTCAAGTTACGATCAAGAAAGGAGATGAGGTATTGACCACAAGTGACACTCTTCATTATGGAGACATAGTAGAGATAACGTATGAAGAGAGCATAGGTCAAGAGATGACGAGTTTCAATGTGACAGGAGCAGAGGAAGTAGTAGGCAGTGAGAATCAGTATAGTATTACAGGCAATCTAGCGGTAACGTACGAAGAGGACTATATAGAGTACACTATCCAAGCCATACCTAGTCAAGTTACGATCAAGAAAGGAGATGTAGTCTTGACCACATCAAACACCCTACATTATGGAGATGAATTAAGTATAACCTACGCACCAACTACAGGCAAATATATGACAGAATTTGAAGTAATAGGTGCAACGCAACAAGGGCAAACAGATATCTATATAGTGACAGACAATCTAGTAGTAATCTATGAAGAGGAGTATATAGACTACGCCATAACCCATATACCAGAGAATGTAAGTATAAAGCTAGAGGGAGATGAGCTTACTACAGAAGATGTAGTACACTTTGGAGATAAGTTAGAGATCACCTACACAGTACCAGAGGGCTACAATGGAAGTATAGAGGTGACAGGCGCGGTACAACAAGGAGAGAGCAATATCTATACCGTGACAGGGGAATTGAGTGTAGAGTATAGCCAAGAGATCCAGAAGTTCACAATCACCTGGCTAAACTATGATGGAACGACCTTAGAGACAGATTACAATGTAGAGTATGGGTCAACTCCAGAGTATAACGGAACTAGTCCGACAAGGGCACAAGATGAGAATTATGTATATACATTCGCTGGCTGGAGTCCAACAATAAGCGAAGTGAAAGGAGACATAACCTACACAGCGCAATACTCTACTACAAGCATATACACAGTGACCTTCTATGATGAGGATAGGCAAACTGTAATATATACCGAGAAAGTGCTAGACGGAGAGGATAGCAAATATACATTTACACCAAGCAAAGAAGCGGACAAGACCTATACCTACGCTTTTGCAGGCTGGCAGACAGAATCAGGGGAGATAGCCGTTCTAACAGACATAAGCGGAAACCTAAATGTATATGCAAGTTATACTCCAACCTATATAGAGTATAGGATCAGTATAGAGAACGATACTGCAACCGAGATAACGCTCAAGAGAGGAGAGGATATACTGACTACTTCAGACACAGTACACTATGGAGACGAACTGACAATAACCTACACAGCGAGCATAGGTAAGGAAGGGATCTTAGTAGTAGGAGGAGCAGAGAGTACAGGAGAAAACACATATAGAGTCACAGGGAATGTAGAGATAGCATATACAGAGGACTACATAGACTACGCCATAACCCATATACCAGAGAATGTAAGTATAAAGCTAGAGGGAGATGAGCTTACTACAGAAGATGTAGTACACTTTGGAGATAAGTTAGAGATCACCTACACAGTACCAGAGGGCTACAATGGAAGTATAGAGGTGACAGGCGCGGTACAACAAGGAGAGAGCAATATCTATACCGTGACAGGGGAATTGAGTGTAGAGTATAGCCAAGAGATCCAGAAGTTCACAATCACCTGGCTAAACTATGATGGAACGACCTTAGAGACAGATTACAATGTAGAGTATGGGTCAACTCCAGAGTATAACGGAACTAGTCCGACAAGGGCACAAGATGAGAATTATGTATATACATTCGCTGGCTGGAGTCCAACAATAAGCGAAGTGAAAGGAGACATAACCTACACAGCGCAATACTCTACTACAAGCATATACACAGTGACCTTCTATGATGAGGATAGGCAAACTGTAATATATACCGAGAAAGTGCTAGACGGAGAGGATAGCAAATATACATCTACGCCAAGCAAAGAAGCGGACAAGACCTATACCTACGCTTTTGCAGGCTGGCAGACAGAATCAGGGGAGATAGCAGTCCTAACAGACATAAGCGGAAACCTAAATGTATATGCAAGTTATACTCCAACCTATATAGAGTATGAGCTGAATATATCCAACACGACAGGAGCAAGCTTAAGTATAAAGAAAGGGATAGAAGAGTTAAATGAAGATAGCACAGTACACTATGGAGACGAACTGACAATAACCTACGTAGAGAACATAGGGAAAACAGGGACATTGCAGGTAAGCGGAGCCACACGGATAGGAGATACAGAGGTATACGAGGTAATAGGGAATGTAGAGATAATATATACAGAGGAATACATAGAGTATACAATAGCCAGTATACCGAGCCAAGTTACGATCAAGAAAGGGAATGTGGTCTTGACCACATCAAACACTCTACATTATGGAGATGAATTAAGCATAACCTATACACCAACTATAGGCAAATATATGACAGAATTTGGAGTAGAGGGAGCCACACGCGTAGGCGAGACAGAAATCTATACAGTGACAGGCAATCTAACGGTGACATATACAGAGGAATACATCGATTACAGTATAGGCACGATACCGAGCCAAGTGACAGTAATGCGTGCTGGAGAGAGATTGGATAGCAATGATACGATCCATTATGGCGATGAATTGAGTATAACCTACGAATTAGACATAGGGTATGACCTAGTGCGCTTTGAGATAGAAGGAGCGACACAGCAAGGAGAAATCTACAAAGTACAAAGGAATGTGACGATAACCTTTGAGCAGAGGATCCAAAGCTTTAAGATAACAATAGGAGTAGACAAGCCAGAGTACGGCAGAGTGAATGCAACAAGCGTGACAGTAGACTATGGCACGACATATACAGTAGAGGACAAAGAACTGAAGTTCAGTGATGGACAGACAGTGACAGTGATATTAGCAGATAGGACAGATGAGTATAGCTATAAGTTCATAGGATGGAGCAGTGAGAGCGGAACGATCACAGGGGAGCAGACGATCACCGCTAGACTAGATAGAGAGACGAATCAATACACCGTGACGATACAAGCGGACAGCACAGGCTATGGCACAGTAGACAAAGAGAGCGTAACAGTAGACTATGGCACAGCTATAACCGTCCAAGATAATGTCCTAACAATAGGAGAATATACAATCACTGCTACGCCAAATAGTGACACAGCACAATATGATAATATCTTCTTGAATTGGACAGGTACTGAAGATACAGTGACAGGAGCGATGCTGATCACTGCGAACTTCACTCAAGAGGTTCAAGAATACGAAGTAAGGATCACGAATGCGAATGAGGGCTATGGCACACTGACAGGCACAACAACATTCAACGTAGATTATGGTACAGAGATAACAGTCAGCGGAAATACAATAACGATAGGAGAATATACAATCACCGCCACACCAGCTACAAACACAGCGCAGTATACTTATGCATTCGGTGGCTGGAGTACAGGCAATACAAGCGTGACAGGAGATCTCACGATCACTGCTAACTTCACTCGTGATACGAATGAATATAAGGTGACGATACAAAGTAACAATACAAGTTATGGCACAGTAGACGTAGAGAGTGTAACAGTAGACTATGGCACAACGATCA
>CALWEL010000015.1 GCA_944377305.1 uncultured Clostridia bacterium
AGCCCTCAACTCTGTGACACAATAGTAGTCATTGCCATCCAAACCTTCCAATATATCTTCATATATGAATGTCCATATCCCTATTCCATTGCTGATCTCCAGAATCCCGTTCATCTGACTGGTGCTAGCTATATCCACTGTAAAGGTAGGATCTTTCACTAGCATATTGTCTTTAATACCTATTATCCAAGCACCAAAATCCTTACCCTCGGATTCTAAGTATGCTTTCTCACTTTCCGAAAGGATATCTGAAATATCGGTGTATAGGACTCTATTGGTTGATTCAATAGTGAACTCTATACTCTCATCCGTCCTATACGTCCCCGCACTATTGGCAATAAAGGACAATGGCAGATTATATAGAATAGGCGTAAACACCGCCCGAATAGATAGGTCTCCAGTCAATGTTATGCCTGAACTTAAATCGTTCCAGCCACCAGCAGTATATTTATATTGGTATTTGGTGAATTCATATCCAGGATTGATTTCTGCATAATATATTTCTGTTGATGTATGAATCGTATCTTCATCGCACGGATATATGTACAAAATATTGCCCGATGCCATTATTGTAGCACCATAAGCGATATCTCTTACACTACTGACTTGATAACTTCCATCAGATATATATCCACCCAATCCATTATTTGTGTCTACATCGCTTGTCACTGAAAAATTTAAATCATAATAATTTATTTTACGAGCAAATCTTGCATAAATGGTACAGTCGCTAGTGACGCTGTCTGGCACTGAGTCCCATTCATCGAAACTATATGTGTATTGTGCTGAACTTAAATTTGGACTAGCAGTTATGCTTGCCATAGACTGACCGGTTGTCGCACTGATTATGCGCAATGATCTTCCAGAAATTGAGAATGTGCTTCCATAAGGGACATTCAAAACTTCAGATTGAGAAACTGTCCCATAATCATACATAGGATCAACTTCAATATTTACAGTATATGTTTGCAATTCTCTCGTAAAGTATGCAGTGATCGAGGTACTGCTATATATAGCACCACTAGGAACACCACTAAATCTCTCGAAAGCATATACATATCCTCCGCTAGAAGCATTTGGAGAAGCTGTATATACGGAATTGCCATTAAGCATAATTTGATTGCCACTAGTAGAAATAGAATCTCCAAATACAACTCTGAATGAACCTCTATTGCCGTACGAACTAGGACTTGGATTCACATTAATCGTATAAGCTGAAGAATTAAGATACGGATAACCATTATTTGTCCCAGAACTAGTCCCAACATTTCCCCAACCCGAACTAAAATTTGAATATGAAGAATCCCAATTCCCAGTATTTGAAACAAATCTTGCAGTTGAATCTGCCGAATTTAATTGAGTAGTGGTAGAAGATCCTGAGGGATCAGAACCTGTTTGAGAATCAACTTCTCCCTTAACTTTTACTCCAGATTTTTCAGCATTGTAGCACGAATATATGTTGGCGGAAACGTCACCCGCTATTCCTCCAGCACAACCCTTTTCAGAATTACAATTAATGGTACCAATATTTATACAATTTGCCACCGTTGCACTTTTGAATAAAGCAATATTAGAATTTCCTACAATTCCTCCAGTGGCTGGATTAATTCCTCCCCAAAGATCAAAACCTCCAGTAACTGTACCATAATTAACGCAACAAACCACACTAGATTCAGTGCCTATTTCTCCAAGAATTCCTCCTATATTCACTTCTATAACACCGTCCCAACCTTCTGATATATTCGCAAAATTTACACAATGTGAAATTGTTGAATAATATGCATATGCTGCAATAGCTCCTCCTGATGCTACCGTCTGTACATGTGCAGAATCTTCTATAACACTAAAGTTTATTGAACCTTTTACCGTACAATTTGATATGGTTGCGTAATTTAAGTAATATGCCAACCCTCCCGACGAATTATTTGCATATAAATTTACATCTTTTATTTCGCCATAATTATTTACAACACCAAAAAGTGTAGTGCTACCAGTATAGTTATACAATGTATATCCATTTCCATCAAAAGTTCCAGAAAAGTGTTTTTTAGGAGGATCTATATCTCCAATTGGAGTTGACCATGATCCAACATTTATGCTAGAATTTAACTCTACAGTTGCGTTTTTGTATGAAAAACCCTGATTAACTAAATCTCTGAGATATATTAAATCCGATCTATTAGATATATGCCCAGCTCTTATTCCATATATTTCCCCTATTTCATCATCATCTGAGCCGTCTACATGTCTCTCTTCAAATTCCGTTCCCAAACCATCTTCCCATTTCAAATAGATGATAGAATCTTTATATTGAGTCCAAGAATTAAATTTAATATCATCGTACATTCCGTATTCTTTATTTTCGGTATTGTTAGGATTTCTCTTGGAATTATATGATTCTGCACCTATGATCCTGAATGGTTGATCTCCAGAACCAGAAGCATTTTTAAAGATTTTAACAAAATCCTCTATATTAGAATGAAAATCATCGTCAATAAAACCACCACTTCCTCCTTTTACCGCAGTAATATCTTTATAGACCCCACCATAAGCAGTAGATCCAATAAGATTTGGATCAAATATTACTTCAATAGCGGTATATAAATCAATTGTGGCATAACTTCCTTCTGTTTGTTTGTATATTCTTACTGTTCTATATTTTCCATCTAAAGTCTGAAAATTGATTGTCAATCTATAAGTATTCGCCGCTCGAACATTATCAAAATGATTTATTCCGCCAATAAGCAATACGGCAGTAATAGACATAAGAAATGCTATTATAAATATTATTATCCTTTTTGCTTTCATATTAAGCACTGCCCCCCCCCTCACTATTATTAAAAATATATTTTAATTGAATTTATTCATTTTTAGTCTACCACAAACGACAATTATTTACAAATAAATTATATAATTTATTAATAAAATTTTGATATTGAAATTCATTTTAGATTTAGATTATAAAAAATTTTCTAAAAGTGTGAAAATTCCAATATTATGGACAAAAATAAAGGATGGTTTGCTTCGGTTTTCCATCCTTTATTTCAAATCTTGCAATAGATATTAATTCAATTCTTTCACTCCGCTCCAGCTAGCCATATTGTTATCAAAGAGTATGATTCGGCAATTGTTTTGATCATTTTCGATCTCTTCTATTTCAAAGAGAGAATTCACATATATTGCTTCTGCAGAAGAATTGTCTTTCAGACTCAAGTAGGTTTTCGCTAAAATATCTAGATCGTTGACTCGCTCTGTCAAGTCGTAGAAGATTTTCCCAAACAATCCCAAGAATACTTTATACATTGACAATTTCTTGTTGTATGACTTGATATCTCTAAAAGCATAATATGCAAGACGCACAAAAGTCTCAATATCTGAATCTGTATAATCTTTCAACTTCAAACCATAACGAGCCTTGTCGGTGATCGTGTCCAAGAAAAGTTTTTCAGCAAAAATTCCCTTACAAGTATATGCAATACATTCCTCAGGCACTCTATTCTTCGCCATCAAGAAGAAGTCCCAAAAGAAGAAGTCGAAACTACGCACATATTGCATTTCCGTCTTGAGTGCCGGATAGAATTTTTCGATAGAGCGCACTCTATATTCGTGATTTTTCATTCCCATATGCCAGATAGTAGATTTTTTCTCCCAAAATTTATCTGCTGAATAGATAGAATTCACCGCACTTGCTTTCTCATTAGGATTGTACGGAGCACAATAATAATTGTGATATACCTCATTTATCACCGCCACTTTTTTGATATTGTGCAAATTATCTAGATTGAACAATTCGTCTTCATTGAAATGAATCCCTACTGCAAAATCCTCTGTGTAGCACTCGCGCTTGGCAATCTTGTTCCACGGCATACCATAGACAAAGAAATCTTGAAAGTAAGTGAGCAACTGTGATCTGTCGGTCAGGTCATAAACTCCAGACTCCAAATACTCTTCAAAACAAGGATGGATGAAATTGCACACACACATATCTGCGCCCGTCTCTTGCAATTTCTTCATCATATTGCTGATAGCGTAAGGAGTGGTATAATTGTCGTCCGCGTCAAGAAACATTATATATTCGCCATTTGCATTCCTTAAGCCATTGTTCCTCGCTACAGACACTCCGCTATTGTCCTGCGTGATCAATCTGATACGAGGATCAATGGTAGCATATTTGGTGGCGACTTCAAGAGTGTTATCTTTGCTCCCATCGTTGACGATTATTATTTCCAAATTTTTATAACTCTGCTCTCTAACGCTATTCAAAGTCCTTGGCAATGTTTTGGCTACATTGTAACAAGGAATAATTAGTGATATTAATCTTTCTTTCATTTTTATTTTTACCCCGCTTATTTTAGTTTTAATAAGATAGACAACATAAGGCATTGCTATCTTTGATGCTATATTATCACTAAAATTGCAAAAATATCAATAGAATTGCAAAAATTTTAGTATAATGTTCAATTCCCTGAAATTAGACCTCACTCTACTGAGAGTAGAGTTGATTTTTTGATATCTAATTACAATAGATAAGCAAAAATGATTGCATTTTTTTTGTCGTAGTGTTAATATACTAGTATCAAATGATAGGATATATACTATTTTTGTAGCAAAATAACATATTTTAATTCAAAATGAGGATAATATGGAAGATATCAATAAAATAATAGGCAAAAATTTGATGATTTTGAGAAAGAATGCTAAACTTACTCAAATGGAACTCGCTGATAGATTCAATTATTCAGATAAGACGATATCAAAATGGGAATCTGGCGAATCCTTGCCGAGTGTGGAAATTTTGTATGAATTGGCACAATTCTATGGCACCTCTTTGGATGCATTGACTCAAGAAAATGATATTATTGAAACATCTATTGAGACCAAGCAAAAAGACAAAATGTTCCCAACCAAACTCATCATCACTCTCCTCGCAGTCAGCGCTGTATGGCTATTGGCGACTGTTCTTTTCGTCACTTTCAAGATAGTTTATGCTAGAAATTTCCCTTTGCTGTTCCTTTGGGCAGTGCCTATTTCCTGTATAGTATTGATCATCTTCAATAGTATATGGGGGAAATATTATTATCTATTCGCAATATTATCCGTTCTCATCTGGAGCTGTCTCGCCTGCATCCATCTACAACTCATACAATACAATATATGGATAATTTATATTTTAGGTATACCTTTGCAAGTTGCGATCATTCTCTGGGCAGCCTTGATCAAAAAACCAAGAAACTGCAAGAAAAAGAAGAAAAAACAAGATATTTTGATTAAAGAAGAAATGAAAAAAAATAATAAAAGACATAATGATACAAATAAGAATATCACAATCGACACTTTGCAGGATTCACAATCGGCAAAAACTAACGATAATATTGACGACCAAAGCATAAAATAAAAACGGTCAAGAACGGGTATATCCCACTCTTCCGTTTTTTTATTTATATATAATGATCTAATTCGTCTTTTATGTTAAATAGGTCTATTGCGGATTTATTTCATTTGATAGTAAATAAATTTTCATAACTTTACACTTTATTATTATCAAACATTTATTATTATGCTTGATTTTAATTATTTAATTTATATTATTGATAGAAAGTTGCAACTTATCTAATCTTTATTTTTTATCTATCTATCTCTACACTCTATTATTCGACTTGCATATAGATACAATTCTATATTTGGCGCACTCTTTGACCGCCTGTATACCTGCGTTGCCATAATCTCGCGGATTGTATTTTTCTGGATTTTCGCTCATATATTTTCTGACGGCAGAGGTGAATGCGAGACGAAAATCAGTATCCATATTTATTTTGCATATATGAGTTTTGTATGCATTCTTCAATAGGTTTTCATTACCTATAGCCCTATCTATCTTGCCTCCAAAATTGTTGATATCTTGAATGTATTTCTGTTCAACCAATGACGCTCCGTGCAAGACTATTGGAATGCTCGGGATCTCTTTTTCTATCTTCTTCAATATATCATATCTTATCTTTGGCTCGTCAATATATTTGTTGACACCGTGATTTGTCCCTATCGAGACTGCCAAACTATCCACACCTGTCAGCGCGACAAATTCTTTCGCCTGCTTTGGAGAAGTGAATCTCTCACCATCTGAAAGCATTCCGTCATCATTTGACACAGCGAGCACTCCGAGCTCCCCTTCGACCGACACATTTTTTGAATGGGCGAAATCCACTACGCTTTTGGTTAACTTAACGTTTTTGGCAAACGGAAGTGTTGATCCGTCTATCATAACGCTGTCAAATCCCAATCTAATAGCCCTTTTCACTACGCTAAGCGTTTTGCCGTGATCCAAATGAATAGATATAGGATGTTTTATCTTCCTAATCGCTTGAATGATCCCAGATAATAATTCATCTGAAAAATAATTCATTGCGGACTCGCTGATCTGCAATATCATTGGAGATTTTAATTCTTTGGCAGTATCCAATACCCCACGTAATATTTCAAAGTTGGCAAAATTAAATGCTGGTACTATATATCGCTCGTTCATCGCTTTTTTTAACATCCTAATTTGTTTCATAACTCTCCTTCTTTTTGTTATTTTATCACAATTTGACAATTTCTACAAAGAATTTACATAATTTAGTCATATTCGACATTAAAAGTTTTTGTTTTTTCTTAAAATTGTGTATACTATTAATGAGGTAGAAAAATGAAGATTGTATACGTGGTCGATTCAATAACCGATATTAAAAATAAAATTAATCTTGTCAAAACGTACTTTGGAGATAATATTGTTTACGTCGTTAAATCTCATTTTTTATCTATTTTCGAGACTTTCGGTTATAAAGCAAACGCCGTATACAAAAAAAATCTTGCTGAAATTATACATATTTTATTGCTGAAATCTGAAATTGAACCAATATTAATTTGCTATTCAAGTTTGGATTTTGATGCCAACCTGCTCACTAGATTTAGATCGAGAATAGGTAATGGTGATAAGATTGTGAACATAATGCCTAATTATAATGGTTTTGAAAAATTATGTAACAGCACTTATAATATTTATGTAAAAGCCTTGTTTAAAAGCAAAGATAGTTTAATTAGCCCAAAATTACAATATTTACCAGTTCTGTTCGTGGTAGAATTGCTGAACAGTCATTTCGGAAATAAACTATTTGAGACAAATCCTGAAGACTCGTCCACATTGTATATTGAAAATAGCGAATTAAATGACTCTACTAAAATCAAAACAAAGTTCAACAAATTCGCTCTCTTGCCTATTATCTTCGCACTATTAATAACAATATTCTTGGTCACATTACTTGCGTTCGTTTCATTAAATTATATTTCCATTTTAATATTCGTATGTCTCTATCTCTTGGATATAGCGTTTGCAATCATCTATCAATGCAAGCTGTATTTTGATGCAAGGTTTTTAAATTAATAAAACTTTTTGAACAATAAATTAAAATAAACAAGATATTTTCACCATTTTGCAATATACTTATCTAAATATTTTATTATCAATTTTTGCGCATTAAGTTCGATTTTTGTATTTAGCGATTGTTTTATAATAAGATATTAAAAAATACAAACTTTAATATTTTAAATTTATTCTTTACAAATAAAAAAGCGATGTGGTATCGCTTTCTAACTAAATTTTTGCTTCTACTGTTGCCACTTTCCTACCACGGCCATCACGCTTGAAACGCACGATTCCGTCAATAAGAGCAAATAGCGTATGATCTTTTCCACATCCTACGTTTGTTGAAGGATGAATTTTTGTTCCTCTTTGACGCACGATGATAGCTCCCGCGTGAACAAATTGTCCATCGCCAGCTTTTACACCAAGACGTTTTGATTCACTATCACGACCATTCTTTGAACTACTTGCACCTTTCTTGTGGGCAAATAACTGAATATTAATCATATTGCTTCTCCTTTATTTTAATGTATTTTTTATAACTATTAGTGACATCTTTTATGCCCAATACTGCCGATCTCATAAGAAGTTGACTATCTTGATATAATTTAGCGTCCAAATCCTGCGGAATGCTAACTGACAAATATGGTATATCTTCATTTATTACATAAACAGGTGAAATCTTAATTATCTCCTTCAAACTATTTATCAGATTTTGAGTGAGGACAGAAATTGCACTACACACGATGTCTGAACCGGCTAGAGCATATCCAGAGTGACCTTTTGCTTCAATAGTTATAATATCTTGATTTTTTTTTATGATTGTAATGTTAATCATACTAACCTATACTTTCGATTGTAATCTTGGTGTATGGTTGCCTATGTCCTTGCTTTTTGCGTTCGTTTTTCTTTGGTTTGTATTTGAAAACTGTAATCTTTCTATCGCGAACGTGCTCTAGGACTTTAACTTTGACAACGACATCTTTTATCACAGGATTACCGGTTTTCACTTTGTCATTATCTACAGTCAACATAACTGGGAATGTCAATTCTTCATTAACTTCCGCATTCAATCTATCAACTATGATCGTTTGACCCGCTTCAACCTTATATTGTTTACCTGAAATATTTGCGATTGCGTACATACTAGTTCCCTCCTATAAAGACTCACTTTTAAGGTATTCTATAAGAATTTTGACCTTTTCAATGTGGTACTACGCGTCAATTATAGCAAAAGTAACCTATTTTGTCAACAATTAATATCTAAAATTTTTTATTTTATCTACACACTATAAACGTCTGCTTCA
Source organism: uncultured Clostridia bacterium (assembly GCA_944377305.1). Classification (GTDB taxonomy): domain Bacteria; phylum Bacillota; class Clostridia; order Christensenellales; family UBA1242; genus Onthoplasma. Next base: position 8,704 of record CALWEL010000015.1, read on the forward strand.
CGAGTTTTGGCAAAATGAAATTCCATTGTAAAATATCTAAAAGATCTATTATAGAAAATCTGATAAGAAAAACGAGCAAACGAAAATTTGATTCCGTTACATCCTATAAATATTTGCATAAATATAAGTAAAAAACAACAAATTATCGTCCCTCAATTATGTAATAGATAGTTCCAAACTTGATTTAAACTTAGTAAAATTAATTATTGGATTATAAAAAAATCGCCAATTATTTCTGATTAGCGATCTTTCGTCTTGGCGGTTAAAAATCAAAATTTAATATCTTTTATCTCTGTCGTAAGAGGATATTTCAGTGCGTATTCCAATGTGGTATCCTCGTCAATGTATTGCTTTTTTACTGGATAATAAAATATTGTATATCTATGCTTTTTGATATGTTTTATTAAACTGAACAGATTGTCCTGTCCTTCAATTTTGATCAAATTTATTTTTTCTATAGACTTTGACCCTTTGAATTTGAAAATTGATAAAGTAGGTTTATCGCTCGGACGGGAAGACAAAAAGAATATTACCATAATTAGATAAAACCAATTGATCAAATTGAATATGCTGACAATGAAAAGAATTAAAAACAATAATGAAAAACCAATCCTCACAATACGATCTATGATCTTGTACATTTTGTCTGACGAAATAAAATTTTTAAATATCTTTCCGCCATCCAGTGGATATATTGGCAACAGATTGAATAATGCCAAAAACAAATTCGCGTAGCAAAAGACATTCAGATAATTATATGAAATCGGCACCAACCAATACAGTGCCAAACAAACTAAACAAATGAACAGATTCAAAGCAGGCCCGGCAATGTTCACAGCGAAACAATCTTTGTCAGAAACATCATCCTTCAAATCTAGTGAAATGCCACAGATGTCGAATTTGAACTGTTTTAAACTATAACCTCTCCTATACGCCACCATCAGATGTGCCATTTCGTGCAAAAAGAGTGCTAATAAATAGTTGAACATTAGCAAAAAATTATTAAAAATTAGACATAGTAATAACAAAAAAATTACACTAAGTCCTATTCTTATTTTTTTCATATTTATTTATATGCAGACAATCTTCGTTTATTCCGGCAGAGTCTTTGCCACTTTCATTCTATCTCCTATACAATTCGCAATTATTTCATACGAATTGTCCTTTAGCCGTATGTCTAAAGCAATATCTTCAAAATCCACTTCAAAATAATTGTTGATCAAATAGAAAAAATCTGATTTAATCACATCTATCAAGTATTTAGGATTGTTCTCTTTGTCTTTTTGTACAATGTTGTCAAGTCTCCTAATTAGATCCATATTATATACTCCTCTTCAAAATCCTCTTGATTGAGCCTAACAATCCACGATATTTAAACGTGCAATCAAACAGCTTTTTCTTCCCCGTCAAGATATTTTCCGTGAGGATATCAAATGCTCTATTCAATGCAATTTTATTATTTTTGATTTTGTCGCTAGTGTTGGTGATCGCGTTGTCATCCTCCGGAATCACTCCACCAAATTCAATGTTTAACGTACGTCCTATGTCGTGAACATCAAACATCAATTTGTCCTGAATCAAATCACCACGTGCTCGATTGATGACAAAGTGCTTGTTTGTAATATTGAAACTTGATAAAATGGTGATCACTTTATCCGCATCGCGAATACTACTAAGGTGTGGTGTGGTAATCACTAGCGCTTCATCGGCACAACTGACAGCACGTTTGAACCCAGCGTCGATACCCGCTGGACAATCTATCAAAATAAAATCAAACATTGTATGTAATTCGTTGACGATATTCTTGATCTCTGAAAGTTGAATAGTCAGATTCCTATTAAGTCCTCCGCTTGACAATAAGTATAAAAGTGGATAATAGTCATCCTGCACCAGCGCTTCTTTCAGCCGACATTTCTTCTCTATCACATCTAGCATAGTATACACTACTCTATCTTCCATATTCATCACCACGTCAAGATTATTTAGACCTATATCCATATCTACCAAGCAAACTCTATAATTTCTGCTTGCCAAATGCATACCTAAATTTGCCGTGACTGTAGTCTTGCCAACTCCACCCTTGCCTGAAGTCATAACAATTGCTCTTCCCATACTTTCCTCCTAGACATAACTTACCACTTTGCACAAAAAAAAGCGAAGATAATTCTAGATAAATTTTTATCTTCGCTAATATTAGACTACATTTCACAATTTATATGTTTATCTTCAAAAATTCTTTGCCTGAGTTGAGCAATTTTCCCGCACCTAGAATCACGCTATCCATAGGTTCGTCTGGTACGGTGATTGGAAGATCCAATTTTTTCTTCGCATACTCATATAACCCCGAAATTGAACTTGCTCCCCCCACAAATACTACGCCATTATTATATACATCTGCAGAGATCTCTTTGGGTAATCTTTGCATAACATCTTCTATCAGTTTAAATATTTCGTCATATATGTTGACTATAGCAAGCCTCACTTCATTTGCACTGATATTGTTGCGCACAAATTTGTTGTTTTCATCAATTCCTATATATTCAGTTTTGTACAAATCGCGATTGTATAGTGAAGCGACTTCGTTTTTTGCTGCCTCACTAGTCAAATCTGAGACCTCCAAGCCGTGATTGTCTGCAATGAATGTGGTGATACTTTTGTCCATATCTTGACCACCTATGAAATACATCCTGCCGAAGTTGAAATTATATTCATTTAATACTGAAATATCTGTTATGTATTTTCCTATATCGACCACCATTATATAGCTATGTGGATCAATGTCCATATTTGTTCGCACGCAAACGCTGTTTTGAACAAAAGTTACTTTGTTGATACCAGATTCGTGCAAAACTTTCTTTAGCAATTTTAATTGTCGCTCATTCAATGCACAAGGCACAGCCACAAGAGCGCTTAAATTGGTGAGCAAAAATTTGTCTCTAATAATATTTTTTAATATCTCGCTTATCAAAACAACTGCCATCTCTTCGTTGACAATCTCGCTATTCTTTATCGGCTGATAGATTGTGACATTGCTAGACTTTGACAAAAACATTTTTTCAGCCTGTTTCCCTGTCGCTTTCACCTTGAATTTTTTGCCATTCTCAACGACTGCCAAAAAGGCTGGCTCTTTTGCTATGATTCCTAATCCTTTTCTATAAATTATTATTTGATTACTACCGAATTTGATAGCTAGATCGATATTAAACATAATTTCCCCCTAAATTTAATTATTATAATATCTGCAAATTTTTGCCATATACCTTTTTGAAATCTGGTGCTACCGACATTGCTTGACTGATCTCAAGAGTGGCATCCTTTTCTACTTCGGTTTTCAAAATGACAGTATCTCCAAGCACATCACACGCAATGTCTTTGACTGAATTTGAATTCGTAATATTTAGCATCGTAGCCATCTTTATGATCACTGCCAATTTTTTCACCGCATCAAAATCTTCGTCCGAAACTATGTCCTTGTATCTTACCCACTCAGTCAAACTAAAGTCATCTATATTTTGACTGCTTGCCACAAAGGCTGCGAGCACAATATCCTTATGTGAAGCACCATATATGCTACTATTCAATATCACTGGGAAATTGTTTCTTTGATAATTTTCAAACGCAATGCGTTTTCCCGCCATACACATACTTGCCGCTATGCGCAACACTTTCACGTAAGGTCGGGTAAGTTTGTGCAACACTTTTAGTTGCTTATACAAAATGACTGCTATTGAATAATTGCTATCTATGTTTATATTGGTAGGATAAAACTCATTGATAGAACTCAGTGAGTATCCTAAAATGTCTAATAGCGGTTTTTCACCTGTTTGACCTAACAAATTCTTCGCCACTATGCCATACATCTCGCCATTCGTAGAAATCCTTATAGAATCTCTCACGAATTCGTTGTAAACAACCTTGACTATCGCCAACCCAACAGCGATCACATCAGCACGCTTTTCTGATATCCCTTTTAATTTCTTCGCCTTATCAAGATCAAGTCCTCTAATTAGATTGTATATATTTTGAAAACTAGACGTTGTCACTTCATAATTGTGAGCCAATTCTAGTGGATAATGTGTTGCCTTCCTACTGAGTTTGCCTAACGAATTGAATACTTCCCCAATTCCAATAATTTCAGAATCATCTTCAAGATTGTACAACCAATTTAATTTCTTGAATTCTTTGGTCATTATCTCAACTACTTCGTCCATTCTAGAGGCTGTCGGCTTATCTTTAACTCTTTCTAATAAATTGACCGCACCTAAAGGAATACTCACGCTGTTGGTCACAACTCTACGATTGAATTTTACTAATTGAGTAGAATAATCTCCTATTTGAATAATCACCCCACGCATCATTGAAAATGAATATAAAATTGCACTATGCAAAGCGGAAACTTGTTCCTCTTGCGTCAATATTTTGAAATATAATGATACAGTTTTGTATACCTCATCCAAAAACGCAATCTGATTGCGGGCATTGGCAATGGTCGGATCTGTATAACATATATAATTTTCAATCTTCGTGCCATCTACAATCTTTCTATAATTTTTCAAAATAGCTATGGTCTCTTGAATACGCGCTGGTTTGATATATCCATCCCTTTCCATATCTTGAGTAAGTTTCACAGGTTCTATTATCTGCTGTTCAATAGTGAAAAATCCGTTTTGAGTATATTTAAAAATTGTAAGCTTAACATCATTAACATTCAATTCAAAAACTGCTAATCTTTCCATATATCAATTATTTCTCCTTAATAAAATATTTACTTACTTTTAGCACTAATTTCAATTATAGTCAATACCTTTTTCAAAAAAAATTTAAAAATTTTTACTAATTATTTATGGAGATTATTTACTATAAAAAAAGATGAATTTGCAATAATTTTTATTATTTTTTATGTTTTAATATTTGATAAAATTTTATAAATTTTTAATAATTTGTCAATTTTTTTTCATTTTTTCAACTTTAAATTAATAATTTTTCAATTTCTGACGCAAACATTTTGAAAGCTATATTTTTATAATCAGGTGCAACTCTAAATTTCATAATTTCTTTTGTCACTGGATGGACAAATTCCAACTGATATGCCCATAATGCAAGATTGCCTATATGCTCTTCGTCACCATACTTTATATCCGCATAAATTGGTGTATTCAACTGCTTCGACATCTGCACTCTAATCTGATGACTGCGTCCAGTGATTAGACTGACCTCTAGCAAAGATAATTTATTTTTTGTAGACAAAACACTATAATCTAAAATTGCCTCCTTGCTACCCTCTTCTGTTTGAGGAGCAATATAAACGATATTGTTTTTTTCATCCTTTTTCAAATACGTTGTCAATCTATTTTCGATTAGTTTTGGTCTGCCCAAGACAACGCACAAATATTTTTTCTTGAATTGTTTTGCTTTCAATTCTTTGGACAATCTACTAGCAGATTTGCTAGTTTTAGCAAACACCATTACTCCGCCTGTTGGTCTATCCAATCTATGCACCAATCCTAGATATACATTGCCTGGTTTTTTGTCTCTAACTTTTATAAATTCCTTTATGATTGAAAGCATATCCAGATCTCCGCTAGAATCTGCCTGTACTGATATATTTTGCGGTTTTATGACCACAATAATATGATTATCCTCATATATTATCTTTGGCTCTATCATCTCTTCTCCTTGAATATTTTAATTGCACTACATCCGCAAGGAAGGACCACATCTTCATCTTTGGTAGGTAACCCTATCTCATAACTATGCGTCTGCCCACCACGAATTGCTAAATTCAAAACATTTGACATTACCGTAGGTTGCAAGCCTGTGGTATAACTATTGATAAGGACAAACAATTGATCTTCGCTTAAGACTTTGGCACACAATTTGACAAAATAGAAAATATCATTTTCAATTTTCCACGTCTCTCCTTTCGGTCCGCGCCCAAATGATGGCGGATCCATAATGATAGCATCATATTTGTTTCCTCTCCTAATTTCACGTTCCACAAATTTGATACAATCGTCTTGAATAAAACGTATATTGTCAAGGTTATTTAATTTCGCATTTATCTTTGCTATCTCAATCATACTTTTGGATGCATCCACGTGTGTCACGCTTGCGCCTGCAAGCGCACATTCGACACTTGCTCCTCCTGTATAGGCGAAAAGATTCAATATTTTGACTGGTTCTTTTCTTTGTTTTATCAAATCGGTCATAATATCCCAATTGACCGCCTGCTCAGGAAAGAGACAAATATGTTTGAAATTCATAGGTTCAATATGAAATTTCACTCCCTTTCTTGATATTACAAAACTCTTGGGCACACGCTTTGACATCTTCCACTCACCAGATTTATTTTCCGTCCTCGTATATCTAGCATCCACCTCTAGACTAAGTTTTTTATCCGTGTTCCAAATAACCTGTGGATCAGGACGTAAAAAAGTATATCCACCGATCCGCTCCAGTTTCTCGCCATTTGCAGTGGTTATTACAGTATAATCTGTCCAATCAGTTGCTAGTTTCATCAATACACATCCAATATCTTTTTCATATCTATAATATCTGCTGAAGATATTATCCCTAATGGTCTACTACTATCTTTCCCATTTTTTGTAATTAAGATAATTAGCAATTTTCTATTATTTTCAAAATAATTCATCGCCTCGTCAATCGTCAGATCTTCATCCGCTAACATAAAATAGTAATCATCTCCCATATCTTGAATGATTGTGCCTACCGTTGTATTCTCAACGAATTCTTGAAGATTCATTCCCTCTGCAAGTTTGCTTCCAAGTATATTAATGAGTTTTCTACCATTTAAAATACCGATAAGCTTGTCACCATCATAAGTTGGCAAATTTGAATAACCTGTGCGTGCCATCAATTCCATTGCTTTGCCAATACTCATATCTTGATTGATAGTGATCACTTCTCTATTGCCAACTCTATCTATTGCAAGTGGTGGCTCAGAGATAAGCTCTGCCAATTTTTCAATCTTCACGACCACATCATCGTGAGGCTCTGCTATCACATATTTTCTATTTCCATTATGAATGATAGCGTTTCTTAGTCTACCATAATCTATCAAATCTTCCTCATATTTTCTGACTACAGAATTAAGTACGACACTTCGCCTCACCACATCGCTAAAGGACATACTTCTCTTGAAATCATAAATCGTACGCAGACTATAATCAATTTGATTATAAGCTGAGATAAATCTATCTGCATTAGTTTTTTTCATAATAACTCCTAGGTATATTATACAAATTATTTCAACTTTTGACAAACAAAAAAGGAGCATTTGCCCCTATTATTAAACATTCTTGCTTTCTTCTGCTTTGCGCGTTTCTACATTAGATAAATAATCTGCATATTTTATTATTATAGATGTATGTATGCAACCGTAAATATAATCCGTCTTTGATGGGTGATTGATTACGTTGTTTTCAATTAAATTTGTTTTTTCCATATCTCTATATTTTTTGTCAAAACGATTTAATTTGTGAATCATATCCCAATAAGCAGGAAGTATACTATTGACTATTTCTGCTACCGCTTTTCTAGCTTTCAATTCAGTATTTTCGACATAAACATTGGCATATTCTTTTGTTGCAATATCTTTTAATGTATTTACAATTTCACGAGCCGTAACAAAATGGATAACCTTGAAAACTTCTGGATTAATTTTGTACTTCTTATTCTTTATCAAAATTTTTCCATCTTCATCTGCAATCAAATAATTCTCAATATTGTTAGTAGGATTGTCTATTTTAACCGAATTTCTAGCATCTACTGTGTTTATTTTGCTTTTATAATCTGTGACCAAAATATCAAATCTATTTGTCAAATATAACAAAATTCTTTCCATAATATTAGGAAATTCATTTTTCAAAACTTCTAGTAAATGAATTTTGAATTCTTCTATATCAATTTTAATATTTCTACTCATAATCCACCTTCTTGTATTGTAGTCTATCATAGGAATTTACTTATGTCAATAGTAAAGCTTGGATTTTAAACAAATTTTGATAAAACACTTGTAAATAAATTTTTTTTCGTATATAATATAAATGAGTTGTACTAGGCGGGGAGCTAGTGGTGCCCTGTTGCCCACAATCCACTACAGTGGGGCTGAATGTGCATAAGCGGGATAGACTTGGTTGTGTTGAGTAGTCTTGTAGCATAATGAGATCAAGGTCTTATACAATATTGCCCTACGAACTATGTCAGGGTCGGAAGACAGCAGCATTAAGAAGGATACAGTATGTGCTGTAAGGTAGCTTTGGTGGAGTGCTTCAAAATTATGCCAGCAGTCAATCTATTTCAATTTTGCATGTGCAACTTGCCAATCTCACCTATGGGAAATGTGTCGTTCTATAGGTGATTTTTTATACTATAATTAGTATTATTTTTATAAATTACATAAAATTTACAAAAAACATAATAAGGACTCTAACCTTTAAAACTAGCATAAAAATTAAAAAGATGCTTGCAATCAACAAAGCATCTTTTATATTTCTAT
>CALWEL010000016.1 GCA_944377305.1 uncultured Clostridia bacterium
TCAGAAGTATTCGTTTTTTTGCAATTAAGAGAGAGTTGGTGCAAAAAGAAAACATAGACAGTTTTTTGTCTATGTTTTTCTTAAATATTCTGCTAGTTTCAAAATTGCTAGCCTAATAGCGAGATTTTTAATTACTAGTATTTTATTAACCAATGATTTCAGATACGACACCTGAACCAACAGTTCTACCACCTTCACGGATAGCGAATCTCATACCCTTTTCAATAGCGATTGGGTGGATAAGTTCAATTTCCATAGAGACATTATCACCTGGCATAACCATTTCAACTCCCGCTGGAAGTTTGATTGAACCTGTAATATCAGTAGTACGAACATAGAATTGTGGACGATATCCGTTGAAGAATGCTGTGTGACGACCACCCTCTTCTTTTTTCAAAACATAAACTTCAGCTTTGAATTTGGTATGAGGAGTGATTGTACCAGGTTTAGCAAGAACCTGACCACGTTCAATTTCAGTTCTCTGAATACCACGAAGCAATAATCCAGCGTTGTCTCCAGAACGAGCTTCATCAAGTGATTTTCTGAACATCTCAATACCAGTAATAACAACCTTACGAGTAGGTTTGATACCAACTAATTCAACTTCTTCATTAAGTTTTACAACACCACGTTCAACTCTACCAGTCGCAACAGTACCACGACCAGTGATTGAGAATACATCTTCTACTGGCATCAAGAAAGGTTTATCAGTATCACGAACTGGGTCTGGAATGTAATTGTCAACAGCATCCATCAAGTCCATAATGCATTGACATTCAGGAGCATCAGCATTGCCAGCTGAAGCCGCTTCCAAAGCTTTCAGTGCGCTACCTTTGATAATAGGAGTGTCATCGCCAGGGAATCCATAAGACGAAAGCAAATCACGGATTTCCATCTCAACCAAGTCTAAGATTTCAGGATCGTCAACTTGATCTGTTTTGTTCATAAATACTACGATATAAGGAACACCTACTTGACGAGCAAGCAAGATATGTTCTTTAGTCTGAGGCATTGGACCATCAGTTGCAGCAACGACAAGTATAGCTCCATCCATCTGAGCAGCACCAGTAATCATATTTTTGACGTAGTCTGCGTGTCCTGGGCAGTCAACGTGTGCATAGTGACGCTTTGCAGTTTCATACTCAACGTGTGAAGTATTGATTGTAATACCACGAGCTTTTTCCTCTGGGGTATTATCAATTTGGTCATAAGTCTTCTTCTCTGAAAGACCTTTTGCAGCCAAAACCATAGTAATTGCAGCGGTCAATGTAGTTTTACCGTGGTCAACGTGACCAATTGTACCAATGTTTACATGTGGTTTAGTTCTATCAAATTTAGCTTTTGCCATAATTTAATTCTCCTTTAATAATTATATACTCTTATATTTTACTTTAATTGCCTAAACAAAGTCAAGCAATTATCACATATTTTTAATAAATTTATTCAGCTAATTTCTTTCTATCTCCGATAATTTTGTCGGAAACATTCTTTGGACATTCTGCATAGTGGCTAAACACCATTGTATATGTGCCACGACCTTGAGTAGAACCACGAAGATCTGTAGAATAACCAAACATTTCAGATAGCGGAACTTCTGCGTGAATCACTTGTGTGCCGAATTTTGCCTCTGTGCCTGACAATATTCCACGTCGAGAGGTGATTCCTCCCATAACCGTGCCTAAATATTCATCTGGCACATTCACTTCCACTTTCATAATAGGTTCAAGCAAAACAGGATCTGCTTTCTTCATTCCTTCTTTGAAAGCCATAGAGCCAGCAATCTTAAACGCCATTTCGCTCGAGTCGACATCGTGATATGATCCGTCATATACCGTCACTTTGAAGTCTATTGTCTCATAGCCTGCAAGTACACCAGACTTCTTCGCCTCTTGGATGCCTGCATCAATTGGTGGGATGAACTCCTTAGGAATCGCACCTCCTACAACCGCACTTTCAAAGATATATCCTTTATCTCTAGGAAGTGGTTCCATTTTGATTTTACAATGACCATATTGTCCACGTCCACCCGATTGTTTAATATATTTTCCTTCCGCTTCAACTGCACGGCGGATAGTTTCTTTGTATGCAACTTGAGGTTTTCCCACATTAACTTCAACACCAAACTCTCTCTTCATTCTATCTACCAAAATGTCAAGGTGCAATTCACCCATGCCTGCTATAATTGTCTGCCCTGTTTGGTCATTGGTATATGATTTAAATGTAGGGTCCTCTTCCATAAGTTTAGCAATAGCAATACCCAATTTTTCTTGAGCTTGTTTATCTTTTGGCTCAATAGCTTCTTCTATAACTGGCTTCATAAACTCCATCTCTTCGAGTTTGATAGGGTGATTTTCATCACACAATGTGTCGCCTGTACCTGTATTTTTAAGTCCGACAACTGCACAGATATCTCCAGCCAAAACTTCTGGAATATCCGTTCTATTATTTGCGTGCATATGCAACAATCTTCCGATACGCTCCTTCTTGTCCTTAGTAGAATTTAAGACATAACTACCTGCGGAAAGTTTTCCACTATATACTCGGATGAATGTGATACGACCCACATAAGGATCGGTAGCAATTTTGAACGCAAGAGCAGCAAATGGTTCATCATCGCTGTTGTTTCTCTCCACCTCCGTACCATCTGGAAGTGTGCCTTTGATGGCTGGAACGTCAATAGGGCTTGGCATATAGTCTACTACAGCATCTAGTAATTCTTGTATACCTTTGTTCTTCGCAGCCGTCCCACAGAGGACTGGGAACATCTGAAGATTACAAGTAGCTTTTCTAATCGCTTTTTTCAATTCATCATTAGTAATCTCTTCTCCTGAGAAGAATTTGTCTAACAATATATCGTCTGTCTCAGCTACGGATTCAATCATCTTCTGTCTATACTCTTGTGCTTGAGCCACAAGGTTTGCAGGTATATCTTCTTCTCGATAATCTTTTCCAAGGTCATCATAGAATACATAAGCTTTCATCTTGATTAGGTCAACAATTCCTTTGAATGTATCAGCCTCACCTATTGGAAGTTGAAGTGGAACGGCATTTGCTCCCAACACTTCACGAATACTCTTCACTGCCTTTAAAAAATTGGCATCATTGATATCCATTTTATTTATGAAACATAAACGAGGAACATTGAATTTTGATGCTTGACGCCAAACATTTTCACTCTGTGCTTGAACACCGGCACGCGCGCTGAAAAGCGCAATAGCTCCGTCCAAAACTTTCAATGAACGTTCAACCTCAACGGTAAAGTCTACGTGCCCTGGTGTATCAATAATATTGATAGTACAATCTTGCCATTGACAAGTCGTACAAGCAGATGTGATTGTAATACCTCGCTCTTGCTCTTGAGCCATCCAGTCCATAGTCGCCTGACCGTCGTGCACTTCACCAATCTTATGATTGATACCCGTATAGAATAGGATACGCTCGGTAGTAGTGGTCTTACCAGTATCAATGTGCGCCATAATTCCGATATTTCTAATTTTCTCTAATGGAACTTGTCTTGCCATATATTATCCCCCTAAAATTACCAACGATAATGTGCGAATGCTTTGTTTGCTTCCGCTTGTCTATGCATATCGTCTCTCTTCTTAATCGCTCCGCCAGTTTGATTGTAAGCATCAACTATTTCTGCAGAAAGTTTAGCCTCCATACCACGCTCATTACGCTTTCTAGCACAAGTAATCAACCAACGAATTGCTAAAGTTTGTTGTCTATCAGCACTAACTTCAAGTGGAACTTGATAGTTTGCTCCGCCAACACGTCTAGCTTTTGTTTCCAATTTTGGCTTGATATTTTCAATGGCTGTGGTAAGCACTTGAAGAGCATCTTCTTTGATCTTTTCACTAGCTGTATTCATCGCACTATATACGATAGATTGTGCAATGCCTTTTTTCCCATCGTACATTACCTGATTGATTATTTTGCTAACTAAAGTAGAATTATACATAGGATCAGGTAATACAACTCTTTTTACAGCTGCATTTCTTCTTGACATATTATTCTCCTTTTATATTTATTACTTAAATTTAAATTCTGAAACTATAAAATGAATTTTTTTATATTAATACTTACCCTCTTATCTCATAAAGTTAGATTTTCGAATCAACCTTACACAATAAACATTTATTAAAATTGCGATATCTTATTTCCAGTCTTAAAATATTTTATCTTTTCCCATTTGATTATTTTAAAATATATTGATTATATTTTTTATATCGTTAAATTCTCAAATTAGATTAACAAATGATTTATTGAAAGAATAATGAGTTTAAGCAAAATTATTTATTTTTACAAATACTGAACACTTCCCTAAAGATATATTTTGCAAATGCAAAGAGAGTAAGGGTTGTAATTATATTATTTAGGACGTTTTGCGCCGTATTTACTTCTGCCTTGTTTACGTTTTTGCACAGCTGCAGTATCTAACGCGCCACGTACCACGTGATATCTTACACCTGGAAGATCTGGCACACGTCCTCCTCGAACCAAAACAACATTATGTTCCTGCAAGTTGTGCCCTTCTCCTGGTATATAACAAGTGGTTTCTTTGCCATTAGATAGACGTACTCTACAAATTTTACGCAAAGCAGAGTTAGGTTTCTTAGGTGTAGTAGTTGTGACAGTCAAACAAACGCCACGTTTCTGTGGGCATTCATCCAAAAGAATAGATTGACTTTTCGCAACCTGTTTTACTCTACCTTTTCTAACTAATTGATTAACTGTAGGCATTATATCCTCCTTATAAATTTTGCAACCTCTTTTATAGACAAAGCAGCATTCAGTCTATAACGAATTAATTATATAAAATATAAATTAAATTGTCAATAGTTTATCAATTAATTATCTACAATTTTTGACTTTTAATAAACAATATTCATTTCATTAATATTATTTAAAACATACAAAACTAATTTTTCAACAGCCAAATCATTTATAATAATATTCGATAAATTGAAACCTAAAATTATTCATTTCAATATGAAAAAATGCAGTCTTATGAACTGCATTTATATCCTTAACTATATCTGAATATTTAGATGAAAATTTATATATTATAAGACCTTGATATTATATGGATTTTCATCTTTTTATACATTGGTAATAAACTACAAAATTTTTTCTCAAATTACAATAAGCCATCTACACTAGCGGATTGATACAACCAATCATTAACTTCTTCACTGATCTCCAACAATTTTTGAGCACGCGCGCCCCTATGTGTATATTTTTTAGGATCATAATATTTTGCTTTGTTTAATTCTTCATATATAATAGCGTGAAGAAATCTTGGATCTGAAAAATAATTTTTGTTTAGATCTTTATACGAAATTTTATCTTTATAATATGAATAGAAATCTTCTCCAGATTTTGTAGGCATCTTGGAGATTCTGCCTACCAAATCGAGATATGTATAATCTGAGTCTTGCTCTGTTTTTATTTTGAAATGTCCAGAGCTAAATTCTGCTACATCATAAAACGAACCCACTTCTTCATTCAATCTATTTATGATAGTCCATTTTGAATTTTTATCAAATTGTACTGCTACAAAATCTTCTCCTAATAATTTAGCATCATAAAAGATTTCACTTTTTTCACCAGTCATAAAATATAACCTAATGGCACCAATGCGTCCTACTAATCTTATTGAATTCATTTTTCCTCCGTACAAGATATATTAGCATACACTATCGCGTTTGTCAATAAATTATAATTTAAATAAATTAAACGTTAAAATCAGAAAACTATAATATGTTTCAACAATATTTATTACGAAAAGATTTTATAAATTTAAACTCTAGTTTTATAATTCAATTAAATTTCAACATTCACAAGACCAGTACTAAAATAATTATTTATTGCCTCTTGTAATTGTCTGGTAATATCTTGTCTAAGTATATATCTCTTGATAGCAGTGTTATATTTCGAAGGATTCGCAGTAGCAATTCTCTTTTCTTCTATATGCACAACTGCCAACAAAAATCTAATATCCTCAAACCAATAAACTTCCAGATCACTGATGTCACACTTACCATTTTTAAAATCGTTCAAAGCACTACCTGATCGTGTAATACTGTCAGATGTTCTACCAATTAGATCTCTATATTTAATTGTGTTATCTAGTCCCCTAACGGCAAAAAAACCATTTTTATATCCCAAAATTTCGCTGAATGCTTCACTAAAATTTCCATAAGCATCCACCAATTTCCAATTCCTACTTTTTTTACCTTGAACTGCTAAATAATCGGTGTAAACTTTTATATCATTTACATTGCAATTCTTACCATTGACAAAAGTTATATCATAATCACCGCGTTCTCCAATAATAATCGGTTTTTGATGTTCGTCAAAATTATCATAATTGTACATATTTCCTCCTAAAGTGGTGAGATATTAACACAATAAATTATGCTTGTCAATACCAAATTATACACATTTTTGTCGAAATGTATTGAAAAATAAAAAAAAGTTTGCTATAATATTTTTAGTATAAAAAGGAGAAAATATGGACGAGGTTAAAGATAAAGAGAAAAAAGCAATTTACCGAGTTCTATACAATAAGGAGGATCGTACTTGGCAAATAAAAAAAGATGGAGCAAAGCGCGTAATTGCATCTTTCCCAACAAAAGACGAAGCCTTAAAAAGAGTGAAAGAACTCAGCGAAAGCAACGATTTGAATTTCATTGTTCACAAGAAGGACGGCAAGTTTCAGAAGAAGAAATAACATCACCCACACAACGAATTCATCGCCTGAGTCCATTTTTGCCGTATCTTTATGTTTAATAAATGACATACTAATCTGTTTTGAAACACTTGTTTATATCTTCTTTTTGGTTTCCTAGATTTTTGTTTCCAGCGTATTAATATATTTACAATAACTATATCTATTTTTGCTACAAAATACCATTAGCATAAATGAAAAGCCACCAGCGATATTTGCTAGTGGCTTTTTTCATTGCGTTTGGCGCTTTATCCTATCCATCACCTTATCTCTCGATACCTACTTCCGATACACTTATGTGCACTAATATCGGTCATTACACCGCAGTATAAATAGTGTATTCTCCCTCAACCCTTTTGGTGAAGTTCGCTGTGTCCTCGAGATAACTATTCGTGCTATCTCCAATGCAACTCGTGAGCACCCTCACCTCTTTAGCATATCGCAAAAGATTTCCACACGCCGATGTGCTGGTAGCAGATTTGTACGCATAATTGCTCTCTATAAGTCACGGTGACATTGCCTGTAACAGAATAGTTGTCAGTATTGCCAACGCGTGTGGCTCCAGACACGGAGAGTGAACCAGTAGTGCCAGAATTTGCTGTGTAGTTAATGGTCAATACATCTCCGTAGCGTAGAACTGCACCATCTTGGAGCACATTTCCTCCCCTAGACACTGTCAGGTTGGCAGAGGTAGAATTGACTATATTCAACTCATACTGAATATATGATGAAGAAAATGACGCGTATACGCTTGTATCCGATGTTATGCCAGTCAAATCCGCAGGTTCTCCCTCACTATCCACCCATCCAGTGAATGTGTAACTATAAATTCCCGAGTTTTGCTTTGTAGGAATATCTGTGTATATGCTGGATGCGTTGTGATTCACATATTCTAGATATATCAAATTGTCGCCTGTTTCGTCATAAAATGATACTTTGTGCGAAGAAATATCGGTATCAGCATCCACTTCTTCTACCAAATAATAAACTGCATACAATTCACTAGTTGGATATGTACCCGTTACGTCTTCTGGAATCAGCGATTGAATTGCTAATGCTGTAAAAGTGAACTCCACGCGCTTTTGTTTAAAATCATTAGTAAATTCACTTCCTTCAAAAGTAAATGATAAATTTAATGATTTTGTTTGTTTTGATTCTATTAAAGAAGCGGGTGTCAAATTTTTTTCAATATTCGTATGTTCTATAATTTGTCCGTCCAAATTATAGTAATATACTAAACAATGATCAATGCCATTAATTTCAAATTTTAATTTCAATTTTACTATTGTATAAACTGAGACATCTCCTATATTTGCTACTGACAATGAATTGAAGTTAACCGTACTTCCTGGACTGATATTATCTAAATATGTAGTAGTGAAATCCGAATCTGTGACACTGTCAGATCCTGAGCAAATATTGATTTTCAATGTGGCAAATGAGGAATTATACGACTGTCTAGCAGTAGCAGTAAACCAAGCATACACCCCAGCGATCATAAGAAAGAATATTAGCACAATATATGCTATATAAACAAAAATATTACGCTTTTCCCCAGTAAAGATACGCATAATACCCTTTAATAATATTACCAAATATTTATTTGTCTGTCAAAACATTTTTAAATTTGAATTAACTCTAAAAAAAATAAAATAAACCCACATAATAAAATAAAACTAAATATATAATCAAGATAAATTAAAAAAATAAAAACCTTGAATCTTGAAGTGCAGTTCATAAAGTTTTACTTTTGAGATGCACTTCATCATTAAGGTTCACATCAATGATTTATATAGTTTTTCCGCACTTTAATTATAATGAATATCCGAATGTGTCTTCATTTTCGCTGTAATAAAATTGTTGATTAATTGTATCATATACACACACTACTCCGTTGCTATCCAGTACTGGAATTAACATCGATTCATTATCATTATCCCAAATATGCATATAATAAAATCTTCCATCAAACGGTCTGTTGTCAAATATAGCATAAACTGCTTCATTGCCAGTATTCAATATAGACAATGAATTGAAGTTAATAGTACTTCCTTGATAGACATTATTCAAATATATAGTGGTAAAACTTGAATCGGTCATACTAGTTGAACCTGATGTTATGTCTACTTCTAGTGTCGCAAAGGTCGGAGTATTTTCATATCTTGCTCGTGCACTGAACCAAGCATATACTTGTGATGATATCAAAATCAATAAAAAAAGAATTAAAATCAAACTAACTAATATTTTACTTATATTAGATTGCTTTTGTTTCATAATTCCCCTTTATTTAATTTCATTCTATCACAATATAAAATTAATGTCAAAAGGACAAAATAATATTAAAAATTAACTTAATTACTATTTTTTTAATATTTATTAAAGTTTTAATAAATTTTTAAATTAATTAATAAAATATATTTAAATAATCAAATAAATAAAAATAATTTAATTTTAGTCACTTACTTTTGAAACTAGTGTAATAATTAGAGAATTAGAAAAATATCTAGTTCTCTTTTTTCTTGGCTATTTTATGCCGTGAAAGGTACTTGACAAGAGAAGAAATGAAAACACAATATCAGAAGGCAGAGAAACGAATAAAACAAAGCCACAAGCGCAAATATTGTTTCTCTGCCTTAATCAGCAAAAGAAGAACTCATTTCAGAGACTCTTGTCAAGTACACCATGGAATAAATTAGCCATCATATATAATAGCAAAAAGCGAAAGTGTGTTACGTTTACCAACACTTTCGCTTTTTGTCTAATATATTTAGTTGTAGAGTGTGCTTGTCTGTCGGAGCGAAGCGACGACACTTGTATATGACAAGCACACGTCTAAATGCCAATTTTGTATTTTTATAAAAAATTCAAATATTTGCAACAAATTTATAATTTATATGTTATAATATATTTATAAAATGAAATTAAAGGTATGATTAAATGAAAATAATTTATGTTCATCACGCATTAAGAGAAAAAGGAAATCCTCCAACTCAAGAAGATGGAATTCAACCATTAGGTTTACAAGACGCGGAAATCGTTGCAGAACTTATGAAAATGATGTCGGAATATTCAAATATAAAAGCAATATATACTTCACCATATTTTAGATGTGCAAAAACTGCTGAAATAATCAATAAATATATGAATTTGCCTATTTATGAAGAACCAAGATTTAATGAGTTTAAAAATGTTTTTGAAGTTATAGAAAATGGAAAAAATGTTACAAAAACTGAAACTTGGTTACAATGTCAAACTAGAATTAGAGAAGCAATAAAAGACATTGTTGAAAAATATGATGACAACGATACAGTTATTTGCGTTACAAGTGGTGTTAATATAACTGCATTTATTGGTTTAGCATATAAAATCCCTGCAAATGAAAATATGCCATTCCCTTGGGTGCCAAGTTGTTCACCAATAGGGTTTGAAATAGATAAAAGTTGTTTTTAAGGAGCAAATATGAAA